>JAZDPW010000001.1:0-41930 GCA_043797305.1 Candidatus Jorgensenbacteria bacterium
TCCTTGGCACTAAAAATTTCAACGAAATTTTTATGCTCGGGTCTAACAAGGATAAACCAAGCAAACTACTATATTCACCAATATGACAAGGTCAAACATTAAAAACAGACTTCTAACGGGATGAATTCTAACAGCAGAAACGCGGACGTGAAGTCCATTTCCATAAAAATTGCCTCGCCGGAGGAGATTTTGAAGTGGTCGTACGGAGAAGTGACGAAACCGGAAACGCTGAATTACCGGACCCAGCGTCCGGAAAAAGACGGCCTTTTCTCGGAACGAATTTTCGGACCGACTAAAGATTACGAATGTTACTGCGGCAAGTACAAGAAAATAAGGTACAAGGGCGTGGTCTGCGAAAAATGCGGCGTGGAAGTGACGAGGTCTCAGGTGCGGCGGGAGAGAATGGGCCACGTCACTCTCGAGTCGCCGGTTGCCCACACCTGGTTTTTAAAAACCGTTCCTTCGAAGTTGAGTCTACTTCTCGATATTTCCGTGCCGAAACTGGAGAAGGTTATTTACTACGCCGCTTTTATCGTCACCTCCGTAAACGGCGAGGCGAAAGAGCGTGCTCTCGGCAAATTGAAACAGGAATTCAAGACCCTCAAGAAGGGAAAAAACAGCGATGACCTCGAAGACGCGCGGAAAAAACAGGAAGAAATTCTCTCTGTTTTGCGGCCGGGGCTGATGCTTACCGAGGCTGAGTATTATTCGCTGGCTCGCGTTTTCGGCGACGTTTTCGAAGCGGACCGCGGAGCGGGAGCGATAAGAAAAATTTTGGAGGGGATGGACTTAGAGGCAACGGCCAAAAGGCTGAGAAAAGAACTCGAGAGTTTGCGGGACGCCAACAAAAAGCGGCGGGTGCTGCAGCGGCTTCGCCTTTTAAGTTCTCTTGTAAAATCGAATTCCCGGCCCGAGTGGATGATTCTTACCGTTTTGCCGATTCTGCCGCCGGAGCTCCGGCCGATGGTCGCCTTGGATGGCGGTCGTTACGCCACCGCCGACTTGAACGACCTTTACCGGCGGGTTATCAACCGCAATAACCGCCTGAGAAAACTAGTTGAACTCAAAGCGCCGGATGTGATTATTACGAACGAAAAAAGAATGCTTCAGGAAGCGGTTGACGCCCTGATCGATAACGCCGCTTCGACCGGCCAGATTCTCTCGAGTCGCCGCCGTCCGTTGCGGTCGCTTGCCGACCTCTTAAAAGGAAAGCAGGGCCGTTTCCGGCAGAACCTTCTTGGCAAACGGGTGGATTATTCCGGCCGTTCGGTTATCGTGGTTGGCCCCGAATTGAAGCTCAATGAATGCGGACTTCCCAAAAATCTCGCTCTCGAACTTTTCCGCCCGTTCGTCATCTGGAAAATAATCGAGCGGGGATACGCCTATAACATCAAACAAGCGAACCGGCTGATTGAGCAGGGGACGCCGGATGTCTGGGCCATTCTCGAAGAAGTTATCGAAGGCAAAAAAGTGCTTTTGAACCGGGCGCCGACTCTCCACCGCTTGGGCATTCAGGCTTTTACGCCCCGGCTTATCGAAGACTTGGCGATAAGAATTCCGCCCTTGGTTTGTACCGCTTTCAACGCCGACTTCGACGGCGACCAAATGGCCGTTCATTTGCCGCTTACGGTCGAAGCCCAATACGAAGCGAACAAATTAATGGATGCCGGCAAAAACCTTTTAAAACCCGCAAACGGCGAGCCGATTGTTTCGCCGACTCAGGACGTTGTCCTCGGTATTTACTATCTTACCGATATCAGGCCGGGTGTGGCGGGCGAAGGAAAAGTTTTTTCGAGCTTTACGGAAACGACCCTCGCCTTGGAGTCGGAGCTTCTCGACTTGAACGCGAAGATAAAGATTCCCGTTGACGGAAAAATTATAGAGACGTCGTACGGACGCCTGGTTTTCAACCGCGAATTGCCGACCGATTTTGGTTTCGTAAACGAACATCTGAACAAAAAAGCCCTGGCCGAAATTATTTCCGAAATCATCAATCGTTACGGCATCGAAACTTCCCGTGAGTATCTCGATCGGATAAAAGACTTGGGTTTCCGGTACGCGACCCTTTCCGCCGTAAGCTGGAGCGTTGACGATATTGTCATCCCGGCCGAAAAGGAAGAAATCATTCAGCAAGGGAACAGGGAAACGGATTTGATTCAGAGCCAGTTCCACGAGGGGCTTCTTACGGAAAAAGAAAGACAGCGCAATGTGATAAGTGTTTGGACCAAAGTTTTGAGGGAAATAAGCGGACTTGTTGCCAAGAGTCTTACTCCCGACAATCCCATCCATACCATTATTTCTTCGGGCGCCCGCGGCAACTGGAACCAGTTGAATCAGACGATGGGCATGAAAGGTCTTATGACCAACCCCAAAAACGAAACAATCGAGCTTCCGGTTAAAACCTCGCTCAAAGAGGGCCACAAAATTTTGGAATACTTCATTTCCACCCACGGCGCCCGGAAAGGTTCAACCGACACGGCTTTGAAAACCGCTTCCGCCGGCTATCTTACCCGGCGATTGGTGGACGTCGCCCAGGATTTGATCGTCAAAGAGCGCGATTGCCGGACCAAGGAAGGGATTGAAATAACAAAGAAAGAAGGAAAAGAATTCGGATATTCTTTTGCCGAGCGGGTTTATTCGAGAACGAGCCTTGCGGATATAAAGATTGAGCGCAAAATTCTGGTCAGGGCGGGAGAAATAATAAGCCGGGCGGCGGCCGAAAAAATAGAGGAATCGGCGATTGAGTCGGTCAAAGTAAAATCGCCCATAACCTGCAAAGCCACCTACGGCATCTGCGCCGTCTGTTACGGCGCCGATCTTACAACCGAAAAGCCGATTGAAGTCGGCGAGGCGGTCGGCATTATCGCCGCTCAGTCCATCGGTGAACCGGGTACTCAGCTTACTTTAAGAACTTTCCACATCGGCGGCATAGCCGGCGTTGATATCACAACCGGTTTGCCGCGGGTTGAAGAGCTTTTTGAAGCGAGGCCGCCGAAAGGTAAGGCCGTAATCGCCAAAAACGACGGTCGGGTGGAAGCGATTGAGGAAGGTGAACTCGCCAAAATCGTGAAAGTAAAGGAAGTTGCCGAGAAATCGAAAAAGAAAAAAACTCTTCAGGAATATCTCGTTCCGATGGGTGTAGATGTCCTAGTGAAAGAAGGAGACAATGTTGCCAAGGGTCAGCCCTTGAGCGAAGGCCCGATGGATTTGAGGGAGCTCATGGCTTATCAGGGTATCGAAGCGGTAAAGAAATATATCATCAACGAAGTCCAAAAAATCTACATCCCCGAAGGAACTTCAATCAACGACAAGCACATAGAAATAATCGTGAGGCAGATGCTCGGCAGAGTTCTCATAAAAGACGCCGGCGATACGAATTTCATGGTCGGCGACGTTCTCGAAAAATCGAAGTTCAAGGAGGTTAATCGGGAAATTAAAAAAGCCGGCAAAACTCCGGCCAAGGGTATCCAGCTCATCATGGGCATTACTCGGGCGTCTCTTACGACGGAAAGTTTCCTTTCGGCGGCGTCGTTCCAGGAAACGAGCCGGGTTTTGGTAAATGCCGCTTGCGAGGGCAAGGTTGATATTCTTCGCGGTCTCAAAGAGAACGTGATTATCGGCAAACTTATCCCGGTTGGTACGGGCTTTACGGGCATAGACGAAGCGGAAATCAAAATACTCAGGGAAAAGTTTTATCCCGCTCCTCCGGAAACGCCGGAAGAAGAAATTGACGTGGCGGAAAAAATCTGATATTTTATACCCAATAAGAGCGGATTATGTATGAAATCACATTCATCTTAAAGGAGGAAGACGCCTCGCCGATTGGGAAGATTTTTTCCAGCCATGGGGTGGAGGTCCAACCCGCTGCCGAAATCAGAAAAATCCGTCTGGCTTATCCCATAATGAAAAGCGAGTACGGTTTTTTGGGTTCTTTCCGGTTTGAAGCCAAGCCGGAAGATTTGGAAAAAATCTCCAAAGAACTGAAGCTGGAGAAAAACCTGTTCCGTTACATGGTCGCCAAATTCGAGGAAAAGAAAGCCGGCACAAGAGACGCCGGAAGGGTTCCTCAAGCCGTCGCGGTCTACAAGAAGCAGGAAGAGTCAAAGAGGCGCACCGACCCCGTTTTGACGAACGAGGAGCTTGAGAAAAAAATCGAGGAAATACTAAAATAAAAGCATATGAATCCCGTTAGAAGTCCTAGGCATAAAAATTCCATTGGAATTTTTATGCAGGGCACTAACGAGAACAAACCAAGTCAATCATTATTCACCAATATAACAAGGTCAATATTAAATAAAACAGACTTCTAACGGGATGAACCTAAACAAAGTATTTTTAATAGGGCGTCTTACCCAGGATCCTCAGCTTCGGAATACTCCTTCCGGCCAGGCGGTGACGACTATTTCCATAGCGACGAACAGAATTTGGACCAGCAAATCGGGTGAGCGCCAATCCGACACCCAGTTTCACAATGTCGTTGTTTGGGGTCGTCAGGCGGAAACAGTCAACCAGTTTTTGAAGAAGGGGAGCTTGGCGATGGTTGAGGGCAGGCTGCAAACCCGAAGCTGGCAGGATAATCAAGGCCAAAACCGGCGAACGACGGAAATCGTTTGCGAAAGAATTCAATTCGGTCCGCGCTCGGGTTCTTCTCCCGAAGCCGGAACAAAGCCCGTCTCCCGCCCGGCCGAAGAAGAAAAAGAAGTCCTTCCCGAAATCAACATTGACGACGAAGAGATAAAACCGGAAGATATCAATTTCTAATCCATGAAACAGTGCAATTTTTGTTCAAAAGACGTCAACGAAGTCGATTATCGGGATGTTGAAACGCTGAAACGTTATGTTTCGAGTCAGGCGAAAATTATCGACCCGCGCCACACCGGTGTTTGTGCCAGGCATCAGCGCCGTCTTGCCCGCGCCATAAAACGGGCCCGGGTTATGGGTTTGATGCCTTTTGTGAGACAATAATGGACGTTTTTGTTTTCGAAATTTTTCACACCGTTGCCGGACGCTCGTCCCTCCTCGACGGTTTAATCGTTTTTTTGGCGAATTATCTCATTTATTTTCTTGTCTTAGGAACGCTCTTTTTCGTTTTCAGCCTGAAGGGCTCCAAGGAAAAAATTTTCGCTTTCGTCATGGTGGCCTTAACGGCGGTTATCTCAAGGGGAATATTTACGGAAGTTATCCGCTTTTTTTACGACAGGGCAAGGCCATACGAGGGCCTGGGCTTCGAGCCGCTTTTTATGGATTTGAATCCGGCTTTTCCTTCCGGCCACACGACGTTTCTTTTTGCTCTCGCTTTCGCCATTTTTTATTTCAACCGTTTCTGGGGGTCCTGGTTTCTGGGCCTGTCGTTTTTAGTCGGTGTCTCGAGAATTGTTGCCGGTGTTCACTGGCCTCTGGATGTCTTGGGCGGCATAGCGGTAGCGTTTCTTTCCTTTTTCATCGCCGAGAGGTTGCTTGAGAAATACAAGCCGGTGTTGGGCGGAGGCGAAGCTTCCTAAACCCCCGAAACTGAGTTACTCTATGGGTACCCCCGAAACCCGAGAAGTGGGGCTTTTCCCGCGTTTACATGTTCGAATTAATTTCGAAAAACCTGCCCGATGGAGACCAACCCAAAGCGATTGAATCGCTGGTTTTGGGTTTGAAAAAGGATTTTAAGTATCAGACGCTTCTCGGAGTTACCGGTTCGGGCAAGACTTTTACCGTTGCCAATGTCATAGCGAAAGTTGATAGGCCGACACTCGTCATCGCCCACAACAAGACGCTTGCCGCCCAGCTTACCAACGAATTCCGCGAGCTTTTTCCGAAAAACTCCGTCCATTATTTCGTTTCTTATTACGATTATTACCAGCCGGAAGCGTATCTTCCCTCTACCGATACCTATATCGGCAAGGAGGCGATGATAAACGACGAAATAGATAAATTGCGGCACGCGGCGACAACCGCTCTTCTTACGAGGCGCGACGTAATCGTGGTCGCTTCGGTTTCCTGCATTTACGGCCTTGGGGCGCCGGAGGTTTATGCCGAAAACATTTTTCACCTGAAAACCGGCAATAAGATTGACCGCCGGTCGTTTGTGAGAAAACTTATTGAACTCCAGTATAAAAGAACCAATTCCGACCTGAAGCGCGGCTCTTTTCGCCTTCACGGCGACAACTGGGAAATAATGCCGCCCGACCGGGAAATGATTTACAATTTTGAACTGAAAAATGGAAAGATAGAAAAAATTTACGAGATAAAACCAGCCGAAGGATTCCGGCCGGGGGAGACCCCGGTTTTGGACGAAATTTGTTTTGCGCCGGCCCGCCACTTTATCACTCCTCGCGCCGAGCGGGAACGAGCGATAAAAGCGATAGAGAAGGAACTGGCCGAACAGCTTAAATTATTCGAGAAGACCGGGAAACTGCTCGAAGCCGAGCGGCTCGAGCGGCGGACCCGCGGCGATTTGGCGATGATTCGCGAGATCGGTTACTGCAACGGCATCGAAAATTATTCAAGGCATCTTTCGGGGCGGGGAGCCGGCGAGCCGCCGGAAACTCTTTTGGATTATTTTCCCCATTCGACAGCGAGCAGGCAAGCCGATTTCCTTACCGTAATCGACGAATCGCACGTTACCGTGCCCCAATTGAACGGCATGTTTCAAGGCGATGCTTCGCGGAAAAGAGCGCTTATCGAGTTTGGTTTCCGTCTGCCTTCGGCCGCCGACAACCGGCCCTTGAGATTCGACGAATTCGAAAAAAAGGTGGGGCAGACTATTTACACATCCGCCACTCCCAGACCGTATGAGCGGGAGAAGAGCGGGCAAATCGTGGAGCAGATTATCCGGCCGACCGGTTTGATTGACCCGAAAGTAACTATCTGTCCCGCCCGCGGCGAGGTTCAAGATTTGATTCCGCGGATTGAAGAACGGGTCGGGGTAAAAGAACGGGTGCTTGTTACCACTCTTACCAAGCGCATGGCTGAAGACTTGAGTTCTTACTTGGAAGAAAAGGGAATCAAGGTTACCTATCTTCACAGCGATGTAAAAACGCTCGATAGGATTAAAATTCTCACCAATTTGAGGAAAGGCTCCGCCAGCGCGGGCGGATTTGACGTCTTGGTCGGCGTAAACCTCCTCCGCGAAGGGCTGGACTTGCCCGAAGTATCGCTCGTTGCCATTTTGGACGCCGATAAGGAAGGGTTTTTGCGCTCGGAAACGTCGCTTATTCAAACTATCGGCCGGGCGGCGCGCAATGTCCGGGGTGAGGTTTTGATTTATGCCGACCATATTACCGGGTCGGTGAAACGGGCGGTTGACGAAACCGAGCGCCGGCGGAAAATTCAGCTTGAATACAACAAGAAGTACGGCATTACCCCGCGGACAATCGTAAGGAAAATCAGCGATATCATTCCTGCCGAAGAAATATTGGAGCTTGAAACAAAGCCGCTTCCGAAGTCAAAAACCGCCGTTCGGGAACTTATCGTGAAAAAAGAGAAGGAAATGAAAGAAGCGGCGAGTAAGCTGGACTTTGAATTGGCGGCTATTCTGCGAGATGAGGTAAAGATATTAAGAAAGAAAAGCGGGATTTTGCCGCCCAAATAAAATTTGGGCGAGCCTCGCTCCTTTGGAGCGGGAACTGGCCGCCATTTTAAGGGACGAGGTGAAGGAATTAAACAAGAGAATCAATGCAAGATAAATTAATAATAAAAGGCGCCAGGGAGCACAACCTGAAAAACATAAATCTTGAGATTCCGCGCGACAAGATGGTGGTTTTTACCGGCCTTTCCGGTTCGGGCAAATCGTCGCTTGCCTTTGACACGATTTTCGCCGAAGGCCAGCGGCGCTACATCGAATCGCTCTCGGCTTACGCCCGGCAGTTTTTGGGGCGGCTGGACAAACCCGACGTCGACGAAATAGACGGTCTTTCGCCCGCGATTTCCATCGACCAAAAAAGCCATTCGTCGAACCCTCGCTCGACGGTCGCGACCATTACCGAAATTTACGATTACCTCCGGGTTCTTTTTGCCCGGACCGGCATTCCTTATTGCCCGAAATGCGGCAAGGAAATCCGCAAGATGACCAACGAAGAAATAGTGGATACGGTCTTGGAAATTTACAAATCCAAAAAATCGGACAAAAACCTCGTGATTTTGGCTCCCGCTGTGCGGGGCCGGAAAGGGGAATACTACCAGCTTCTTTACGATTTCTTGAACGCCGGTTTTCGGGAGGCGAGAATCGACGGCAAAATTCACAACCTTCGGGAGCGGGTTGAGCTTAGCCGCTACAAGGTTCATACCATCGAATTGGTGGTTGACCGTTTGCCCGACGGTTTGGATATGCACGACAAGGACAACCGCTTGCGGCTCGCCGAGGCGGTGGAATCGGCCTTAAAGTACGGCAATAATGTTGTGACCGTCATCGCCGACGACGTTGAATCTCCGCTTTCGGCAAAATTTACCTGTCCGGTGGACGGTTTTTCCTTTCCCGAAATCGAGCCGCGGCTTTTTTCTTTCAACAGTCCTTACGGCGCTTGCGGCGAATGCCATGGTTTGGGGACGGAAAGCATCTGGTCGGAAAAAATTTGTCCCGTCTGCCGCGGCCGGCGGCTCAAGGAAGAAGCCCTGAATGTTTTGATAGACAACAAGAGCATTGCCGAAGTGACGGCCTTTTCGATTGCCGAAGCCGTGGAATTTTTTGAGGGCTTGATGATGTTGCCGGCGGTTAATTCGGAAGTTGCCGGCGCGCCGGTTCGGGAAATAAAAAACAGGTTGAAGTTTATGATTGATGTCGGTTTGGAATACCTGACCTTGAACCGCAAGGCGGGGACCTTATCCGGCGGCGAGGCTCAGCGCATCCGGCTCGCGTCGCAAATCGGTTCGCGCCTGACCGGTACGCTCTACATTTTGGACGAACCGACTATCGGTCTTCACCAGCGCGATAACGCCAAGCTTATCAGCACTCTCCGTGATTTGCGGGATTTGGGAAACACGGTGCTGGTGGTGGAGCATGACGAGGAAACGATTCGTTCCTCCGATTATCTGGTGGACATCGGTCCGGGGGCGGGCGTCCACGGCGGCAAAATTGTCGCCCAAGGCCCCATTCCCGAAGTGTTCAAGAAAAATCCGCCGGCTGGCGGATCGAAATCTTTGACGATTGATTATCTAAACGGTAAGGAATTTATTCCCGTGCCGGAGAAGCGGCGGCCGGTCACGCGGAACAGCGACTTCTTGGTGATTAAGGGCGCTACGGCGAATAATTTAAAAGAAATTGACGTGCCTATACCCCTTCATCGGTTCGTGGCCATAACAGGCGTTTCCGGTTCGGGCAAAAGCTCGCTTGTTTACGACGTTCTCTACAAAACGCTCGCCAACATGTGGAATGGCGCAAATTATAAAGTCGGGATGCACAAAGACATGACGGGACTGGAAAACCTGAACCGTGTTATCAACATCGACCAGTCGCCGATAGGCCGCACGCCCCGTTCCAATCCGGCCACTTATGTCGGCGCCTGGACTTTCATCCGCGAACTTTTCGCTTCAACCGAAGACGCCCGCGTCCGCGGTTACAAGCCCGGCCGGTTCAGTTTCAACGTCCGGGGCGGGCGGTGCGAAAACTGCGAAGGCCACGGTACGATTGCGATTGAAATGCACTTTTTACCGACGGTTTACGTCACTTGCGACGTTTGCAAGGGGAAACGTTTTGACCGGGAAACGCTCGAAGTGGAGTACTCGCCTCGCGGCGGAGCGGGTGAAGGTAAAAATATTTATGAGGTTTTGAAAATGACCGTGGAGGAAGCGGTGGATTTTTTCCGCGACATTCCCTGGCTTTACGACCGGCTGAAAATCTTGGAAGAGGTCGGCTTGGACTATCTGGAGCTGGGGCAATCGGCGACGACCCTCTCCGGCGGCGAGGCGCAGCGCATCAAACTTACGGCCGAGCTCGGCAAGCGCGACACGAGAAAGACAATATATCTTTTGGATGAGCCGACAACCGGCCTTCATTTTGCCGACGTTCAGAATTTGCTCAAGGTTTTGGACAGATTGGTTGCTCGCGGCAATACCGTGGTCGTAATCGAACATAATTTAGATGTTATAAAAACCGCCGACTGGGTTATCGATTTGGGACCCGAGGGCGGCGAGAAGGGGGGCGAGATTGTCGCTTCCGGTACGCCGGAAGCGGTTACCAAAAAAGCCGGCAGTTTCACGGGAGAATATCTGAAAAAAGTTTTGAAATCCCCGCATTAGATTGACAATCAAGCTCAATCCTCTAGCATTACGTGATACCCTTGACGGAAAAAGGTCGACTGAAATGAATTTTCTTTTTGCACGACTGCTGCAGAAAGAATGCAATTTTATGGATTTTATCAATCAAGAGACGGGCAGTCCGGCAACGGGCACCCCGCAGAGCGAGCCTCAGCAACCGGCAGGGACTCCTTCGGAGTCACCGAGTATGCCGGCTGAACCGCAAGCTCCGGTTATGCCTCAGGAAGGCCAACCGGGCTCGCAGGCTCCGCAGGGCAATTAGATTTGCTTTCAGGGTCCGCTCCGACTTCATGGTCGGAGCGGATTTTGTTCTGCCCTAGGTTTTAACCTAGGTTAAAACCTAGGGCAGATCGCTTTTTGATTTTTGGGCGGTTCAGAGGTTATTCTGAATGTGTGGCTACCGCAAATAAAAAAGAGGTGAAAAATCTTTACGATGGTTTTCCGGAAACTCCCGGCGTCTACATCATGAAAGACGCCCAAGGCCGGATTCTCTACGTCGGCAAGGCCGGTAATTTGAAGCGGCGAGTGTCAAGTTACTTTATGCGCCCGCCCGCTTCGACTCGTGTGAAGCGAGGCGAGCCCGATTCCAGGATCGAAAAACTGGTTTCAAAAATTGCGAAAATCGATTACCGGAAGACCGATACGGCTCTGGAAGCGCTCATCCTTGAAGCCACTCTCATTAAAAAGCACGAGCCGCTTTACAATATAAGAGAAAAAGACGATAAGAGTTTTCTTTATTTTGAGATTACAAGGGAGGAATTTCCGCGGGTGCTTTTGGTTCGGGGCAAAAACCGGGCGGCGGGAGAAAGATTCGGCCCTTTTACGTCGGCTTCGAGCGCGCGGGAAGCGCTCCGGATAATCCGCAAAATTTTTCCGTTTAGTTTTCATCCGGCTGAGAAAATCGGCAAATTTAAGAAGCCGTGTTTCGATTACGAAATTGGTCTTTGTCCCGGTACCTGTATCAGCGCGGTTGAAAGAAGCGAATACCTGAACAATATCGGTAACATTAAACTGCTTTTTCTGGGCAAGAAAGCGGCAATTTTGAAATCTTTGGAGCGGGAAATGAAAGAGGCGAGCAAGCGGCTTGAATTTGAAAAAGCGGCAAAATTGCGCGGCAAGATTTTCTCTATCAGGCACATTCAGGACGTTGCGCTCATCGGCGAGGAAAAAAACGAATTGGAAATCACGAATGATGATTTAAGAATCGAAGGGTATGACATATCCAACATATCCGGCACTTCGGCGGTGGGGAGCATGGTGGTTTTCCGCGGCGATCGGCCCGACAAGAACGAATATCGGAAATTCAAAATAATGACCTTAAAAAAGAGTGATGACGTAGGGATGTTGAAAGAAGTACTTCGCCGTCGCTTAAATCACCGGGAGTGGCCCTTACCGGCTCTTTTTCTCATTGACGGCGGTAAGGGGCAGGTAAACGGCGTCCGGGCGGTTTTGGACGAATTCGGGCTTGACTTGCCGGTTTTGGGCATCGCCAAGGGCGCGAAAAGAAAAAAGAACGAGTTTGTCGGTAAAATCCCCGCCGGCATACCGGAAAAAACTCTGATTAAAGTCCGCAACGAAGCTCACCGCTTTGCCCAAAGTTATCACAAAAAACTGAGGAGTAAGGTATCCATCGGTTAGTGCTAAAATTAGGACATGGATTCGGAAACAAGAAATTGCCGGAATTGCGGCCAAAACTTCGTTATAGAATCGGAGCCCTTCGGTTCTCCTCAGGCCATCGGCTCTGAGAACCTCAGGCTCGAACGAGATTTCGCCTCAACACACCATGCCTGATTTCCAAGCCGAAAAACGACTATGCCAGAACTGTAAGAACTTATTTGAAGTTGAGGCTCAAGATTTCGATTTCTACAGGAAAATCAATGTCCCGCCGCCGACTTGGTGTCCGCGCTGTCGTCAGCAGAGGCGTTATGCTTGGCGCAACGAACGGGTTTTGTACCGGCGCAATTGCGACCTTTGCGGTAAAAGCACGGTAACAATCTATTCGCCAAACAAGCCGTATAAAGTTTATTGTCCGCCTTGTTTTTGGTCGGACAAGTGGAACGGCACCGATTACGGCCGCGATTTTGACTTTTCGCGGCCGTTTTTTGAACAATTTCAGGAATTACAATTACAGGCTCCGCGAATAGCCCTCTTGACCAAAAACAGCGTCAATTCGGAATATACCAACCACGCCAATAATAATCGGAATTGTTACCTCGCTTTTTCAACTTTTGATTCGGAAAACGTTTTGTACTCAATGAATGTTTGGAAAGTATCTAAAGATTCTCTTGATCTCCACCTCTGTAGCTTGGAAGGTGGCGCGGAACGTTCTTATGAATGCATCGATTCTTTCAATGTTTATCGTTGCCAGTACGGTTTGCAACTTCGAAACTGCAATAATTGTTTTTATTGTTTTGATTGTCGGGGCTGTTCCGATTGCTTCCTTTCTGCGAATCTTCGCAATAGGCAGTTCTATTTCTTAAACGAACAGCTTTCCAAAGAAGAATATTTAAGGAAGGTCGGGGAATGCAAGTTAGGGTCTTTTTCCCATCGGCGAGGGCTGTACGAGGAGTGGCTTAATTTAATGGGAAAAAAGGCCTTGCGGCGGTTTGCCAATATCGAAAGATCCAGTAATGTTTCCGGTAACATGATTTTTAACTCCAAAAATGCCCACCAGGTTTTCGATGCTGATAGAACGGAAGATACCAAACACGGGATTGTTTGTCCGGATGTTAAAGATTCGATGGATTCTTACCATTACGGTTTTGCCTGTGAATTAATTTATGAATCTCACGCCCTGATCCACTGCTATAATGTTTTGTTCACTCATTTAAGTTACGACGATTCTCATTTGACGTATTGTGATGGTTGTCATAATAGTGAAAATCTTTTTGGTTGTGTCGGCATGAAAAGCGGCAAGTATGCAATTTTCAATAAAAAGTACGGCGAGGCGGAGTACATCGGCTTAAAAGAGAAGATTATTGCACACATGAAAAAGATTGGCGAATACGGCGAGTTTTTCCCGCCAAAATTAAGCCCCTTTGGTTACAATGAGACACAAGGAAATGTTTATATGCCGATGACGAAAGAAGAAGCCTTAGCCGCTGGTTATAAATGGGAAGATTTGCTAGTCGGTTCTTTTGGCAAGGGAACCCTTAAACCGGAAGACGTTCCAGATGACATTAAAGACATTCCGGACTCCATAGTTGGAGAAGCTTTGGTTTGTCTGAATTGCAAGAGAAATTATAACGTCATTACGTCGGAGTTAGCTCTTTACAGAAAAGAGAATATTCCAGTTCCTCGCCTTTGCCCGGATTGCCGCTATCGGGCGAGGATTGATTTACGATCACCCCGGAATTTGTGGTCTCGGCAGTGCATGTGTGATTACAAAATTTATCAAAATACCGTAAAGCACAGCCACCACCCGGAAGGAAGATGCCCCAATAAATTTGAAACTCCCTATTCACCTGATAGGAAAGAGGTAATTTACTGTGAGGCCTGTTACAACGCTGAAGTGGTATGAATTTGGAAACTAAAATATGCCAAAACTGTAAGAACCGATTCACGATTGAACCGGATGACTTTGGTTTTTACGAAAAAATAAGCGCCCCACCGCCTACCTGGTGTCCGGAGTGCCGACTACAACGACGTTTTGCCTGGCGGAATGAGAGAGTTCTTTATAAACGTCATTGTGATTTATGTAACAAGCCCATTGTCACTATGTTTTTTCCGGGCGGTTCACGTCCCGTTTATTGCTATTCTTGCTGGTGGTCCGACAAGTGGGACCCGATGGATTTTAGTCGATCCCTCGACTTCAACCGCCCCCTTTTTGAACAGTTTCGCGATTTAATCGCCGCGGTTCCCGTTATTGCACTGTGGGGTTATGACAACACGAATTCAGAATATTCGAATCACAGCGCACACTGTAAAAATTATTATCTTTCGTTTTCTGGGACTAACGACGAGGATGTGTATTATTCTTACGGCGCCGACGATTGTAAGAATATTTTCGACTGTTTTTTGGTGGCTAATTCCGAAAATATCTATGAGTGCGTCGATGCGAAAAAGTCGTATAATTCAACGTTTTTAATAAAGTGCCGGGAGTGCCTGGATTCGCATTTCCTTTTCGATTGTGTGAATTGTAAGAATTGTTTTTTAAGTCATAATCTCCGCGGCAAGCAGTACTACATTCGCAACAAGCCGCTTACCAAAGACGAATATTTTCGCGAATTAGTGCGAATTGACTTTGGTTCACACCTCGCGCAAAAGAAAATTTACGAGGATTTCGTTGATTTAATTAAAAATTCATTGCACAAGTATGCCGCTGTCGTAAAATCCAGCGATTGCACTGGTGATGATATTTCCAATTCCCAAAACGTCAAGAATTCTTATTTGGTTCATAATTCTCAGGATTCCAAACACTGTTGGCGTCTCGTAAAGCAGATGAAAAACGCTCACGATATTTGCGGTGGGCTTGTGTCCGAGTTGGTATACGAAGGCGTCATAGCAGGTCAAGATAATTATCTTGTCAGTTTCTATTCTCAGTTCAAAGATAGCCGAGAGTCGTTTTATTGCATCAGCGGGTCGGGAAACTCCCACCTCTTCGGCTGCGTCGGCCTCCGCAACAAGCAATACTGCATATTAAACAAGCAATATACCAAGGAAGAATACGAATCTCTAATCCCCCGTATCATAAAACACATGGATGATATGCCCTACGTCGATAAGAAAGGCAGGGTATACCGATACGGCGAATTCTTCCCTCCCGAACTCTCTCCCTTCGCATACAACGAGACGATTGCGGAGGAGTACTTCCCCCTCTCCAAGGAAGAGGCAATCTCCCAGGGATACCGCTGGAAGGACCCCGAAACCAAGGAATACAAGGTTACCAAGCGCCTGGAAGATCTCTCTGACCATATCAATGATGTAGATGACTCAATTCTCAAGGAAACTATTGGTTGTGCCCATGCCATCGGTAGCCCTTCGGAAAACTCAGGACAAATTGGCAAGCCAATTTGCAATGAACAGTGCACCACCGCCTTCAAGATCATTAAGGACGAGCTCCAGTTCTACCGCAAGATGAACCTTCCCTTACCAAGGCTATGTCCCAACTGCCGCCATTATCAAAGATTAAAACAGAGAAATCCTCTCAAGCTATGGCATCGTACCTGCCGGTGTGCCGGTGGAAAATCGGAAAACAGTATCTATTCAAACACCGCTAAACACTTCCACGAAAGCAATCACTGTCCCAATGAGTTTGAAACCTCTTATTCCCCGGAGAGGAAAGAGATTGTTTACTGCGAAAGCTGTTACAATAGTGAAGTCGTATGATAAAAACAGCTGTAGTCCCGAGCGGATCGAGGGGCGAAAGCTGCTACAATAATGAAGTTGTATGATTGCCGAAGAAATTAGAAAAATAATCAAAGGAGAAGTTTTAAACGACGAAGAAACGCTCAAGAAGTACAGCCGCGATGCGAGCTTATTCGAAGTAAAACCCGAAGCGGTGGTTTTTCCGAAAAACTCCGAAGAAATCGGGAAACTGGTTGCTTTTGTTTCTCAAAACAAACGAAAAAACAAAAATCTTTCGCTTACGCCGCGGGCGGGCGGGAGTGATATGTCG
This sequence comes from Candidatus Jorgensenbacteria bacterium, assembly GCA_043797305.1. GTDB lineage: Bacteria > Patescibacteriota > Minisyncoccia > UBA6257 > GWB1-50-10 > CAZGHF01. The sequence goes on from JAZDPW010000001.1 coordinate 15,860, forward strand.
GGCGGGCCGCTCACCGAATCGGTTGTCGTTGACTTCAAGTATTTCAACGAGATGAGAACGGAAGGGGATTACGCGATTACCGAACCGGGTGTTTTCTACCGCGATTTTGAAAAAGAAACTCTTAAAAGGAATCTAATTCTCCCGACTTACCCTGCTTCCCGGGAACTCTGCACTTTGGGCGGGATGATAGCGAATAACGCCGCCGGTGAGAAAACCTTAAAGTACGGCAAAACCATCGATTATGTGGAAGAGCTGAAAGTCGTGCTCTCCGACGGCAAAGAATATTCAGTGAAGCCCCTTACCAAAAAAGAGCTGGAGGGGAAAATCAAGGGCAATCCGCCAACTGGCGGATTTGAGAGTAAGATTTACCGGGAAATCCTCCGACTTATCGAGAAAAATTACGATGTCATCAAAAAAGCCAAACCGAATGTTTCCAAAAACTCGGCTGGCTATAATCTTTGGGACATCTGGGATGGTAAGACCTTTAATCTCGTAAAGCTCTTTGTCGGCTCTCAGGGAACGCTCGGGTTCATAACGGAGGCGAAATTGCGACTTGTGCCGAAACAGAAATACTCCGGACTTCTTGTGATATTCATGAAGGACCTGGAAACCTTGCCGGAAATTGTCGGCAAAACCCTGGAATTGAAGCCGGCCAGTTTTGAATCCTTCGACGACCATACTTTCGTGCTCGCGCTCAAATTCTTCACCGGTTTTCTGAAACTGATGGGGGCGACGAATATCTTTTCTCTTGCCCTGCAGTTTCTGCCCGAGTTTCTCCATGTTCTCTTCCACGGCATGCCGAAAATGATACTGCTTGCCGAATTTGAGGAAGAAAGCCAGGAGCGGGTGAACGGCAAAATTGAGGAATTAAGACGTGCTCTTGCGCCTTACGATCTTTCCACCCGGACCGCGCCGACGCCGGGATCGTCAAAAAAATACTGGGTGATGCGGCGGGAGAGCTTTAATCTTCTCCGCCACCGGATAAAAGGACTAAAGACGGCGCCTTTCGTCGATGACGTCGTGGTCCGGCCCGAGCACTATTCGGAATTTTTGCCCGAGCTTTACAGGATCTTGGATCGTTATGAGCTTTTATACACCGTGGCCGGTCACATCGGCGACGGCAATTTTCACATTATTCCCTTGATGAACCTTGAGGATGAAAAAGAGCGCCAAAAAATTCCCGCGGCATCAAAGGAAGTTTACGACTTGGTTTTGAAATACGACGGTTCGATTACAGCCGAACATAACGACGGATTAATTCGCTCGCCTTTTCTCGAGAAGATGTACGGAAAGAAAATCTACAACCTCTTCGAAGAAACGAAAAAAATATTTGACCCTCTCGACATTTTCAATCCCGGCAAAAAGGTAAACTCCAGTCTCGATTACGCTCTGGAACACATAAAACGGTGATATGGGCTCTTTTATGCTTCGGGCTTGGTTAACTTTACAAATTCCTAAAAAAAACCTAAACTATTTTTAATCATAGATCCCGTTAGAAGTCCTAGGCATAAAAATTCCAATGGAATTTTTATGCAGGGCACTAGCAAAGATAAACCAAAAAATCACCATTCACCGCTATGACAAGGTCAATATCAAATAAAACGAACTTCTAACGGGATGAAAAACCGAAAGGGTTTAGTTTTTTTCCTGGTATCTTTAATTGTAATTTCCGTTATCGCCGGTTTATTCGCTTACGAGCCGCTTTTTAAGAAATGGAGCGGTTTCCGGTCCTGGCGGTTGGGGTTGGACTTGGCCGGCGGCAGTTTCTTGATTTACGACATTGACTTGAGCGGCGTCTCGGCCGCCGACCGCGATTTTGTGGTCAAAGGCCTTCGTGACGTCGTTGAACGCCGGGTTAATCTTTTTGGCGTAAGAGAGCCGAAGGTTTATACCGAAGAAAGTGCCGGTGCGACTCGCTTGGTAGTTGAACTTGCCGGCATTGGAGATGTGAGCGAGGCCATCGATCAGATAGGGGAGACGCCGTTTTTGGAGTTTAGAGAAGTCGCGCCGGCGGAGGGCGATTACGTGGCATTCATTCCAACCGAGCTTACCGGTCGTTATATAAAGGGTGCTCAGCTTGGTCTTGACCAGATAACCCGCGAAGCCCAAGTTTATTTGGAGTTTAACGACGAAGGCGCCAAGATCTTTGAAGAGGTAACCGGTCGCAACATTAGCAAGCCGCTTTGTATTTTCCTGGACGGTGAAATAAGGAGCATGGAAGAGGATTGTCCCATCGTTCAATCTCAAATCTCGGGCGGCAAGGCTCAGATTACCGGCCGGTTCACCGTGGACGAGGCAAGAGCTATTGTGGAAAGGTTTAACGCCGGAGCGCTGCCGGCGCCCATCAAGCTCGTCAACCAACAGACAATCGGCGCCGATTTCGGGAAGGACGCCCTCACAAGTTCGATTGTTGCCGGAATCGTTGGAACGGCGGCGATAATTTTATTCATGCTTCTTTACTACCGCCGTTTCGGTTTTTTCGCCATTTTGGCGCTTTTGATGTACGTGGCTCTCACTCTTGCCGTTTTCAAAATCATTCCCATTACCCTCACCTTGGCCGGAATCGCCGGTTTTCTCCTTTCGGTCGGTATGGCTGTTGACGCGAACATTCTTGTTTTTGAGCGTACCAAGGAAGAGCTTAAAAAAGGTCTTACCCGAATGGCTGCCGTTGAAGAAGGTTTTCGCCGAGCCTGGCCCTCAATCCGCGATTCGAACATAACGACAATGATTTCTTCCGTTGTTCTTTATTACTTCACCTCGAGTTTCGTTCAGGGGTTCGCCCTGGCGCTTTTCATCGGGGTGGTGATGAGTATGTTTAGCGCAATTACGGTTACAAGAACATTGCTTAGAGTATTCGTAAAATAAATTTATGAAATCCATAAATGTAGTCGGCAAAAGAAAAATATATCTGGGAATTTCGGGTGTGCTCGTGATTTTGAGCTTGGTTTTGATTTTCGTTTTGGGCTTGCGGCCGGGTATCGACCTTACCGGCGGTACGTCCTGGCAGCTGGCTTTCCCCGGAGAAACCGGCCTTGAGGAGGTAAGAAACGTTTTCCAGAAAGAAGCCGGTTTTACCCCCTCGGTTAAAAAAGCGGGCGACGGCAGTTTTATCATCCGTTTGCCGGAAACCAACGAGGAGCTGCATCAGAGTTACATCGGCTTTCTTGAAAAAGAGTTTGGAACTCCGACCGAACTTAATTTTTCGAGTATCGGGCCGACCGTCGGTCGGGAGCTGAGAAACCGGGCGATTTGGGCGATTGTTCTCGTTCTTCTCTCCATCTCGTTTTATGTTGCCTTCGCTTTCAGAAAAGTCTCGGAACCAATCAGGTCGTGGAAATACGGCGTTATTACTCTCATCTCCCTGCTTCACGATGCGGTTATCCCGACCGGAATGCTCGCCGTTCTGGGACACCTCCAAGGGGTTGAGATTGATACGAATTTCATCGTTGCTATCCTTGTAGTGATAGGGTTCTCGGTTCACGATACTATCGTTGTTTTTGACCGAATCAGGGAGAATATCATTCTCCATCGGGGGAGGCGCATTTCTCTCGCCGAGCTCATAAACGACAGTATTCGGAATACTCTTGCCCGTTCGATAAACACCTCCCTTACTCTCGTTTTCATCCTTCTGGCCTTGATTTTCTTCGGTCCGCCCTCAATTTTTTACTTCATTCTTACAATTCTCGTTGGAACGGTCGCCGGGACCTATTCTTCGATTTTCGTGGCCAGCCCCTTGCTCTACGTCTTCCGGGGCAAGGGCGTGGATTAAAAGGCAGGGGGGACTTGACCCTTTTCAGGAATTATGATAGAGTTTAAATAAGCTTATGAAGGAAGTTAACGAACTTTTGAACGACCTTTTGACCGACTTTAACCCCAAACAGCGCCGGGTTATTGAGAGTCGTTTTGGCATTAAAAACGGAGTCAGAACTACCCTTCAAAAAATCGGCGATGAGCTCGGGGTAACGAGGGAAAGGGTGAGACAAATCGAGGAACAGGGAATGGAGAAATTAAGACCCAGAGTGAAAAAGGAGGCCGCTCCGATTATTAAAGATGCGAAAGTATATCTCGCCGGCACCGGCGGCATTCGCCGGGACGACGTGTTTGTAAACGAATTGAAGTATCTCCTGAACGTCAACGATTCGAAGGTGAAGCACGCCAGCCACAAATTGAGATTTCTTCTTTTAGTTGCCGATGAGCCGCGCTTTCAGCATGGCGACGACGAGGTGCACGATTTTTGGTTCTTAAACGACGAAGCGAAGGAAAAGTTTTTCAAGTTCGTAAAAAAAGTTACCAACCTTCTTGAATCGGGAGACAGAAGAGAGGCGCTGGAGAAAAAAGCGTATCTTGCCGAGTGCCGGAATTTATCCCTTTCTCACATGCTTACCATTCCCAAGTATTTCGGGACTAACGTCTTCGGCGATTTTGGTTTGAAGGCCTGGCCCGAAATCGAACCCAGAACTGTTCGGGACAAAGCTTATCTCGCCCTGAGGAAATACGGGAAGCCGCTTCACTTTGCCGATATTGCCAAATCCATCAACGATTTTGGCATCGACAAAAAGCCGGCTCACGTTCAGACGGTTCATAACGAACTCATCAAAGACAACCGCTTTGTGCTGGTTGGCCGCGGCATGTATGCTCTTCGCGAACACGGTTTCGAACCGGGGACGGTAAGAGAGGTGGTGGCCGGTCTCCTGAAGCGCCGTGGTCCTTTAAAGCCCGGCGAAATAATCAAGCTCGTAAATCAGCAAAGGATTCTGAAGGAAAACACTATTTTGCTTAATCTTCAAAATCGGCGCCACTTCAAGCGGCTGGACGACGGCCGCTATCACGTGAGGGAAGCGTGATATAATTTATATCACTGAAGATATAAATTAAAGGTAGCCCCGCATCCCTGCGGGATGCTCAAATTTGTAACTTCACTTCGTTTCAGACAAATTTGGCACATGTTTAGAAATTTCCTACGCAATATTCTGGATATCATCGAGGAACTTTTCAGGCAGGAGGAGATATGGCTTTTGATTTTCATCGTGGGGCTGGCCGGTGTCCTTGCGGCTTTTTTGCCGCCTCTTAGCTTTACGAAGCTTCTTATTCTTCTCTGGCCCTTCATTGTTTTTGCGATTCTTTTTCCGCTTACTTTGTCGCTTTGGATGTTTTGGCGGGAAGAAATATATAAAAATCATTATGTAAAATCTGTTCTTCTGGAACTTCGGATTCCCCGGGAGATTAAAAAGACCCCCGAGGCGATGGAGCAGGTTCTGGCGGCGATGCATTCGCTCCGGAACTATCCGGGCGACATCAACGAAAAGTATTGGCTAGGCGAGGTAACACGCTGGTTCGCCTTGGAGATTACGAGCTTCGGCGGCGAGATTCATTACTACATTCGGGTCTATAAAAAACAGAGAGACCTTTTGGAATCCGCTCTTTTTTCCTATTACAACGACCTCGAGGTAGTGGAGGTTGACGATTACGTGAAACGCCTGCCCAAAGACGTTCCTGAGCTTTACGCAGAAGGAATGGATCTTTGGGGAACGGAAATGATTTTAAGAAGAGAGGACGCCTATCCGATTAAAACTTACCCTGAATTCGAAGGCGAATTGGAGGAAAGAGAGAACGACCCGATGTCGACATTCCTCGAGGTTTTGAGCAAGGTGAAACCGGGAGAGTTCGTCGGTATCCAGCTTTTGATTGCACCGGCACTGGATGACTGGGATAAGAAGTGGACTCATTTGCTGGACAAGCTCAAGGAGCCGAAGATAAAAACCGGCAAGACGCAGAGCGAGCAGGGCATAGCCGCTTTTGCCAAACTTATTGCCCGCTCGCCGGTGGAGACCGATATTTTGAAGGCGGTTGAGGGAAATCTTTCGAAACCCGCTTTTAGAACTCTGGTTCGCTTCATTTACACTTCGCCCAAAGAAATTTTTTACGACAGTTTTGCCCGGCGTGGTCTTTCCGGCGCTTTCAATCAGTACTCAACTCTCCACCTTAACGGCTTTAAGCAGAATTATCCGATGAGCACGAGAACCCGTGTTTGGAACTGGCCCTTCCTTTTCCCCAAATGGAGGAACGAATACAGAAAGCAGCGTCTTCTCCACAATTACATCAAGCGGGATGTGCCGCCGGAAACTTTTATGGGCAGGTTCGTGACTTCTTATCTTTTGAACTGGAATTTCAATTCCAAGCGTTTCTATATTAACGTTGAAGGAATAGCTACCATTTTTCACCCGCCGAGCTCGTTGGTTCTTACCGAACCGCACATCCGGCACCTCGAAGCCCGTCGTAAGGGGCCACCGGCGGGCTTGGCCATATTCGGTGAGGAGGAAGAAATAGAAAAATACAAATAATAGCGGTTATGAGGTTCTTAATCGACACATATCAGTGGTTTGTCAGTCTTCCCTGGAAGGATGCTTTCTTCGGATTGCGGTGGATTCTTATCGTTTTGAACGTTTTCCTTCTCGTTCTTTTTGTCTTTGTTTTCGTAAAAGCCCTGGAGTACCGGCCGCATTTCCTTTTCAATCCCAAGCCGAGAAAACGCTCACCCTTAAAAGACCGCAAGCTTCGGGAGCGCTGGCAAATGATAATAAAGAAAGCGGGGAATGCCCCGCCTCAATCGCTTACCCTTGCCGTAATCGAAGCCGACGGCTTTGTGGACGACGTCTTGAAAAAAATGGACCTGCCGGGCGAGCATATGGCCGATCGCTTGGAAAGATTGGGCCGGTTGAAATTGAAAACCGCCGACCGTCTTTGGAGGGCGCACCGGATAAGGAACGACTTGGTTCATACGCCGGGTTTTGTCCTGCCGCCCGCGGATGCCAAAAGCGTCCTCGGAGACTATGAAGCGTTTCTCTTGGAAATAGGACTTCTTACTTAATAAATGGCTAAAGCCGGGAGAATTCAAATAATCAGATACGCTCCGCCGCCGCCGGAGCTTCCCGTTTACGGCAAAGTCGACCCGAAGGAGGCGTCTTTTATCGGTCGGACTAACTACTCGACTGGTCTTGAGGAGAAGAAATTCATCTTCGGCATGAAAAGGGTGGATCGGCGCCGCCACGTTTACATCATCGGCAAGTCGGGCGTCGGCAAGTCGAAAATGCTCGAGCTCTTTGTCCGCCAGGATATCGCTTACAATCACGGTCTTTGCCTTATTGACCCCCACGGCGACGTTATCGAAGAGGTTTTGGATTTCATCCCAAAAGAAAGGATAGAAGACGTCGTCGTTATTGACCCGTCGGACAGGGAATATCCCGCTTCCTTCAATCCGCTTCAGAACGTTGACCCGGAATTCAAGCACCAGCTTACCCAGGGGCTGATTGAGGTTATGGAAAGGCAATTCGGAGCGAACTGGACGCCCCGGCTTGAGCACGTTTTCCGTTTTACTTGCCTTGCTCTTCTTGATTATCCCCACGCCACGATGCGGGGGATGATATCCATGCTTACCGACCGCAATTACCGCCAGAAAGTCGTTGAATACATCGAGGACGACATGGTCAAGCGTTTCTGGGCTATTGAGTTCGCCGACTGGTCGGAGAAGTTCGATACCGACGCCATCATCCCGCTCGTAAACAAGCTTGGTCAGTTCCTTTCCGACCCGATGCTTCGGAATATCTTCGGTCAGAAAGAAAACAAGATAGATTTGGAACGGCTGATACAGGAGAAAAAGATAATTCTCATAAACCTCTCGAAAGGCAAGCTTGGCGAAGAAAACTCCAGCTTTTTCGGTTCGATGTTCATTACCAAAATCAAGCAAGCCGGTATGGCTCGGGCAAGATTGCCGGAAAAGGACAGGCACGATTTTTACCTTTACGTTGACGAGTTTCACAACCTTGTTACCGAAACTTTTGAGAACCTTGTCTCTGAAGCGCGGAAGTACGGTTTATGTCTTACCGTGGCTCATCAATATATTGGTCAGCTTAGTGAGCGGGTGCGGTTAGCGGTTTTAGGGAATGTTGCCACGATAATTATTTTTAGAGTTGGCGGTGCAGATGCCGTCATCTTGGAACCCGATATGGCGCCGGTTTTCAAAACCAAGGACATGATAAACCTCGGAATGCAGGAATTTTACATAAAAATGACGATTGACGGCGAAACCTACGACCCCTTTTCGGCGGAAACGTTGAAAATCCTTCCTACTCCGCACGGCTCGTTTAGGAAAGAAATAATCGAAGCTTCGCGCCGGAAGTATACCATCCCGGCCGATGCTGCCAAAAAGCTTATTGTCGAGGAAGAAGCGTCAATCATCCGCAGCGCCCAGGAAAAGGCGATTATTGAAGGCAAGGGAAGGGGCGGAGCGGCGGAAGAAGCGGCAAAAATGGAAGAACCGCTGATTTGATAAATAACTAATGACAAATAACTAATGACAATTAGTTTTATATTTCAAAAGTCAAAGGTCGAAAGATAGCTGTTATAAGTCATAAGTTATAAGTTAGTTTATGGTCCTTATCTACACGACCTGTCGTGATACCAAGGAAGCGGTCAAGTTGGGTACGTTGGTTTTAAAAGAGAAGCTGGCATCGTGCATCAATCTTTGGCCGATTCAGACGATTTATCACGGCGAAAAAGAAGGAGAGCTGAAAAACGAGCTGGAAGCGGGAATGTTTATCAAAACGATGGAGCCGCGACTTTCCGAGATTGAAGATCTTCTTTCAAAAAATCACTCTTACGCGATTCCTTATATCGGTGCCATCGATATCCGGCGATTCAACCGGTCCTACCGCGAATGGATGACAACGGTAATTAAGCCGTGAGTTTCAGATGAATTCCGAAACTAGAATACTTCGATGAGCTCAGTATTTTCGACCTGTCAAAACTGTAAGCGGGAGTTTACGGTCGAGCCCGAAGATTTTGATTTTTACAAAAAAATCAGCGTCCCGCCGCCGACTTGGTGCCCCAATTGCCGATTTCAACGCCGGCTTGTTTTTTTTAATCTTTTTAACCTCTATAAGAGAAAGTGCGATTTATGCGGCAAAGATTCTATTTCTCTTTTTCATCCCGGTGCCCCGTACACCGTTTATTGCGCCAAATGTTGGTGGTCCGATAATTGGGATCCTTTAAGTTACGGGCGCGACTACGATTTTTCCAAGCCCTTTTTTGAACAGTTGAACGAACTCTGGCATACCGCTCCCTTACTCGGTCTCTCAATAGATCCACCGACGCTTGCGTCTTCTCCGTACTGCAACGATGCGGGAAATCTCAAAAATTCTTATCTTATATTCCACGCCAATGACGACGAGGATTGTGCCTACGGGCTCTACGTCGGGTTCAGCAAATCGCTTGTTGACTGCTCGGCAATTGTTCATAGTGAAATGTGCTATGACAGTATGCATTCTTACAAAGCCAATCACTGCATCGGTTCTCGGCATCAGATTGCCGAATCGCTTGATTGTATTTTCTGCCGGGATTGCGTGAATTGCCAGAATTGTTTCGGTTCCGCCAATCTTCGGAACAAGAAATACTATTTTTTCAACGAGCCCTGCACCAAGGAAGAATACTTTAGGAGGGTGAAACAGTACGACTTGGGTTCGTACGCGACGTATAAGAAGGTTCAGCGAATGGCCGAAGAGCACTGGAAAACGCTTCCCGGAAAATCGGAATACAACGAGTTTGTTGATAATTGCAGCGGGCCGAATGTTTTTAATTCCAAAAACGTCAAAGAATCAATTGAAGTCCAAAACGCCGAGGATTCAAAATGGCTGTTTATGATGTGGCAGGGGACAAGGGGCTGTTACGACATTTCAACCTGGGGAGATAATTTTTCGGAATCGTATGAGTGTTGCGTTGTCGGTGAAGATTCCTCGCGGGTGCGGTTTGCTCAGGAAGCGGGAACGTCTTTGTTTGATGCGGACTATTGCAAGTTGTCCGTTACCGCATCGCATCACTTCGGTTGTGTGTCGGTGCGAAAAAAGGATTATTGCATTCTAAACAAGCAATATTCAAAAGATGGCTATGCCGTGTTACGCTCGAAAATCATTGAGCACATGAACGATATGCCTTACACCGACAACCGAGGGAATGTGTATCGCTACGGCGAATTCCTGCCGCCGGAGATGAGCACGTTTGCCTATAATGAAACCCTTGCCCAGAACTTTTTTCCGCTCACCAAAGAGCAGGCGTTTGCCAAGCATTACCGGTGGCGCGACATAGAAATTTCGAAGCATAGCGCAACGCTCGAAACAAACGCGCTGCCGGACCATATCAAGGATGTAACCGATAATATTTTGAACGAGACAATTAAGTGCCCGTCGTGCCCCCGGGCTTTCCGGATTATAAAAATGGAATTGGACTTCTTGAGATACATGAATGTGCCCTTGCCTCGGGAGTGCCCTATGTGCCGCATTCAGCAAAAACTTGATTTGTGGGTGAAAAATCAGGAGAGAAACCCGCGCAAGTGTTCACGATGCGGCAAGGCATTTGAATCAAAATACCGCGAATCCGAGCCCGTCGTGGTGCTTTGCCGGGAATGCTACCTCCAGGAGGTAGTTTGAGCCTTGCTTCAAAATCATGTCCATATGGACATGATTTTGAAGCAAGGGGGGGACCGGTTTTGGAACCGCAAGCTGACGAGAAAGTTGTGGGGTACCGCTTCTTCTGCTAAAATGCCTTAGTACAGGTATGAAGCTTAGAATTGCCGATAAAATCGATAAAAACACCGCCCCGGTCATTGTTTTGAGGGAGAGGCAGAAGCCCGATACACACCCGTTTTTCAAACTTATTTCCAAGGAAGATCAAGCAATTCTTCGGGCTTTTTCCGGTCATGCTCATCGGGAAGGCGATTATGAACACGCCCTTTTATTGAATCAGGGCCAGCGGGTGCTGATTTTCGGCGTCTCCGGCGAATTCAACCATCGGAAATCAATCCGCCTTATGCGACGGGTGGTGGTTGTCGCCAGACGGGAGAGAATATCCAAAATCGCCGTTAACTTGGAAGATTTTTTGGCTCCGACGACCGTTGGTGTCGGAGCCCCGACCTCTCCGAGCGTCGGAGCGGAAGTGTTTGCGACCCAGCTTGAAATCGCGAATTTTGAGTTTGTAGAATACAAGGAAAAACCGAAAGAGGGCTGGTTTTTCGTAAAAGAAGCGCAAATTTATGCAAAAGGCGGTTCGAAAATCGGACAGGCCTTGAATAGGGGAAAAGTAATCGGTGAAGAAGTAAATCATACGCGAATTCTTTCAAACACGCCGGGCGGAGATATGACGCCTCAGAAACTCGCTGAAGCGGCAAGAAGGGCGGGCAGGCGAGCCGGATTTAGGGTAAAAGTTTTGGAGGAGGGCGCAATCCGTAAATCAAAAATGGGCGGCGTGCTAGGCGTTTCCCAGGGCTCGGACGAAAAGCCGAGATTCATAATTATGGAGTATTGGGGAGCCGCCCCGCATAAGCGGGGCGAGCCTCGCCCCGACAAGCAGTCGGGGCGGGAAAAACCCGTGGTTCTTGTCGGTAAAGGCGTTACTTTCGATACGGGCGGTCTCAATGTTAAAGTAGGAGACCATATGTACGAAATGCATATGGATATGTCGGGCGGTGCCGCGGTTATTCACACGATGGCGGCTTTAGCGCGGCTAAAAGTTAAGAAAAATATTATCGCTCTCGTGCCGGCGGTGGAGAATATGCCTTCCGGCGGCAGTTACCGGCCGGGAGACTTATTAAGAACAATGTCTGGCAAAACCATTGAAGTCCTGAACACCGACGCCGAAGGACGGATTATTCTTGCCGATGCGCTGGAATACGCCAAACGTTACAAGCCGCGGCTCGTGATTGACGTGGCAACCTTAACCGGAGCGGCGATTATCGCCTTGGGCCCCCGCGCTTCGGCAGTTTTTGCGACCGATTCAAAAATAATCGAAAAGATGCGGGAGGCGGGCGAAGAAGTCGGTGATTTTATCTGGCCGCTTCCTCTTTGGGAAGAGTACGAAGAAGACATCAAGGGTGTATTTGGCGACGTGGCGAATGTTTCTACAAAACAAGACCACAGCAGCGGCGTAAGCACAAGTGCGGTATTTCTTTGGCAATTCATAAAAGGATACAACTGGGTTCATATTGATATTGCCCCGCGGATGACGGCGATTGATTCGGACAATTTGGCTAAAGGCGCCGTCGGGGCACCGGTAGCGCTCCTTGCGCGATTCTTAAGAGATTTCTAATTCATGGAAGCCGAAACTAGGAATTGTAAAAACTGCAAATCTAGTTTCGTTATTGAGCCGGAGCCCTTCGGTTTCACTCAGGCCATCGGCTCTGAGAACCTCAGGCTCGAACGAGATTTCGCCTCAACACACCATGCCTGATTTCCAAGCCGAAAAACGACTATGCCAGAACTGTAAGAACTCATTTGAGGTTGACGCTCAAGATTTTGATTTTTATAAGAAAATCCACGTTCCGCCTCCCACTCAATGCCCGCAATGCCGGATGTTTCGCCGCTGGATTTGGCGAAACGAGCGCCGTTTGTTCAGGAGGAAAGATGCTGTCTCCGGCAAGGAAATTTTCTCCAATTTCCCGCCGCAAGTGGAAGCGAAAGTTGTGGATTTGGAATATTGGAAATCCGACGCTTGGGATCCGCTTTCGTACGGCCGGGATTACGATTTCTCACGTCCTTTTTTTGAACAGTTTAACGAACTCTTGCACGAAGTGCCCTGGCCGGCCAAAAGCGTCCAGCAGATGGTCAATTCCGATTACTGCGACCAGTCCGGTTATTTCAAAAATTGCTATCTTTGTTTCAATGGTGATGGTGCAGAGGACTCAGCTTACTGTGTCAACGGTTCTCTTTTGAAAAATTGCTTCGATTTGAGGGAAGCTAGTCAGGACGAGTTATGTTATGACAGCGTTATAATCGGTTCCTGCTACAAAACGTTTTTCTCGGTTAATTGCGAAAGTTGCCGCGATTCCTGGTTTTTGAAGGATTGCACCGGCTGCACCGATTGTTTCGGTTGCGTAAAATTAAGGAATAAATCCTATCACATTTGGAACGAGCCATATTCGAAAGAAGAATATTCCCGAAAGCTGAATGGATTCAACCTTGGTTCTTACCGGTCGCTCATTAATTTAAGAAAAAGAGCAGAAGAGTTTTGGCTGAAGTTTCCGGTTAAATACCGGCACGGCGTGAGGAGCACCAATTCTTCCGGCGAGCTTGTTTTTGATGCCAAAAATGCTCGCGATTGCTATTCGGTTCTGGGCGTTGAAAACTTGCGCTATTGCCAGTTTTTTTACACGGGAGCGACTGATTCTTATGACTGTTCGAGTTGGGGTAATATTTCCTCCGAGATGTATGAGTGTACGACTTGCGGTGACCAGTCCAATCGGCTCAAATTTTGTTGGGAGGTTTGGCCTGGCTGCAATGATGTCGAGTATTCGATGTTTTGCCGGGCATCTTCCAATCTTTTCGGCTGTGTCGGTTTGAAACAGAAACAATACTGCATTCTCAACAAGCGGTACTCGAAGGAAGAATACAACGCTCTGAGAGAGAAAATCGTAAAACAAATGTCCGAAAACGGAGAATACGGAGAGTTTTTCCCGCCGGAGCTTTCACCTCTTGCCTATAACGAAACCGTTTGTCAGGACTATTTTCCGCTCACCAAGGAAGAAGCCGAAAAGAGAGGATACGTCTGGCGTGACCTGGAACTGCGGGAGTTTGAAACGACAATGGACGCGAAGGACTTACCCGACAATATCCGGGACGTTAAAGACGATATTTTGAAAGAATTAATCAAGTGTTCTGCCTGCGGCCGGGCTTATCGGATTGTGGCGATGGAATTGAATTTCTTGCGGCAGATGGAGATTCCCTTGCCGCGGCTTTGCGTCGATTGCCGCTACATCAAGAGATTCAGATACATTAACTCGCCCAAGTATTGGCAGCGTCGGTGCATGTGCGATTATAAAGCGTACGAGAACTTTGCTAAGCATGACGGGCATCCGGAAGGCCGCTGCCCGAACGAATTTGAGACATCATACGCTCCCGAAAGGCTGGAGATTGTGTATTGCGAGGAATGCAACCAAAAAGAATCGATATAATCATGCATTCCGAAGTCCTGAATTTATTGAAGGGCGAGGAATGCAACCAAAAAGAGGTGATATGAACGCAGAAACAAGAAATTGCCAGAATTGTAAACAGGATTTTATTATTGATCCGGAAGACTTCGATTTCTATAAAAAAATAGACGTTCCGCCGCCGACTTGGTGCCCGCAATGCCGTCTCCAGAGGAGAATGACGTTCTTTAACGAAAGAGCACTCTACAAGAGAAATTGTGATATGTGTGGCAAGAGCATCGTGAGTATGTATGCTCCGGGAAAAAAACTTATTGTCTACTGTAATTCCTGTTGGTGGTCCGATAAATGGGATTCTTCGGAATACGGGAGAGATTACGATTCTTCCCGACCATTTCTTACCCAATTGAAAGACTTACTGGAGAGCACTCCTCAAGTAGCCTTGGAGTGCAATTACCCGACTCTGGAGAATTCCGAGTACGTGAATCATGCCGCTACTTCCAAAAATTGTTATCTCATCTACACCGCCGATGAATGCGAAAACGTCCTTTATTCGGAGATACTTCTTCACGATAAGGATTCGATGGACGGTACGATGTATAGGGGTTCGGAATTGTGTTACGGCCTTATAAACTCGGGGCCCTGTTACCGAACTTTCTTTTCCGAAGATTGTGAGAGCTGTCAGGAAGTTTATTTCTCGAAAGACATGATTGGTTGCAGTTACTGTTTCGGATGTAAGGGCCTGAGAAGCAAGAAATACCATATTTGGAACAAGCCCTACGGTAAGGAAGAGTACCAAAAGAAAATAAGTGAGTTTAAACTCGATTCTCGCAAAGCCATAGAAGCTCTGAAAAAAGAATCAGTGGCGTTTTGGCAAAAGAATCCGCATAAATTCGCCAATGCACTCCGGAACCTCAATGTAACGGGCGATTACGTTTATTCCTCAAAAAACTCCAGGGACATGTACATTGTTCATGAGGGAGCCGAAAATTGCCGATATTGCAGTTTTATGACGATGTCCCTGATAAAAGATTCTTACGACTGTACTCTTTGGGGAAACGGTATACAGAGGACATATGAAACTTTGATTGTTGGGGAGGGTTCGGATATGGTCAAATTTTCGGAAAGGGCGTGGCCTAATGCGAGAGATGTTGAATACTCTCTTTTTTGTATTTCTTCGTCCAAAGTTTTTGGGTGTGCAAATATAAGAAATAAGCAATACTGCATTTTAAATAAGCAGTATACGAAAGAAGAGTATGAGAAGTTAAGAGCAGAGATAATCAAGGATATGAACGAGAAGCCCTACACCGATAAAAAGGGGAGGAAATATCCGTACGGAGAATTTTTCCCGCCGGAAATGAGTTTGTTCGGCTATAACGAGACATACGCGAACGACTTTTTTCCGCTTACTAAAAAAGAAGCGTTGGAGCGGGGTTATAACTGGTGCGATGAGCAAACGAATCCCTACCGGCCGACGCTTGCGGCAGCCGAGCTTCCGGACAGCATTAATGACGTGAGTGAAGATATTTTGAAAGAGATTATAGAATGTGAGGCTTGTAAAAAAGCTTATCGCATAGTTCCCGCGGAGCTGTCTCTCCTGAAGCGCTTTGGTCTCCCGGTGCCGGACAAGTGCCCGAATTGCAGGTATCGTGAGCGCCTAAGCCGGGTAAATCCTCCTGTCTTGTTCCATCGTAAGTGTCAGTGCGCGGGCGAAAAGAGCGGGAACGGGATTTATACGAATGCGGTGAAGCACCAGCATGGAGGGCAATGCCCGAACGAGTTTGAAACCGCTTATGCTCCAGAAAGGCCGGAGATTGTCTACTGTGAGCAATGTTACAACGCTGAAATAGTATGACCGAAACCCGTAAGTGTCAAAACTGCAAGCAAGACTTCGTCATAGAACCGGAGGATTTTGATTTTTACAAGAAAATGGACGTCCCGCCGCCCACCTTTTGTTATGAGTGTCGTTTTCAACGGCGTTTGATGTTTAGGAACGAACGGGCTTTTTACAAGCGAAATTGCGGCTTATGCGGCAAGCCGATGATAACCACCTACGCGCCGGATAAACCGTACAAAGTTTATTGTCAGTCCTGTTGGTGGTCGGATAAGTGGGACCCGACCGAGTACGCCATGGATTATGACCCGAATAGGAATTTTTTTGAGCAGTTTCGGGAATTTCAGAAACGAGTTCCTTTTAGCGGTCTTATAAATACCTACGCGAGCCTCGTTAACAGTGAGTACGTAAACCACGCCGGTTATTCCAAGAATTGTTATTTTTTGTTTAACGCGGATTATTGCGAGAATCTTTATTACGGAACAACCGCTGTTTATACCAAAGATTCTATGGATATTATTGGTTCTGCCGAATCGGAGCTGTGCTACGAAGGTATTATGATTACAAAGTCCTATCGGACGTTTTTTTCAGAAGACTGCAATGGTTGTTCGGATGTTTATTTTTCCAAAGCCCTAAGAGGCTGTAATCACTGTTTTGGTTGTGTCAATTTGCGCAATAAAAACCATTACATTTTTAATAAACCATACTCCAAGGAAAATTATGAAAAAGAACTGAAAAGTTTTAAATTGGATTCTTTTTCTGCCGTAGAAGACTTAAAGAAGAAGGTTCGGGATTTTTGGCTGAAGTTTCCCAATAAGTTTATGCGCGGTACCCACAATTCAAACGTTTCGGGTGATTATGTCGGCGCATCGAAGAACGCTCATTATATGTATCAAGTCAGGTTTGTGGAAGACGGCAAGTTTTGTCAGTGGATAACCCTGCCTCCGGCGAAAGATATTTACGACCTTACGGAGTGGGGGAACGGCGTTGAAAAGGTTTATGATTCGATTACCGTTGGCGAAGGAGCTAATAATGTAAAATTTTGTTTTGCTTCCTGGAATAATAATTCCAATAACGAGTATTCAATGTTTGTGGTTAATTGTTCAAATGTTTTTGGCTGCCTTAATTTAAAGAAAAAGAAGTATTGTATATTCAACAAGCAGTATTCCGAGAATGATTACCGTAAGCTCAGAGAACAGATAATCCGGAACATGAACGAGAATCCCTATGTTGACGGCAAGGGAAGAATTTTCAGATACGGTGAGTTCTTTCCGTATGATTTAAGTTTATTTGATTACAATGAAACAAACGCAAACCAAAACTATCCGTTGTCGGAGAAAGACGCACTGGATAAAGGTTGGCGGTGGCGCAATATCCCCAAAAGTGAACATGAGGTTACGATGCCGCCCGACAAAGTACCGGATAGTATTAATGATATTACCGAGTCGATACTGCAAGAAGTGTTTGGTTGTGTAAATTGCGGCAGGGCGTTCAGGTTAGTGAGAGGGGAATATGATTTACTGAAAAGGTTTGGTTTCCCTCTGCCACGGAAGTGTCCCGAGTGCCGGCACATGGAGAGAATGTCACGTATTAATCTACCCCGTTTATGGGGTAGAAAATGTGCAAAATGCGGAAAAGATATGCAGACTTCCTATGCCCCGAAGAGAAAAGAAATAGTCTATTGTGAAGAATGTTATCAAGCCGAAACAGTATGAACAAAACCTGTGCTCAGTGTAAAAATCAATACGACGTAACTCCCGACGATTTTGGTTTCTACGAAAAAATGGGTGTGCCGGTGCCGGTCTTGTGCCCGGATTGCCGGTTCAGGCGCCGAGCAGTTTTCAGAAACGAAATGATGCTTTACTCGCGCAAGTGCGAGTTGTGCAATAAGTCAACTCTTTCTATGTATCATCCCTCATCGCTCTACAAGATTTACTGCCGCGACTGCTGGTTGTCCGACAAATGGGATCCTTATGAATACGGTCGGGACTATGATTTTTCACGTCCGTTTTTTGAACAACTCGCCGAATTGCTTCTTAAAGTCCCGAAAGCGGGAATATTCGCTTCGAGCGATTTAGGACTCAATATAAACAGCGACTGGACCAATTTTTCCGGCGGCAATAAGGACTGTTACATGATTTTTAATTCGGGTCCGAGAAATGAGAATTGTTCTTATTCACGGGGTTTGATAGACAGCCGCGACGTTTTTGATGTTTATTTTGGCAACAATGTGGAGCGTGCTTATGAAGGCGTGAATGTTCACAAAAGCAATGGTGTGGTTTGGGGACAAAACGTTTTGGATTCCATTGATTCCTGGTTTCTCTTGGATTGCGTCGGTTGTCAGAATTGTTTCGGTTGTGTGAACTTGCGGCAAAAATCATATCATTTTTTCAACGAGCCGTTGGAAAAAGGGGAGTGGCAAAAAAGAGTTGACGAGATTACCGGTAGTTACAAGAAATTAGAGGAAGCAAGAAGGGAATTCGATGAGTTTTCGTTGAAGTTTCCAAGACGGGAGAATAGCAATTTGAAGAATATTAATTGCGTGGGCGATTATATTTTTGAATCAAAAAATTGCAAAGATTCTTTTGAAGTTTCTTTTTCGGAAGATTGCAGAAACCTATTCTCAATTAAATACGCCAAAAGCGGCTATGATCTCTTGGGCCACGGTCGGCAATCCGAACTATTACTGGAAGGTGTGGCAGTCGGTTCTTCCACTCGTGTCATCGGTTCTTGGTGGTGTATGAATAGCCACGATGTTGAATATTCAATAGCTCTTCGGGGCAGTGAACATTGCTTCGGTTGCGACAGCTTGAGGAAAAGCAGGTACTCAATCTTGAATAAAAGATATAGTGAAACCGAGTACAAAAAAATCAGAGAACACATTGTTAATGAACTGAAAGCAAAAAACTTATACGGTCTTTATATGCCGCCGGAACTCGCTTTCTTTGCTTATAACGAAACGATAGGCCAGGACAATCTTCCTTTAACCAAAGAAGAAGCTATAAAACGAGGTTTCAGATGGCAGGAAGATTTGCAAATGACTACCGGTAAAGAAACTCTGAAACCGGAGCAAATTCCCGACCATATTAAAGACGTAACCGACAATATTTTAAAAGAAGTTTTGGCTTGTATTTCCTGCGGGCGCAATTACAGGATAACCAAGCAGGAACTGGATTTTTACAAGCGGATGAATATTCCCATTCCGCGCAAATGTTTCTACTGCCGCCACGCCGACCGCTTGCGCCGCCGCGGCCCGTTCAAACTTTTCAACCGCACCTGTGCCAAATGCGGCAAGGGGATTCAGACCACTTATGCTCCCGAAAGACCGGAAATCGTTTACTGCGAAACGTGCTACCAAAAAGAGGTGATTTAAAACAAACATTCTAACATTCTATAGAATGTTAGAATGTTAAATTTATGAACTCGGAAACAAAAACTTGCCAGAATTGTAAAAGCGATTTCACGATAGAACCGGAGGACTTCCAATTCTACGAGAAGATGAAAGTTTCGCCGCCGACGTGGTGTCCGGAGTGCCGATTGCAAAGAAGATTAGTATGGAGGAACGAAAGAACTCTTTATAAGGCAAGGTGCGATCTGTGCAGTAAGGAGACGTTGGCGATTTATAATCCTGATTACGGCTACACAAAGTATTGCGTAGAATGCTGGTGGTCAGATAAGTGGGATTCTCTTGAATACGGCCGGGGTTACGATTTTTCTGTCCCCTTTTTCGCTCAATACACCGATCTCTACAAGCAAGTTCCAAGAGCAGCGCTGATCCATGGAAATGCCGTAAATGCGCAGTTTGCGAATTATCTTGATGGGGTTAAAAATGTCTATCTCTCTTACTCGACTATCTGGGGTTCGGAAGACGTCTTTTTCTCAAAGAACATAGATGGGTCGCATTGGATTTTTGATAGCTTTGATGTTGTAGCATCGGGAAAATGTTATGAGAGTGTAGGGGTCAATCGAAGTTTTGAGTCTTTGTATGCTCATTTTTCCCGGGACTGTATGAACTGTCTCTTCGTGTATGACTGTGTAAATTGCCGAAACTGTTTTATGTGCAGTAATTTGAGAAACAAGGAGTATAACATTTTTAATAAGCAATATACTAAGGATGAGTATTTTAGAAAACTTAAGGATTTTGATTTGGGAAACTTCCATAAGTTAGAGGAGCTTAAGAATGACTTTGATAAATTGCGCTTTAATTCTTTGCACAAGTATTCCCATATTGTAAATTGCCAAAACTCCAGCGGTAACGATCTTAACCATTGCAAGAACGTAAAGACATCTTTCAGTTCTTATAAAATAGAAGATTCTAGATTTATATTCAGGAGCGCAAATCTTAAAGATTCGATGGACACCGTTAATGCGGGTAACGCGGCTGAGCTGTTTTATGAGTTTATCGGCGGGGGCGGCGATAACAGCCAATACATAAGGTTTTGTTCCTACGCTATAGAGGGGCTGGATAATGTTAATTACATAGATTTTTGTGGTTCTTCTTCTAATCTCTTCGGCTGCGTCGGATTGCGCAACAAACAGTACTGCATATTAAACAAGCAATATACCGAGGAAGAATATGAGAAGCTTGTTCCAAAGATAATAGACCACATGAATACCATGCCCTACGTCGACAAGAAAGGCAGGGTATACAAATATGGTGAATTCTTTCCTCCCGAACTCTCTCCCTTCGCATACAACGAAACTATCGCTCAGGAATACTTCCCCTTAACTAAAGAACAGGCCATATCTCAGGGATATCGTTGGAGAGACCCTCCCCAAAAGAGCTATGAGATTACGGTAACGGCCGATAAGTTACCGAATCACATCAAGGATGTAGATGACTCTATTCTCAAAGAAACCATCGGTTGTGCCCACAACCAGACCTGCAACGAGCAGTGTACTCAGGCCTTCAAAATTATTCCCGATGAACTCTCCTTCTACCGCAAGATGAACCTCCCACTCCCTCGTCTTTGTCCCAACTGCCGTCATTACCAGAGGTTAAAACAGAGAAATCCTCTCAAACTTTGGCACCGCCGTTGTATGTGCAACACCGCAAAACACTCCCACGGAACAGGGAAGTGTCCTAACGAATTTGAAACCCCTTATGCCTCAAATCGCAAAGAAATTGTCTATTGTGAGCAGTGTTATAACGCCGAGGTGGTGTAGTCAAGTATACCACCTGTTTTAAAACATGAACCGAGAAACCAAAATCTGTCAAAATTGCAAAAACCAGTTTGTTATAGAACCGGAGGACTTTGGTTTCTATGAAAAATTCAAAGTGCCGGTGCCGAAGATGTGCCCGTTGTGCCGGGCACAGCGGCGTTTGGCTTTCCGCGACGAACGCGTTTTTTACAAAAGAAAGTGCGATAAGTGCGGCAAGGATACGGTTTCCATGTACAGTCCGAACAAGCCTTATGCGATTTGGTGCTATGATTGCTGGTTTTCCGACGATTGGGACGCGAGAGATTACGGCCGGGATTACGATCCAAACCGATCTTTTTTCGAGCAATTCGAAGATTTGTGGAAAGCGGTTCCCAAAGTCGGGCTTATTTACGTAAACAGCCCGGGTTCGGAATACACGAACATCTCCGCCGACAACAAGAACTGCTATATGATCGTTGAGTCGTCAAACAACGAAAATTGCATCCACTCCTACTGGATTCAGCAATGCAAAGACCTCGTTGACGTGTCTTTTTCCCACCAGACAGAACTTTCTTATGAGAGCGACGATTGTTATAACTCCTACAAGCTTTTTTGGAGTAAAGGTTGTCACGATTCTCGGGATAGTTATTTTCTTCTGGATTGCCGGAACTGCTCGAACTGCGTCGGCTGCGTGAATCTGCGGAACAAGCAGTATCACATATTCAACAAGCCGGTTTCGAAGAAAGAATACGATGATTTTGTAAAAGAGGTCCGGCTGGATTCCTGGAGCGGGGTTGAAGCGATGCGCCGAAAATTCGCGGACTTCTTAAAAACTCAACCGCGGAAATACGCGGAAATCGTAAATGCCCCTGATTCAACCGGCAATTACATAAAGGATGCCAAAAACTGCAGGAACGTTTTTCATTGTTACGACGCCGAGGACTCGAAATACGGCGTCCACGTCTGGCGTAACGCCAAGGATTGCGTTGACGTTGATACCGCTGGCCGAAGCGCCGCCCGGGTTTTTAATTCCATGAATGCCGGCATCGAGGTTTCGGATTATATCTGCTGCAATCTTTCCTGGTCCTGCAGTTTCATGTGGTATTCGTATTACTGTTTTAACTCTAATAATTGTTTCGGTTCGGTCGGGCTTCGCAAGCAAAATTACTGTATCTTGAACAAGCAATACGACAAAGAGTCGTTTGAAAAACTAAAGGATAAGATTATCGAGGATATGAAGCAACGCGGGGAATACGGCGAATTTTTCCCGGCTTCAATCAGTGCCTTCGGCTACAACGAAAGCGCAGCCCAGGAACAGTTTCCGCTGACCAAAAACGAGGCGTTAAAACGAGGTTTTAAGTGGGAAGATTATCCGCGTGGTACATACGATAAAGGAACCGTTTCGTGGGACAAAGTGCCGGATTCCATAGATGACATCGGCGGCATGGATGTTTCGAAAGAGATTTTTACCTGCCTGGATTGCAAAAAAAATTACAAAGTCATCGCCAACGAGTTTGCGTTTTATAAAAAACTGCAGATTCCCTTGCCGCGCCTTTGTCCCGATTGCCGGCACCTCCGGCGCTTCACCGCTCGCGGTCCGAACCGCTTATGGAACCGCAATTGTTCCAAATGCGGCAAGTCTATTGAGACATCCTACGCCCCGGATAGGCCGGAAATAATATACTGTGAGGAGTGCTATAACGCCGAGATAGTATGAATAAAGAAATCAAAATTTGCCAGAATTGTAAGCAGAGTTTCGTTATCGAACCGGACGATTTTGGTTTCTATCAAAAAATCGGAGTGCCGGCACCCACTCTCTGTCCGCTTTGTCGACAGCAGAGGAGGATGACGTGGCGCAATGATTTCCACTTTTTCCCGCGCCAGTGTGATTTGTGTAAAAACAAGGTTTTGTCCATTTATTCTCCGGACAAACCGGTGCCAATTTACTGCCCGAAGTGTTGGTGGAGCGATAATTGGGATGCGAAGACGTATGGGCGAGACGTTGATTTTAACCGGCCGTTTTTCCCGCAATTCAAGAAATTACTTGATACCGTGCCGGCTCTTGCGATTTTGAACGATAATGATATTGCGAGTGTCAATTGCCTGTATACCAACTATTTCGCTTTGGGGAAGAACTGCTACATGGTCATCAACTCGTGGAAAGTTGAGGATTGCATGTATTCTGTTTGTGCGGTCGGCGCCAGAAATGTCGTTGATTCTGCGGTGATTCTTAGCGGTGGAGAGCGGCTTTATCACGCCATAAACGTAGATGTCTCCGCTCGTTCTCGTTATGTATTCAAATCCGCCGGTCTTTTGGATTGCGCTTACTGCTACGATTGCCGCAACTGCTCGAATTGTTTCATGTGTATTGGACTGCGAGGCAAGCAGTATTGTTTTCAGAATAAACAGTATACGAAAGAAGAATATCGGGGGATTCTAGACCGTTATGCACTCCACACCTGGAGTGGTTCGGAAAAAGCACGGAAAGAATTTGAAGAATTCATTCTTAAATACCCCCGCAAATATGCCAGCATTATAAACAGCGTCAATTGTACCGGCGACTATCTCGTGGATTCCAAGAACGCCAAGCATTGCTATATCACCGTTCGGGTCGAAAACTCGAAGTATTTTGAGCGGGGCGATACCATCAAAGACAGCTATGACTGTTTGAGTGGGGGAGAGCAGGAGCTCTGCTACGATTCCATAAATCCCGACAATTCTTATCTTGCTCTTTTCACCAGTTATTGTCATAGGGACCGGGAGGTTCTCTATAGTGACAGCTGCCAGAGTTCTGAAAATTTATTCGGTTGTGTCGGACTTAGGAATGCCAGGTATTGTATTTTGAACAAACAATATTCGCCTGAGGAATATGAAGAGCTGAAGGGGAAACTGATTGAAAGTATGAAGCGCAGCGGAGAATACGGCGAATTTTTTCCATCCAATCTTTCTCCGTTTTGCTACAACGAGTCGGTGGCTCAAGACGATTTCCCGTTATTGAAGGAAGAGGTATTGAAAGCGGGTCTGCGATGGCAGGATAACTTCACGAAGACCGAGGGCAAGGAAACTCTCACCGACGTTCCCGATGACATTAATGATGTGCCCAACGGCATTGTTCAAGATGTGTTGGTCTGCGGCCTTTGTGAGAGGAATTATCGCATCACGAGAGAGGAATTGAATTTTTACAGGCAAAACCAGATCCCCATTCCCAGAAATTGCTTCTTTTGCAGATTGAAGCAATTGTATAAAGAGCGCGGCCCGGTGCGTTTGTGGATGCGAAAATGCCAATGTGCCGGAGAGGAGTCGGAAAACGGCATCTATTCAAATATCGTGAAACACTTCCACGAGAATGGTCATTGTCTCAACGAGTTCGAAACCTCCTATTCTCCGGAGAGAAAAGAGATTGTTTACTGTGAACAATGCTATAACGCGGAAATTGTATGAACGCAGAAACTAAAAATTGCCAAAACTGCAAACAGGAGTTCCGGATTGAGCCGGAAGACTTCAATTTTTACGAAAAGATTGACGTCCCACCGCCGAAGCTTTGTCCGGATTGCCGGACGCAGAGGCGGATGATATGGCGCAACGAAAGAATTCTACACAAGAGGAGATCCAGCCTTTCTAACAAAGAGATAATTAGCCAGTACGCAAGCGATAGTCCATTTCCAATATTTGATGTCTATGAATTTCACGCTCGGGAATGGATTCCTAAAAGCTTAGAATACGATTTGAAGCGGAAGTTCTTTGAGCAGTTTCGGGAACTCCAGCTCCAAGTTCCTCGTTGTGCGTTGCTGACCGATCTTCAATCAATTGAGAACGGCAGCTCTTATCAAAATTCAGCTAGCCGGAACAAGCGTTGTTATATGGTAAGCGCATCGGGTGACAATGAGGATTGTATGTATAGTAATAACTTGGATTATTCAAAATCCTCAATGGATTGCCTTTGGTGCCGTCGAGTTGAATATTCTTATGACTCTATTGATTCCCTTGATTGCAGTCATGTTTTCTTCTCACAGGAATGTCGTCAGTGCAATAGGTGCTGGTTTTCTTATGATTGCCGGAATTGCGTTGATTGTTTCGGATGTGTTGGTCTTCGAAATAAATCATATTGTTTGTGGAATGAACAGCTGACTAAAGAAGAATATGAATCGCGGGTCGGGAAGGTGCTGAAAAATTTAACCTTGGAGCAAGTTCTTGGTTTTCAGTCACAGCTTGGGAAAACGGCACTTTCTTTCCCGAGAAAATACGCTCATGTAGATACTAGGAGTGCGCCGACTTGCGCAGGCGATTATATTATTAACTCTCAAAGTGTGTTTCGGGGTTTTACTATCCATGATAGTCAGAATGTCCGATATTGTTCCAAAATAATAGCTAGTCGTGAATGTCTTGATGTTACAGATTGGGGCGATCCCGGGGAGCTTTGTTATGAGAGCGTCACTGTGGGAAGGGGGGTGTACAGGGTCCTTTTTTCAAATAATTGTTGGCCGGAATGCAGGGAGCTGCAGTATTGCGATTCCTGCTCGAACTCTCACCACTTGTTCGGTTGTGTGGGGCTGAAGAATGCTTCGTACTGCATTTTGAATAAAAAGTACCCGGAAGCGGAATATGAACAGCTTGTGTCGGCAATAATCGAAGATATGAGGAGGCGAGGGGAATACGGCGAATTTTTCCCGAAAGAATTTTCTCCATTTCCTTACAATGAGAGTATCGCTCAAGAAAATTTTCCTCTAACTAGAAAAGAAGCGGTCGGTAAGGGCTTTAATTGGCGGGATAGTGACAAAAGAGATTATGAAATAACGATGAAAGTTGCGGATGTGTCTCAAAATATAAGTCGGGTAAGCAATTCAATTTTGAAAGAGGTTATAGGTTGTGCCCACGGTGGCAAGTGTAATCACGAATGCGCGACTGCGTTTAAAATTGTGCCGGAGGAGCTCAAATTCTATCGGCAATTCGGCCTGCCTCTACCGCAACTTTGTTTCAATTGCCGCCACGCGGCGAGATTTGCCCAGCGGAATCTGCCGAAACTTTGGAAGGGTTCCTGTAAATGCGCCGGTCAAAAATCCGATAACGGAGTTTATCATAACGTTGCCAATCACCCTCACGGAGCAGGGAAGTGTCCAAACAAGTTTGAG
>JAZDPW010000002.1:0-8223 GCA_043797305.1 Candidatus Jorgensenbacteria bacterium
TACGGTCTTTCCCGGAAAAGAGGTGGCGTTAAAAACCGGAACCACCAACGACTACCGCGATGCCTGGGCGATGGGTTATACTCCCTCCCTTACGGTGGGTGTCTGGGCCGGCAACAACGACAATTCGCCGATGCAAAGAAGGGGGTCGAGTATCCTGGCGGCGGTTCCTATTTGGAGCGAGTTCTTAAACGCCGTCCTGGATAAATTCCCCTCGGAAACCTTTACAAGACCGGCGGAGGAGGCGCTTCCCTTAAAGCCGATGCTAAACGGCCTTTCAACCTACACCGCGCTCGTAAACGGCGTTTCTTTCCCGCAGGTCCATTCCATCCTTTATTACGTGGACAAAAGCGACCCCTTGGGTCCGAAACCGCAGAATCCCGATGAAGATTCACAGTTCTATAATTGGGAAACCGCCGTCATTGAGTGGGCTAAAACCAACGTCGCTCATTTTTCCGCCTTTAACCAAGTTCTCCCCTCAAGCGTAAGTTTCGAGGACTACGCCTTGTCTTCAAATTTTCTGTCTATAAACAACGTCACGCCCTTGAACGGCTCGTTTGTCGGCCTTCCTCTAAGGGTCGCCGCGGAGATAAAAGCCGAGAACGGGTTGGATAGGGTTGAGCTCTACCTTAATAGGCAACTGGCCAACATCGCGAGTGTCGGCGGCAAATCCTACAACTACCAGTATTACCTCCTCGGACCGCTTGAGACTCAGAACTTAATCGAGATAAAAGCGTTCGATGTTTTAGGAAACCAAGGCTCCGTTTCGACAATTATTTTCTACCGATAGTTTAGGACTTAATCGGCATCGCTATGTAGAGCAAGAGGGGTTCACCGGGATTCCTGAGCGCAACGGCGCGGTCGGGGTCGTTCATGCCGAGAACGACTTCTTCCCCTTTATAAATTTTCAAACCGTCCATCAGGTAACGCCAGTTAAAACTGATTTTGAATTTACTGCCTTTTAGTTTTATCGGGAGCCGGTAGCGGTTCTCGCCAAGCGAAGCGTCGCTCGAATAAACCTCCAAGAATTTTCCGTTGTCGCCCACCACCAGAGAAACGTCGTTGGCTCGGCCGGCAAAAACCTTGGCTAGTTTTATGGCGTTCATCATCTCTTCTCTGCTGAAAGAAATTTCGTTTTTGGTTTCCCGCGGAACTATTGCCTGATAGTCCGGGAATTTGCCGTCAACAAGACGGGATATTACATAACTGTTTCCTATTTCAAACAAAATTTGGTTTTGATCGATGAAAATTTCCGCACTTCCTTCCCTCTCGGCATTTAAGATTCTTAAAACTTCTGTTGCGGTTTTGAGCGGGATTATCACCGCGGTTTCTTTCAGGTTCGAGTGGACCTGGTTTGGGTCGATGGTTATCTCGGCCAGGCGGAAACTATCGGTTGCAACCAGGGTCAGCTTATTACCGCTTAAGTTTAGAAGCACGCCGCTTATTTCCGGCCTGATGTCCGAAAATTGAGCGGCGACAATGGTATTCGATAAAGCCTCTCTTAGCGGTTCTACGCCTGTCTTTATTGAGTTTTTCTTGTTTTGGATGTTGGGAATTATCGGAAAATCCTTCGGGTCTTGAATTAAAATTAACGCCTCGTAATTGTCGGTAAGAACCATGAGGTTACCGCTTTTCTTTTCAAAAGTAACCCGCTCGGTATTAAGGTTTTTTACTATATTATTAAACACCGAGAACGGAACCGTAATCGCGCCGGTTTCTATTATTTTCCCTGAAACAATCCTTCTTATCGCCAGCTCGAGATTTGTCGAGGTAATAATTATTTGATTGCCTTCCGTTCCCAAAAAAACGTTTTTCAGGATCGGCAAGTTGGCGTCGCTGCCGACCGAGCCTTCGACGGCGTTTAATCCTTCTACTAAATTAGTTTTTAATATTATTAATTTCATATAGTAGTACGTTGTAGTAGTTCGTGTTGATAAGTGGATAAACCGAAAATTAGTAATTAGTGAGCGGTAATCGGTGACTTGGGGTTGTGGAAAGCTTTGTGAAAAAACCCGGTGGCCTGTTAATAAAAAACTACAAATTACTAATTACCGGTTTTTGTGAGATTTTTATCCCCCACTCCTAAACACCTTTTCCTTAATGAGAATAATCTTTTGGTTGAGGTTTGGGTTTTGGTTAATGTCCTTGGATATTTTTTCACAGGCATGAATTGCCGTTGTGTGGTCTCTGTTGCCTAACTTTTCCCCAATATGAGGGTAAGAAAGTTTCAAAACATCCCGCAAAAGATACATACAAATCTGTCTCGGCTCGACAATTCCGCTCTTCCTGCTCCGGCCGACAAGGTCGTTCGGTGAGATTTCAAAAAATTCAGCTACCGTTTTGATGATTGAATTGACGGTGATATTTTTGGAAGAAACTTGAGTTGCCTCGCTTATGATTTCGTCGAGTTTTTTAGAATCAATTTTCTCGCCTTTGTACTGTTCGTAAAAAACGACCTTATTCAAAACCCCCTCAAGCTCTCTTATGTTTCTTTGAACCTTAGCGGCAATTGCTTCCAGTGTTTTTTCCGGCAAGAGCCAGCCTTGTCCTTGAATCTTGGCCTTCAAAATCGCGAGCCTCATCTCGTAATCCGGATAGCTTATGTCAGCCGTCATTCCTCCCTCAAAACGGGACCTTAGTCTTTCTTCGAGGGTGGGGATAGCCGCCGGTGGCCGGTCGGAAGAGATAATTATTTGTTTGTTGTTTTCGTGAAGAACATTAAAGGTGTAGAAAAATTCCAGTTCTGTTGAAGCCTTCCCGCCGATAAACTGGATGTCGTCGATTATGAGGACGTCGACGTCCCGATACTTTCTTTTCATATCCTCCATCCTCTTGTTTCTTATTGACCAAACTACGTCATTTATGAACTTCTCCGATGTGACGTAGAGGACATTCGTTCTCTTTTCGTAAACTCTCTGGATTTCGTTTCCGGCCGCCTGGATGAGATGAGTTTTCCCCAACCCCACGCCGCCGTAGATGAAAAGAGGATTGTATTTTTTTCCGACGTCTTTAATTACAGCCTGGATGGCGGCACAAGCCAGTTCGTTTGAAGAACCGACGATAAAAGAATCTAAAGTATAGCGGGGATTCAAGTTGGTTTTCGGGTCGACTCTGAGTTCCATCAAACTTTGTTGGGGGTCGGCGGCTTGTCTTATAACCCTCGCTCTTTTTTGAATTAACTGTTCTTCGTTTTGGTTTTGACTTACGACAATATAATCGATGTGCTTAATCGACCCGTCGATGTTTCGGAGAGATCCGAGGATTATTTTGTGATAGCGATTTTTAACCCACTCTTTGGCGAAGTTGTTGGGGAGCCCCACAAGAGCGGTGCCGTCTTTTTCGTTTTTATTGAGGAGCTGACTTTGTTTCAGCCACGTTAGAAAATTAGGCCTTGAGATTTGAAGTTCGATTTCGCCGAGGACCGTTTTCCAAATTTCGTTTGAATCCATATTCTTAGTAAGCGGTTAACAATCGGTTTCTGCGGTAGTTATAATCATAGATAAAACAAGACTCTCTGCAACGTTGAATAAAAACCCCAATTGTGTTTTAATTGTGGATAGAGCGGGGATAACAAATTTGGAATAATTTAAACTAATTCATGCCCAAAAGAACCTACCAACCCAAAAAAAAGAAAAGAAAAAGAACCCACGGTTTCCTAAAAAGGGGAAGAACCGCCGGTGGCCGGGCGGTTTTGAAACGCCGCAGAAGGAGAGGAAGAAAAAAGCTTTCTCCTTAGACTTCCTTTAAAATGGCTTTCTTTGTAATTAAGAGGGCTCCCAAAGAACCGGGGACGCTAAAGGTGGTTTTGGGCAAGAATATTGCGAAAAAATCCACCACCCGAAACCTCTTAAAAAGACGGATAAGAGCCGTTATTCGGCCGATGGTCGGCAAATCCGAGCCCGGTTTTGTTGTTATTGCAAGGCCTGGCGCGGCAGATAAGACTTATAAAGAGCTCCGGAAAGAGCTCGAGGAAAAAACAAGAACCTGACGATGACGGGAATTTTCAACAACTATATTTACGAACCGATGCTTTCGGTTTTAATTTTCATTCATCAAAACATCGCCTTTGGGGATTTAGGCATCGCGATTATAATTCTCACCCTCTTTGTGAGAATTGTCCTCTTCCCCATCTTTTGGAAGAGCGCCAAGGACCAGGCGGTTATGGCGCGCCTCCAACCACACATTAAAAAAATTCAACTTGACCACAAAGACAACCAGGAAGAACAAGCCAAGCGTATGATGGCCCTCTATCGCGAACATCGCTTGAATCCTCTTTCCGGGTTTCTCCTCCTTCTCCTTCAGCTGCCGATTTTAATCGCGATCTACCAAATTTTTCTCCACGAAATCACGGTCGATGTTTTCGGCACCTTGTCTTTCTTGGGAATTTTGGACCTTAGTGAAAGAAGTATTGTTTTGGCGATAGCCGCTGCCGCTTTGCAATATTTTCAAACTAAGCTCAGTCTGCCCAAAAGAAGCAAGAGCAAGGAAGAAGGGTTCCTCGCTCAAATTGCCGGAGCGGGCCGAATGATGGCCGTAATCGGACCGGTTGTTACCTTTGCCATTCTTATGAATTTTCCTTCCGCTCTTGGTCTTTACTGGACGACCTCGGTATTGTTTTCTTTAGGCCAGCAGGTTATCATAAACAGGAAGCTGCCGAAGCTCGAAGACGATGGAGAACACGGTGGAAAAAACTAAGAATATGCTTGGATTAATGGGCTTCGAGGGGGCCCGGGTTGATTTTGACGAGGAGCACTCCAAGGTATCCATTTTCATTGATGACGAGGTTATAGAGCCGAGGGTTGCCACCGCTCTTCCGGCGATCGAGCACGTCTTAAACCTGATGTGCAAAAAAGACAAGGCGCTGGTTGTTGACCTCAATTATTACCGCAAAGAGCGGGAGCGCTTGATTACCGAACTCGCCCGGGCGGCGGCAAGAAAAGCCACTATTACCAAAGAAGAGGTTGAATTACCGCCGATGAACGCTTATGAACGGCGCCTGGTTCATATGGAAATTACCACTCACCCGGAACTCAAAACCGAGAGCGCCGGCATCGGTAAAGAGCGCCACGTAATGATAAAACATCTCTCTCTGTCTTAGAGAGCGAGTTCGTAGAGGTTGTTGTCGTACCGGTTTATAAAGTAGAGTTTATCCCCCGAAATGCGGGGATTTTTTGCGTCAATTGCGGAAACACCAGCGGAGTTACTGGTAAGGATTTTTTCCACCTCATCATAATTGTCGATTTCTAGGACCAGCAAGTCGTCTATCGAAAAGAATTTTTTGGTCAGATAATCGTCGGGCAGAGAAACGCCTGCCGGCAAGCTCTGCGGAACGAAGCAGTAGATTTTTGAGGAATCAGCGGCACATTTTCCGGGCAGGGTATCGAATGGTCTCGGAATTTCTATCCTAAGATTTTCATCAAGAACCGAGAAACCCGAGTCGGAACCGGAGAAAAACGCCGATTTTTTATCGTCCGACCAGGAGACGTAGAGTCCTTCTTCCGGCGCGACGAGAGTGCTCAAAGCAAGCGACTTCAAATCGAGCTGCCACAAGGAGGCGGCATAAGAGGCGGACGGCGGTTCGCTTATAATAATTCGGTTCTCGGGCAGATAAGTCATTTTTACGTCTTTCAGCCGGAAATCCCTAATAATTACTTTATAGGATGGCGGCGTTTTAGTGATATCCGCTTCGGAGAGATTGAGGTCGTTGCCGCTTTTTACGGTTACAATAAGTTTTTCGTCGCTCCCACCCCAGACCGCTTTCATAATATCGGCCGGCAAGGGTCGCCAGACGCCGTCCACGACATCGAATATTCCCCATTGGGGCGTTTGCGGGTCGCCGAAAGCGGCAAGAACCCTTTTCCCGCCCGGGCCGATTTCGATAAAGTTCAGGGCGTCTATTGTTTGTTCGGAAATTTCCAAATCGGGACCGTTTTTGGCGCCAACCACTTTGCCATCGAGGGTAAGATAAAAAATCTCTTTTGTTGATTTATTTACCCAAAAGTCAAAGACCGGGTTGTCGGAAATTTTCTTCAGAGCCGATTCTTCCGGCGTGGCGGCTTCCGTTGGTTCTTCCTCCGTTCCCGGTTCGGGGGCTTCTCCAACCTCATCGTTGCCACCGAAGATAAGATAGATTGCAAGCCCCAAGACGGCGAGAACCAAGATAATTATTAATATTTTAAAGATAAGCTTCATTAAGATTATTTATTTTGCAACATGGATGTGAAAAGGAACATTATTAACGTATCTTTTCACGCCCGGCACGCCCGGTATTTCCCCGGTTTCATCAGGGACGACCGGCGAGCAGGAACCCTTAGGACCCTCTATTAGAACGGTATTAAAATCGGCTTGAGCGAACCTCTTTGCTATATCCAGAGCCTGATTGCATTGGTCTGAAACCGACGCAGGGGCCATATCAATCGCCCTGCCGTTGTAATGTTGGGGAGAAGCGTGGTTCGCGGTGGGTGGGAAAGCCTCAGTAATCCGCCATTTATTTGAACCAAAGTTGTCCTGGATGAAATCATCTTCAAAAACATTTTCTAATCTTTCAACGATGGATTCCTCTAGAAAGCATTTACCCAGCGTGCTGCTGAGGCAAGTATTCCCCGCTTTAATAGGAATTTCATCGGGTATTATTTTACAGTTTTCGCAGACACAAGGATAGACCCGGCTGGGGTTGCCTGGTAGGCAAGCACTCGTACGCTTATCGATGGTGGTGCAAACAGCCGACGGGTCCTCAAAGTCACAGGAGGTTTTATCTTCCGGGTCGTAGAAGCAAGCAGCATCACACCCGATTCCTTCGGGAGCTACATAGGGCGAGTAGGCGCATTTAATGCAGGCTACATCACCAAGTTTTTTATCTCCTGCTACCTCTCCTATGCCGCAAGCTCGCTCACTTGCTTTACAGGCGGGCAGGCAATCTATTCCAGGTCTCGTGCTGGTGCCGGCGGTAGCTCCTTCCCCGCAGACCGGAAGGGTTTTTGGTACTTCGGGCATACAATCTATTCCCGGCCTTTCGCCAGGGTTGCACGGTTCCCAATCGCCGCCCGGTGGTTTCAGTGCCGTAATCTGGGGATTTATTGTATTCAATATAAAGTATGAGCCCAAAAGCAGAGCCACCCCCCACAAAGCAGAGGTGATATAACTTTTGGCCTCACTCTGTTTATCGGGACTGCCGGAGGAGACCATATAGTAAATTGCTCCACCCACGATTACCGCGACGGCAACGGCTCCGGCGGCGCCCACCGCAAACCAATAGAGCCGCACGATGTAATCGGCGATGCTCTCATCGGTAATGGTTGTATCCGGTGAAGTGATTACATCCAGCTCAAGGGCGTGGGCAGGATCGGTAACCAGTAACTGGTAACCGGTAACTAGTAGCAGAGCGAAGATAATTACCCAAAAACTTTTATTTCTCATGTCAATAAATTACCAATCTTATTCTCGATGTTGCCGTTTCGAAAAAGTCGCTTACGTTCCGGGCGGTGCCGGTAATTTGGATAGTCTGTCCGGCGGGTGCTTGACCAATATTTAATAAGAGTAGGTTATCGTTGCCACTTTTTTGTATCCCGCCATTGTTAACCTGCCAAAAGAAATTCAGGTCCCGAAAAGCGTCTACGTTGAAAAAATAGGGAACGGCGGTTACCTCGATTTTATTGCCGGATTTCACAAGCTGGTTGAGATAGGGTGACTCAAGGACGACCATCGGACTCGAAACGGGAATGCGGATTGAGTTTTCAAAAATCTCGTCCTCTAATTGGATACCCACCCTTACAAAATGACTGTCGCCGACCGATTCGCTCGCGCTGAAGGCGATTTCTTTCAAACCGTCGCCGCGGCCCTTGAGTTTTTCGTCAACATACCAGGTGAAGGACGCCCCCGACAAGTCGGTGAGTTTTCCGCTTCGCAGGACCTCGGCCGAAACCGTAAGGGGCGTTCCCGGCGTTGCCGGTGCCTTCCCCCCGAAGTCGGCCGGGTAAAAATTATCGGCTTGCCAAGTCATAATAACCTGGGCCGAGGTTTGGGCGGCCGCACCAGTGACTAATAACTGATAACCGATAACTAATAACACAACCAAAATAGTCATTAATTGTAAGTCATGGGTTGTAAGTTTACTAAATCTCATGCTGCTTTTTTCAACTTACTTGCTATTTTTGCGGCGGGACCAGCTGCACTTGTCGCTGTCTCGATAATTTTAGGATGATTATGAAGAATAACAGTCATCCAGAA
>JAZDPW010000003.1:0-18690 GCA_043797305.1 Candidatus Jorgensenbacteria bacterium
GATCTGGTAGCTATACCACGGAATACCAAAAACATAATCCCGTCTCGGTCCTTCATGGTTGAAAGCGCGGGTTCTTATAACGTTTAATCCGTACGAACGGAAGTAAACGTAGCCGATAAAGTCCTGGGCGATTTTTGAAACGGCGTAAGGATTCACTGGTCTCAAAATCGTATCTTCCTTAATGGGCAATTCGTTTTCGTGTATTTCCCCGTACTCTTCGCCGGAGCCGGCTATCAAAAACCGCGGATTAATGCCTTTTTCTTTTATGGCGTCCAGGAAATTTACCGTTCCCTTGAAGTTCACGTCCATATAGTGGCTCGGGTGGAGCCAGGAAGGACTAACGAAACTTTCGGCCGCCAGATGAAAAACCTTATCCGGCTTTATTTCCTTTATTACGTTTCTCACGCCAATCGGGTCAGTAATATCGCAATCCAAAAATTTCACCCGCGGATTGTCGAGTAAGTGCTTGACGTTCCGGAGCGGCTCAACGTTCCACCTCTTCAAGCCGTATACTTCAACACCTTCTTTCTCCAAAAGAAGGTCCGCCAAATGAGAACCGACAAATCCGGTGATGCCTGTTACGAGTATTTTTTGCATTACATTTATTTAACTATTCGGATGGATTCTCCGCAAGATGGTCAAAATAATCGACGAAGTAGCGGGTAATCATGTGAAGAATTGTTCCATGAACGCTCTCCACTGCCTCGTATTCACCGTGTTCCGTTTTAACGAGAATTTTCGCATCGGCAAGTTCATTCAACTTTCCGCCGTCAAAGCCGGAAAGACCGATTACCGGAACCTTATTTTCTTTCGCCACCTCCACCGCTTTTATGATATTAGGCGATGCGCCTGATGAAGAAATGGCAATTATCGTGTCGGTATCCTGAATATAATTCCGGAGCGGTCCGGCAAAAACCATCTCATAACCGACATCGTTCGCCCAGGCGGTGAGCTCGGATTCGGTTGTCGGCAACCGAATCGCCTGAAACCGCCTCGCGTGCTTGTCCAAGTGATGACTGAAAACCGTTTTGTTAAAATCACTCACCCAGTGGGTGGCAATTGCGAGCGAACCGCCGTTTCCGAAAATATAAATCCGGCCGTCACGTTCGTAAGTGGCCTGCAGAATATCAATCGCCTTGGCGATTTCCTCCTGCGGCAGATTACGGAGCAGTTCAATAACTCTCTCTGAAAAATTTTGGATATATTTCTCCATGAAAATTTCTAAAGGAAGTTTGCTTTAAAGGCACTGTTATTCATTAAGACTTCGGCGCCGGATTGGACAAACCGGACCGGAATTTCGTTAAATTCCACAAGCCCTGTTTCCACCGCCGCACTTTTCATTGCCTCCCGAATAGCCGATTTTTTCTCAATAGGAGCGATAAAGAGAATACAGCCGCCGCCGCCTGCTCCCAACACTTTCCCACCCCAAGCACCGGCTTTACGTCCGGCCTCATAAAGATTATCGATAACGAAGTTGGAAATGTTTGAGGCAAGCGTTTTTTTAAGGAGCCATCCTTCGTGAAGCATCTTCCCCAGTCCTTCGAAGTTCTGAGCGATAAGTTTATCCCTGAATTCATAGACCGAATCGGCCATTTTTTTCAGAACATCCAGTTTTTTCTCCGTGTTCGCCCGCTGTTCGTTAAGAACGCTTGAAGCGTCGCGGGCAATGCCGGTAAAAAAGAGAAGGAGATGATTTTCAAAATTTGATTTTTGTTTGAAGTCGAGCCGCACCGGAGAAACGTGAACGGTGTGGTCTGGATTAAATTGGAAAATGTTTATCCCACCGAAAGCTGCGGCGTACTGGTCTTGTTTGCCAATCGGTTCTTTTACTAAATCAATCTCCAGATGCGAGACAAGTTCTGCAATTTCTCCCTTGTCCGCTTTCTTTCCTTGGGAGAGCAAAAGAGCTTTCATTAAGGCGACAGAAAAGCTGGAGGAAGAACCTAAACCGGTTTTAACGGGCACATCGGAGAACGTTGCCACGTCAACATTGCTCTCTATCCCGAAATGGAGAAGAGCTTCTCTAATCCTGTCGTTTTTGAGCTCTTTGGGATGATCCACCATCTCCGCAATAGCATACCGCGCCGAAACCTGCCGCAGGAGCGGAGGACGATTAACGGTTACGTATGCGTATTTATCGATGGCAGCCGAAATCACCCGGCCCGGACTATGACGGTAAAAGGCCTCCAAATCGGTACCGCCGCCAACGAAGCTTATCCGCATTGGGGCGCGGGTGATAATCATGCGCTCACTTTACAATAAAAACCTTATTTAGTCCACCTCAATTCCTCCGCCGGATCTCTTTAAGAATTCCTCAAAACTTTGGGCGTTTTGGTCGCGTTCGGAGATACCTGTAGGGTTTTTCACCGGCCAGGGAATCGCAAGCGTCGGGTCGTCCCACTTGAATTCGCTCTTGGCATTATCGTCGTACATATTGTCCATTCGGTAGAGGACATGGCAATTGTCGGATAGCGTACACATTCCATTTGCAAATCCCCGTGGAATGAAAAGCGTGCCGTGCTTTTCTGCCGAGAGAACTATGCTGCCCCATTTCCCGAGAGTCGGGGAATTTTTTCTGATATCGACAAAAACCCAAAACGCCTCACCAGCGAGCACGGAGATAAGCTTACTTTCATTTTTCGGCGGATACAAAAAATGGAGACCACGAATTGTCCCGTTCTTTTTCGTAAACGCCCGGCTCTCCTGCACCCAATTCGTAGGCAACCCGTGGACACGAAAAATTTCTTTGTCATACATCCGCATAAAAAAACCTCTCCCGTCCACATTGGGCTCAAGTTCGATTTGGAAAACGCCTTTTATGTTTAACTCTCTGAAGCGCATATCAGGAAATTATCTTGGGTTCGTTCGGGAGAGGTCTTATAAAGTTTCCTTTGAAACCGAGTTTCTCCCGGGCAATTTTCATAATTTCCCCGGCAAAGTTCCAGCCGGTCAAGAAAATGGTGTCCGGCCGGCGAGCCATTCCTTCTTCCGGGCCTACAATCGGAATGTGCGACCCAGCGGTAAATTTCCCTTGTTTCAAGGAGTTCATATCAATGATAGCCGGCAGTGATTCAGAATCAACTTTACAGAAATTAAGCACCGTTGAACTTCTGGCCGAGGCCCCCCAACCAACGATATTTTTACCCGATTTTTTCGTTTCGCCGAGGATTTTAACGAGCTTTTCCCGATGTTCGTAACAGTTCTTTGCAAATTCCCGCCATGTTTCAAGGTTATTTACCCTCTTCTCCTTTTCCATTTCCCGATACTCTGTAAGTCCAGCGCTTTCTTCCGATTTCTCTTTTTTGGCGTAGACAATTATCGCCCCGCCGCTTATCGGGCTTGCTATAACATCAAAAACGAAAAGACCGAATCGATTGAGAAGGTGCTCGATCGGTTTCAAAGTAAAGTAGCACAGATGCTCGTGATAGATCGAATCGTACTGCAACCCTTCCAGAATTTTCCCCGCATAGTGGGGCTCAACGGCGAGCACGCCGTCATCGTGGAGACACTCGGCCAAACCCTTCACGAAATCGGCGGTGTTTGCAACGTGAGCCAAAACGTTTCTCGCAAAAATCATTCTGGCCGGTCCCTTTTCCGCTTTCAGCTTGAGAGCGTTCTCGGAGTTCCAAAAAAGGCATCGGGTCGGAACTCCGCCATCTTCGGCTATTTTCACGACATTTTCCGCCGGGTCAACGCCTAAAACCTCGTAACCATCCCGTTGGAACGGAAGTAAAAAAGTGCCGTCGTTTGAAGCCACCTCCAGCACATAACCGTCTTTGGGATTTTCGGTGCGACTGACCAGTCCTTTATAAAAAACTTCGGAGAAATCACGGGCGCCTCTGGAAGTGCCGGTTACCCAAACGTAATGCGAAAAGAGTGTCTTCGGATCAACCGTATAATTCAATTGTGCGAGATTGCACGTCGGACACCATTCTAAAACTAGAGGATAAGTTTTTTCTTTTTCATCTGGACTACCAAGTAGTGAATTAGCTAATGGTTGAAGACCCAAATTAAAAAATGGTTTAGTGCGACTATCACAAATTCTGCAAGAAGTAATAAGATGTCCCATTATTTAGAAGGATGATGCATTAAAAACTCCTCTGCTGATTTGAGAAGCTGTTGATTAGTAATAGTACAGTAATGTTTGTCTGTACGATAAGCCGCCAACTGTTTCTTTGCAATTAAAGGGCGAAGAAAATCAGTTTGCCACTCAAAGTCCCCCCTCGGCGCTATCTTCATCACTTCGCGATTAACGATAAAAAAACCCAAATCAAGGCCTTGAAATTCTGGGTTATCACTTAACGGCCCGTAGTAAGTCACGTAGTCACCGAGGGTTTTAATGCAATTTTGATAACCAAATTCTCCCTTACCGTCTTTATTATTATACACCGTCATCATTACTGGCACATTTTTGGTTTTATAAAACTCAATATGTTTATTTAGGTTAAGAGGCCAGTAAATATCTCCGTAAAGAAGAAGAAATGTCTCATCAAATAATGGCTCTGCCTTCTTCACGCGAGTGCCGTTCTGAAATGACGGATCTGTAATGTGATATTTGATTTTTAAGCCAACCCGGGAGCCGTCCTTAAAATAACTGACAACTTTCTCTGGTAAGTAACCTAAAAGCAACACCACCTCTTCAATTCCTTCCTTCTTCAAAAGATCAATAAGGTGATGAAGAAACGGTTTGCCTACTACCCTTACCATTGGTTTGGGCGTTTCGCGGGTCAGCGGCCATAGTCTTGTCCCTAATCCGCCAGCAAGAATCACTGCTTGTTTAACTTTCGGGTCTTTCTTTTGCATAGCGCTTTTCCATTTGCTCTTGAATAAAATCGTAAATTGTCTCGTCTTCGCCAAGACCGAGTTTGGGTTTAAGTTTGTTTTGAACTTGATCAAAAGCTTCACGAGCCTTGTCATAAACTCTTTCTGCTATCTCACTAGGATCTTGGATGTCTTTAAGAGCCTCTTCTCCATAAATTTTTTTAAACCACCAAAGAAATTCCTCGTTATAACCGCCTCGCTTAATAGCCTCTTCCATTCTTTGGTCTATACTGACAATATCAGTTTGAGCGACTGTGTAATCAGAAATAGCAATGGTCCATTCTATAAGTTCTTGTGGCGATTCCAATGATATTTTTTCTATATCAACCTCTAACGAACCGCTTCTAGCAAGCTTCGATAAATTGAAATCAGCAACGTCTTCTGATGATACGCCGTGTTTTTCCAAAAGATCCGCGATAAACCTTTTTCTTGCTTCAGGATCGAGATACTCACCTTTCTCTCCTTTCTCAACGCCATATTGCATTTCCAGTTCTTGTCGTTTTGTTAGGTCATGAAGAAGGGCGGCTTTAGTTCCTCTCTTACGATCGTCAACGCTGATATAACTTCCCTCGGCAAGCCTTTCAAGAATCACATCGGTAACCATACCCACAACCAAACTGTGTTCGGCAATATCCCTAAAACTTCTTTCTTTACTCTTTAACCTCCCCCAAGCTCGACGCTCCCTTGTTTCGCCCTCTTGACGAAGTAAGCCAAATTTCTGGAGCAATTTCATTGCTTCCTTATTGGATAGAGCAAGGGCAGAAAAGAGTCGTCTTTTCTCAAAATTTAAACCACCACCACTAATTGACTCCTTAAACATAGACTATTTTTGACTTAATATTTATCAATCGCCATTATAATTAAACGATTATTTCCCTTCAAGTCCTCAAAAACTTCTAATCCTTTTAAAAAATTTATAAATAAATGGCGCTTTTAGAATAATTCTAAAGACAATATACCTGCTCCACTGACGCAGATAAGATAAGAAAGTATTAGAAAATTCCCGGCGGTGGCGCCTCATAACTTCTAGCGTCCACTTTGCGTCTTCGTAGCGCTGCTTGACCAAGTTTCTATTTTCAAAACTGGCTTCCCTGTACTTTAAAAAGTAATCCGGCAGAACCGCTACTTTTCCTTTTTTAGCCAGTTTTAACCACAAGTCATAGTCTTTGCCTCGCGGTAAAGTCTCGTCATAGCCGCCCAAAGAAACAGCAACCTTTCTTTTAAACATCACCGAAGAATGGGCGAAGGGATTGTTTTTAAAAAACAATCTTCTTAGTTCTTCGTCGGCGGCCGGTATCCGAGATTTTATAATCTCCTTCCCGGACCCGGCGTCAACGACAATCATATTGGTGCCGACAAGAACGTGTTCTCTGTTTTTATCCAGGAAATCAGCTTGTTTCTTTAACTTCTCCGGTGAAGCCCAAACGTCATCATCGTCAAGAATAGCCGCATACTCGCCTTTAGCAGTTTCCAAACCGACGTTCAAACTTTTGGCAGAACCGAGATTTTTTTTATTCTTAATGTAAATAATGCGGGAATCGCTGAAAGAAGAAATAACCTTGTCGGTTTCAACGTCAGTAGGGTCGTCGTTTACGACAATGACTTCAAAGTTTTTAAAATCCTGTTTGAGAACGCTTGCAATGGCTCCCCTAAGATATGTCGGCCTCCGAAAAGTGGTAATAACAACGCTGACCTTGGGAATCATAATTTCTTCTTATTCATCCTAAGAAGCTCTTCGTTTATTTCATCAACTATTTTTAAAAGACGCGGTTCAACTCCCGATTTTTTTGAAAAATCAATGAACGCCTTAATGTCCTTCGGAAAACATCCGCCGCTGTATCCCCGGTAACCAAAGTGAAAAATATCGAGATGGCTCGCCCCTATCCGCCTATCGAAACCGACCGCTTCTTTAATGGTGTCATAATCGATTTTCAGCTTCCTGCAAAGGTCGTAAATTTGGTTCGCAAAAACGACTTTCGTCGAAAGGAAAGCATTGCCGAAGTACTTAATCATCTCTGCTTCGGTCGCCGGCATGATTCGCACAAAGGGCGCCCTGGGCAGCAATTTCAAAACCTCCTTCGCTATATTCCTGCTCTTTCGAGTGTAGCCAACAATCTGGCGTTCCGGCTCTACAAAATCCATCTTTGCCGTTTTAGCTCTCAAAAATTCGGGATTAAAAAGAATCTTATGTTTCGGAAATTTCTTCTGAAACCTTTCGGTTGAACCGGGGACAATCGTTGATTTCAAAACAACCACTTTTGACTTTCTTAAATTCCCCAGCGACTCTATAACCGCCGAATCATCATAACCCTTTTTGGCGTGGTAAGGGGTC
This sequence comes from Candidatus Jorgensenbacteria bacterium, assembly GCA_043797305.1. GTDB lineage: Bacteria > Patescibacteriota > Minisyncoccia > UBA6257 > GWB1-50-10 > CAZGHF01. The sequence goes on from JAZDPW010000003.1 coordinate 7,154, forward strand.
GGAACGGCAATAAAAACAATATCGGCTTTATTGACTTCTTCCACCGACCCGATTTTCTTATATTTGTCGTAAAGGAATAAGTTAACCCGCGGTTTGCGCTTTTTTTCAAACCAATAGCGCAAGGCTCCGCCGACGTACCCCAAACCGATTATTCCAATTTTATGTCTCATTTATTTAATTTTAAGAATACCTTATTATGTAGATAATTCAAGAAAATGGGTTACGACAAGAAAAAACAATTCAAACTCACCCCCTGGGAATTTTTGGCGAAACTCGACGTTTTAAACTGGCTTCGCTACGCGACGATCGTAAAAGAGCTTACGAACCAAAAACCGCAATCGGTGCTCGAGGCGGGACCGGGCGAGGGAGTGATAAAAAAAGTAATCGAGGATTTCGTGGAAAAGTACGATACCCTTGATATAAATCCCAAGCTTTCGCCAACCTATCAGGGCGACATCCGCGACTTGAAAAATGAATTGCGAGGAAAATATGATTGCGTAATCGCAGCCGATATCCTGGAACACATTCCTTTCGGCGATTTAGAAAAGGTGCTGAAAAATTTTCATTCCTATCTAAAACCCGGCGGCCGGGTGCTCATTACAATACCCCACCGCGCTTGGTTCCTGTTCGGCATGTCCTGGCTCTTCAATTACAAACAATTTGTCATTCGCGCTCCCGACTGGCTAAGAACCTTTTATCACCGCCTGCGGAGGAGAAAGAAAAATCCCATTGACCTGGACCATGAATGGGAGGTTGGCGACGGCTACCACAAGCTAAAAGACGTTGAGGAGGTAATGAAAAAGACCGGTTTCAAAATCGAAAAGCGCCAGAAACTTATCTACGTTGATTTTTGGACTCTGAAAAAATAATGAACCGTTCAAGTTTGGCTATGGCCGGCAAAAAATTCAGGACAAAGAACGTCTCTAAGCGGGTGCAGAAAATAGTCATCTCGCCTATTAAGGAAATGTCTATTTTGGCCAACTTGGAAGCCTTTCGACCCGCTCAGGGTAAAAAAAGAACCAAAATTATATCTTTCGGCCAGGGTATTCCCTATTTCGATACGCCGCCGCTTATAAAGCGCGGAATGATGAGAGCGCTCCGCGAACCGGATACCGCCAAATACACGCTTGAGCCGGGAATTACCGAACTGAGAAAGCTCGTAGCCCGCGATTTGCAACGCCGCAAAGGCATTAAAAACATTAAACCAAATAAAGAAATAATGGTTTCGAGCGGCTGCCAGGAAGCGGTCGCCTGCGCTCTTGCCGCCACAATCGATCCCGGTGACCACGTCCTTCTGCCCGAACCGGCCTTTGCGTCGCACATCGAACAAATTATCCAATGGGGCGGCAAACCGATTTTTGTGCCGCTTAACGAAAAAAACGGCTGGAAACTGGAAATTAAAGAATTGGAAAAAAGGATAACTAAAAGAACGAAAGTAATTTTGTTCAGTAATCCTTCAAATCCGACCGGCGCCGTCTTCGGTAAAAAGGAGCTCTCCAAACTTGCCGACTTTGCCAAGAGAAAAAATCTGATAATCATCGCCGATGAAACCTACGACTTTTTGACTTACGACGGCGTGCGTCACTTCTCGCCGGCGAGTATCCCTTCGGTCCGCAACCGGGTGATTTTGTGCGGCAGTTTTTCTAAAAAATACGCGATGACCGGCTACCGGGTAGGGTTTGCTTTTGCCGATGAGGGATTAATTGACCACATGCTCAAGGTCCACGACGCTCTCCAAATTTGCGCCCCGGCAATTTCCCAGAAGGGCGCGATTACTGCCTTGAAGGGCCCGCAGAAAAGCGTCCGGGATTCCGTAGAGAAACTCACGAAAAACCGCGAACTTATGTGCCGGGAACTCGATAAGCTTTCTGATTTCGTTGAGTACCAAAAACCGATGGGTGCTTATTATATTATGGTGAAGATAAACCCCGACTCCCTAAAGGGTCGGGGCAAGATGGATTCATTCAAGCTGGCGCTGAAAATCCTCCGCGAGGCACGGGTGGTTACAATCCCCGGGGCGGCTTTCGGTCCATCGGGTAAGGATTACTTACGCTTCTCCTTCGCCGGCCAGCCGGAAGAAATCAGAGAAGGTTTTAAAAGATTGAATAAATGGCTGAATTCGGCGTAGACTGAATTAATGAAACGCCTGTTCGATATCTTTTTTTCCGGCCTGGGACTTATTATTCTCTCCCCTATTTTTCTGGGTTTGGCGATTTGGATAAAGAAGAATTCGCCGGGGCCGGTTTTCTACCGCGGTGTGCGGATGGGCAAGAATTGGAAAACTTTCCGGATTTTCAAGTTCCGCTCGATGGTGACGGACGCCGAGAAAATCGGCGGGCCTTCTTCGCGCGAGGACGACCCGAGAATGACGAAAAGCGGTAAGTTCGTCCGTAAATGGAAACTCGACGAATTCCCGCAGCTCATAAATGTTTTCCTGGGCGACATGAGCCTGGTCGGCCCCCGACCGGAAGTGGTGGAATACGCCAATATGTATAAAGGTAAGGAAAAAATCGTTTACACGATACGCCCGGGCATCACCGATTACGCCTCGCTCTGGAACTCGCGTGAGGAAGAAATGCTCGCCGAGGCAAAATCCACCGAGGAAACGGAGAAAATATATCTTGAAAAAGTGCGGCCGGAAAAAGTCCGCCTCCAGATGAAGTATGTAAAGGAAATGTCGCTTTGGACCGACATTAAACTCATTCTGATAACTTTGAAAAAAGTCTTCTTGTAAGACATAATTAAAGCTTCATGACCGACTACAAACACATCGCAAACGAAGCAAGAAAAACCGTGCTTAATATGGTTTTTCGGGCACAAGCCAGCCATATCGGATCAAACTTCTCCGTAATGGACGTTCTTGCTGTTCTGTTTGAGAAAATGGACGTAAAGAAAGACAAGTTCATCGCAAGCAAGGGGTGGGTAGCGGCTTCTGTTTACCATTTCCTAGCTCAAAAAGGAATTATCCCAAAAGAAGATTTGGAGCGTTACTGGAAACCGGGTGAGGAAAAGTACATCGGTCTAGTCGAACCGCACGGTGTATTCGGCTTGGAATTCGCTGGCGGGAGCATGGGATTTGGATTACCGGCCGGAGTCGGTTTCGCCTTGGCTAAAAAAATGGACGAGGCCGGCGGGCGGATTTACGTCTTGATGAGCGACGGGGAAATGCAAATCGGCACGACTTGGGAATCGGTTTTAATCGCCAAACAACACAACCTCTCCAACCTGGTGGTACTGGTCGACAATAACCGCCTCCAGGCAATGGGCGAAACTAAAAATATCTTAAACATTGAGCCCTTGGATGAACGAATTAAATCTTTCGGTTGGGCAGTTCAGAGAGTAAACGGCCACGATTACGGCGAGATTGAAACGGCGCTCGGCAAACTGTCCAATTCGTCACCTAATATGATTATCTGCGATACCGTGAAGGGTAAGGGCGTGTCGTTTATGGAAAACAATAATATCTATCACTACAAAATGCTCTCCGAGGAGGAGTATAAAGAAGCATTATCAGAATTAGAGAATGCCTAAAGGAGTATACAAAAGAGGAAAAACAATAAACAGAAAACCACACTCCGAGGAAACAAAGAGAAAAATTAGTTTAGCTCATAAAGGAACTAAAAAGCCTTGGACCAGAAACAATCCTCAGGTCTTTAAGAAAGGACTCGTGCCCTGGAACAAAGGTAAAAAGGGAATCACTAAATACTGGCTAGGTAAAGAAAGGAGTAAAGAGGATAGGTTGAAGATGAGCCTAGCTAAAATTGGAAAAGCTATAGGTGGAAAACACTGGAAATGGAAAGGAGGAATTTCGAAGACAAATAGAATCCTGCACCATCAAATTAGGCATTCTCTTAAATACCGCGAGTGGCGTTCTGACGTTTTCTCTAGAGATAATTTTACTTGCCAAATGTGCAGTAAGAGGGGTGATTGGTTAGAAGCCGATCATTATCCAGAAATGTTCTCTCAAATTCTAGAGGAGAACAAAATTAAAACCTTGAAAGGATCCTTAAATTATGAGAAACTTTGGAATATAAACAATAGTCGAACATTATGCAGGAATTGCCACATCAAAACTTTCAGTGGCAAACCTAAAAAACCATGGGAGAAATCATCCAGGTAGAAGACTCAAGAAGAGTATTTATTAAAACCTTAGTAGAATTGGCTGAGAAGGATAAAGATATCGTCCTAATTATCCCAGACGTTGGTTTTAACTATATAGAATTATTTTCTGAAAAATTCCCAGACCGGTTTTTCAACTTCGGCGTAACCGAGGCGAGCTCGACGATTATCGCCGCCGCCATGGCTATCGCCGGCAAAAAACCTTACATCTACTCGATGATAAACTTCGTCACCTTCCGGGTACACGAGATGGTTCGAAATGCCGTCGCTATGCACAAAGCAAACGTAAAAATCCTAGGCGTAAAAGGCAGTGAGAAATACAAATTTCTGGGATTCAGCCACAACCTTCTGCGGGAGAATGAGGAAATAGAATTCTTGGAGAAACTGCCGGGAATGAAAACGTACATTCCTAAAAGTCCGGAAGAAACGAGAGAGATTATAATGAAAACATACGAAAATCCGGGCCCGGCCTACATTCGACTCTAAAATATGGAATACAAAGTACGGTTCGTAAATCCCCAAAAACAATACGCCGACCACCGCGACGAGTTCATTAAGGCATTTGACGAAACGCTCTTCCGGGGCGCCATCGTGAACCGCGAAGAACTTTGGAAATTCGAAGAAGATTTCGCCAAGTTCTGCGGCGTAAAATACGCCATAGGCACGAATTCCGGCACATCGGCACTGGATATCGCCTTTCAGGCCACTGGTATCGGCCCCGGCGACGAAGTCATCACCGTCGCCCATACGTTTATCGCAAGCATCTCAATCCCCTATCTTGCGGGAGCAAAATCGATCTTGATTGACGTCGGGGAGGACTTTAATATGGACCCGAAACTGATTGAGAGAGCGCTCACGCCCCATACCAAAGCCATTGAGCCGGTTCATTTGAACGGGCGCTTGTGCGATATGGAAGCGATAATGGATATTGCCAAACGCAAAGGGCTAATCGTGATAGAAGACGCGGCCCAGGCCTTGGGCGCCACACTCAAAATGGCGGACGGCAGTATTAAAAAAGCCGGTACATTCGGTTTGGTCGGCTGCTTCTCTCTTTACTGGGCCAAGGCCTTGGGCGGCTGGGGCGATAACGGTATGGCTATAACCAACGACGAGGAAACTGCCCGAAAATTGAAACTGATGCGCTACAACGGAGAAAACCGCGAAGACCGGCACTTTTATTACCACGGCCACAATTTTTTGATGGACAATGTCCACGCCGCCCTGCTTCAGGTAAAACTGAAATATCTGGCCGGTTGGCTGGAACGCCGACGGCAAATTGCGAAACGCTATCATGGGGGCTTAAAGAATATCCCCGGGGTTAAAGCACCCGACTTCGGCGACGAACGCTTTACCGACACTTACACCAACTACGTCATCCGAGCCGAGCACCGCGACGAGCTTAAAAAACACCTTGAAGAACAAGGCGTAGAAACTTTGATTTCCTGGCCGATACCGACGTATAAGGAACCGCTTTTCGACAAAGAAAAGCCGCGCCTTGTTGATACGCGCGGCGACGTGCAGGAACTCCAGGAAACGGAAAAAATCTGCCGTGAAGTGCTCTCCCTCCCAATGTACCCCGAGCTCACCGACGAACAGGTGGACTACGTTATAGAAACCGTCAGGGGTTTCTATAAGTAAAAAGCTATTCCCTCTTTCGCAGCTACCCTAAATAGGGTAAAAATTGACTAAAACTACAATTAGTTATATTGTAGAAATAATCTCGTGAACAGGATTTATCAATATTTGCGCGGACGGAGAGCGATATTTTTCGGCTTAGCCGATGTTTTACTGATTGCCCTGAGCCTTTGGCTCGCTTTCGCCCTTCGCTTCGACGACGTTCTGCCCCTGGAATATCAGAGCCGATTTTTGTATTACTTCCTGATTCTTGCCGCCCTTAACGTCGTTTTCCTGTCAATGGAACGGCTTTATTCCTTCGCCTGGGAATTCGTAAGTTTAAGAGAGCTCACCCGCCTCCTCCGGGCGGTAACTTACGCCAACGTCCTTTTTGCTTTGATTATTTTCATTCTTCGTGAAAACACCGCCCTTTTCGCCGGTTTTCCCCGCTCTATTATTTTCATCAACTACTTTTTAAACCTCATCTTCGTAGGCGGAATAAGAATCGCAAAGCGGGTTTGGTACGAAACGGTGAAAAAGAGGCCGGTTTCGGACGCCCCCCGGGCTCTTATCGTCGGAGCCGATGCCGAAGGCGAGCGCCTCATAAGGGACCTCCTGAAAGCCGGTGACAATTCCCCCTTCCCCGTTGCCATAATCGACCATAAGAAAGAAAAAACGGGTACTTCAATCCACGGCGTGCAGGTCTTTGGCGGAATCGAAATTATCCCCGAAGTAATAAAAAATTATAACATCGAACACGTAATCGTGGCTCTGACCGCGGCGGAGGCCGATATAATCCGAGAAGCGGTAAAACACGCGCGTAGTGCCGGGATAAAAAACGTAAAAATCATCCCCGACACCCACGAGCTTTTGACCGGCCGGGTGACCTTAACCGATCTCCGGGAAATAGAAATTGAAGACCTCCTGGGCCGAAATCCGGCAAGAATCGAAACCCAAAAAATCAGCGAGTTCGTTAAGGATAAAACGGTCTTGATAACGGGAGCGGCTGGCTCAATCGGTTCGGAACTCTCGAGACAAATAATGGCTTTCCAGCCGGAAACGCTCGTTCTTCTTGATTCCAACGAAAGCGACCTCTACGACCTTCATATGGAACTTTTAAGAAGTTACCCGGCCGAGAAGATAAAACCGGTTGTCGCAAACATCGCAAACCGCGACAAAATGTTCAAGACGGTAAAGAAATTTTCCCCCGACGTCATTTTCCATGCTGCCGCCTACAAACACGTGCCTTTGATGGAAGATTTTCCGGATGAAGCGATTGAAACCAATATCTTCGGAACCTTAAACGTCGCCGAAGCCGCCATTGAATTCAGGACGCCGAAATTCGTTTTGATATCAACCGACAAAGCCATTCGGCCGACTTCGGTAATGGGAAAAACGAAACGGGCGGCAGAAATTGCCACGCAGGAGCTCAATAAAAGAGGAGCCACAAAATTCGTCTCGGTTCGTTTCGGAAACGTCATCGGAAGCCGCGGGAGCGTGGTGCCGCTCTTTAAGGAACAGATAAAAAGCCGCTCGCCTTTGACCGTCACCCATCCCGACATGACCCGTTACTTTATGACTATTCCCGAAGCAGCCCTTCTTGTGATGGAAGCCGGCGCCGTAGGCGACGGCGGCGAGATTTTCATGCTCGATATGGGCAAGCCCGTAAAAATTCTCGACGTCGCAAATGAAATGATCCGCCTTGCCGGCCTCCGGCCCGATGTGGACATCCCTATAGTTTTCGTCGGCATCCGCCCCGGTGAAAAAATCTTCGAAGAGGTTGTAAGCGATGAAGAACGGCGGGTTGGCCAAACTCAGTGGGATAAGATACTTATTACCAAAAACGAGAATTCAAAACCTTCGGAATCGGTAAGAGGAAATCTGAAAAACTTAAAGTCGGCACTTGGTGTTTCCCCCGAAGCAATTCTTACCGCATTGAACAAATTTGTTTCTTGAGCTTAGAGCTGATCTAAAATCTCCCAATTTTCTTTCCGGGCTAAGTCAATTATTACGTCCAAATCATCGACTAGGGACGGCTTCACATTCTTCAAGCCCTCGGCGGTCCGAATAATGCCGTCGACATCCCTTAAGGTGCGATAGAGCGAAATAAGGTCCAAATAATTCTGCTCTGTCGGCAAACGCCCGACGGTAACTTCCAAAACTTCAGCCGCCCTTCGAAAGTCCTTCCAGCGGGCGTAAATGGTAATCAAGTTTCTGAAATCATAATCCTGGAAGAAGAGATAATCGTTGGCTTTTGCCATTTCCCAAGCCTGGTCAAGATTTTCTTTCGCTTCGGCCCGCAAAGCATCGCCTTCCACCGTTCCCTTTTTCCCCGGCGAATCAGCCGCCAAAGACAGAGCGATACCGAGCTGATAAACGGATTTGTAAACCCGGGGGTCTAGTTCAAGAGCTTGCCGGTTTATGGCAACGGCTTCGTCAAAACGGTTCAAGCCGGCCAAGGTGAAAGACAGGTGGTGAAGCAAACCCTGGCGGTTTGGCGAAAACTCAAGAGCTTTTCGGGCGAAAGGTTCGGATTTCTCAAAATATTTCTCTTCCTGTTTGGCAAGTTCGTTGTAAGTTTCCACCAACCGGGCATACTGCCGCGGCTCTTTTTCCAAGGCGGCCGTTTCTTCCAGAGCTTCGGCAGCTTTCAAAACCAGCGGCCGGAAAGCCAGAGACTTAATCAAGTCATTATTGTAAATCATGTCAGAGAACTGCGCCCGCAAAGTCGGCTGAAAAAAATTGTAGGGATAAAGAAAGCTATCGCTTGCCACAAGGATTTTGTCGCCAACTTTGGCTCTCGCAACATCCGCATAAACGAGTGCTTGCCGAACCGGCACGTAATGCCAGTTATAAAGGCTGTAGGCAACGCCCAAGATGACGACAATAGCGCCAAGCACCGGACCTATCCGTTTAATAAGACTTATAGGTCCTATAGGATTTACCGACTCGGCCGGACGCCTTTCAAAAATCAAATACCCCCAAACGGCGAAAAGCGGGATGTAAGAAACAATATTGTCAAAAAGGAAAAGGTTTTGAACAACGTAAGCCGCGAAAACGCCGACAAAAAAAGGTCTTTTTCGGACCATGGCAAAAGTGAGTCCCAAAATACCAAGATATAAAATCAATCCCACTCCGCCATAGAGAACGCCGACCTCGGCAATTTTGTTGTGAGCCCGGTCAAACCAGTCCTCGGCATAATAAGAATAAGCCGGGTCGTAATGCTTGTTGTAGGCGACGTTGTAATTCTCGGGTCCCCAGCCGAAAACGGGACGCTCCAAAAACGCTTCCCCGCTCACCTTAAGACCAATAAGACGGGTGGCAACCGATGGGTTTTCAAGGGAAACTCTGGCAAAACGATGTAGAACGGGGACGCTCCGCCAAACGGCGTTATCTTTCGTAAGCCAAAAACCGATTCCAAAAACAAAGAGAAGTATAATCAGAAGTCCGGCAATACCTTTAATTTTTCTCGGGGTGGACCTGGAGAAAAGATAAGAGAGGGCTAAAACCAGCAAACCGGCAACTATGCCCAAAGCCGCGCCGCGGATAGCAGTTATAAAAACGGTTGCGGTGATAAATAACCCGCCCAAAACGAAAATAACCCGCCAAGTCCGGTTCTTTACTTCTTCAAATAAGAATACCAAAGCCGCAAGAGAAATTATGAGAAACGAGGAAAGAAAAGCGGGATTGCCGGTAAAAGAACCCGGCTGGGTTGAGGGTTTAAGAGAAAAAAGAAAATCAGTGACGCCGAAGTACTGGAGCCAGGCGTAGAAAGAGACGATAACGGCAACGGCGGAGAGACCGCCGAAAAAGAACAACCAGTCACGCTTGTTAAAAAGCGCCAAAGCTAAAATGAGAAAGACAAGATAGTGAAGAAGGCCGAAAAAGCCCTCGCCTCGTTCTACGTCGCCGAAAAAGGCATGAGACAAGTCCGGGGCAAGTAAGGTGCTTACCGCCGCAGCGACAAAAAATAGAAAAATAAGAATGAGAAGTTTTGATTTAAAACGGGACCAGTCAATCCGGCCGCGCCAGGCGCGGACGGCAAGAAGCGCTACCCCGAGCCCGAGAGCGATTTCAATAATGGCGCGGTAAAAAATCGTTTTCCCAAAAACATAAGGGAAAAGGTGCCAAGCCGGTGTTACGACAAACGGGGTAAGAACCGTAAGAAAAAGAAGGATTTTTACAACCCAAGAAAGGATTTTTTCTGCTTTTATTAACATATAGGATTAATTTTAACCGATTCTCCATAAAAAACCAAAAAGGCCCCCGAGGGGGCCAATTTGGTTACCTTCAAGGAAAGGTTTTAGTTGGTTCTGGTAAGATTCCATGCTGGCGTGGACGGGAAAGTGTCTATGTAGACACCGTTCGCCCAGTCGGCATCGGCATCTTCAGAACCAGCCAACGAGAAGTCAGTCCAGACAAACGCATTGTCCGTGCTGCCCAACGTTGCGTTGGTTTGAGTAGCGGTGCCAAAGCTGAACGTCGTAGCGTTAGCTAGGTTCGCCGTCGAAGAATCGTTGTGGAGAACCAATCTCGATGTCAGCGTTTCGGTCTCACCGGAAGTACCAAACTGCGCGGATGTCGCAGTAATCTTGATGGCGTAAGTGCGGGTTGAGCCGGCCGCAATCTGTTCAGGCGCGCTCAACATAAGGATGGCGCTCTTCGCCGTATCCGCGGTCAAGTCAAGACCTGAGGTACTCGGTACCTGCGTTGTTACGGTAAGGTCAAGACCGTTCGTAATGTCTCTTACCGTAAAAGCAACGTCAGAGAACGAGGCGTTTAAGAGCGTCATCTCAATGCCAATTGCCGCCCAACCAATCTGCTCTTTGGCGTCGGCCGCGATCGTAAATCTTGCGACTTCGAGGTCGGTCGGCGCGTTAAGCAAGGAGCTCGCAACATCGGTTCGAGAAACCGTCGGTTTGGTCTTGTAGACAACCTTCTGCTTACCAGAGGCGACGTATCCGTTCGTAGCCGGAGTAGCCACGTTAAAGGCTGTTATCGAAGTAGCCGAACCATCGGCCTGGAAACCGACCTTCTGAAGGTGAACATAAGCCTCCGAGCCGGTGTCGGCACCATTTGCCATCGTCGACAAGTCGGCTTTGACAGTCAAGGTCTTGGTGGTGTCCTTCGGAACCAGCCAGGCCAACCCTTCAATGCTGATATTGTCAGCAGCTATCGTCGTGAAAGGATAACCAGTAGCGGAACCGACAACCGTCGTACCTTCAAAGAGGTAGATCTTCGTGATCTCATCAGCGAGGCCGGAAGCGGTGGCGTCTGAGGCCGTGTCGGTGTCCATGTCGAACCTAAGTTTCTTGACGGTCAAATTTTCACTGTTTGCCGTAAAGTTGAACTTCGCCAAAACAACATTGCTCGAGCCGGCAAGAATGATACCGGCTTTGGTGTCAGAGTCATCCGGAGCGGCCGCGATATCCATCGTGCCGCCGCCGCGAACAGTGATTTGGACAGTGTCCGCACCGTTAACTGAGTCATCGGCAGCCGCCGTAGCGGTACCGTTAACCTGATAGCTGGGTTCGTTTCCTTCCGTGTCTACCGCAATGATGTCAACACCGGTTGTGTCGGCAACTTCGGCTACCAAAAGCGAGTAGGCGTTGCCGGCTGTCGCGGCCGAAGAAACATCAACCTTGGCCGTTATGACTTTGGTCGTGCCCTTCGGAATCAAAAGAGTCAAGTTGTCGAAGGTCGCCTTGTAATCATCAGCCGTACCGGTAAGCGATTTTACCGTGCCAACCTGAGTCGTGCCATCGTAAAGCTTGATGGCCGTCAGTTCGTCTTTATCCTCAGGG
>JAZDPW010000004.1:0-27749 GCA_043797305.1 Candidatus Jorgensenbacteria bacterium
GCCCGGGAAAAAGGGGTTTTAACCATCGCCATCGTCACCAAGCCCTTTTCTTTCGAGGGCTCCGAGCGGGCGAGAATCGCCCAGGAAGGCCTTTCCAATATCCGTGACAAAGTTGACGCTTTGGTTGTTATCCCCAACGACCGCATTTTCGCGCTTATAAACAAGGATACTTCGGTGGCGAAAGCCTTCGGTTTTATTGACTCGGTTCTTGAGCAGGCCGTGAGAGCGGTGACGGAAATTGTGAACGCCCCGGGCATCATCAACGTTGATTTTGCCGACATTAAAGCGATCGTGAAAGACGCCGGCCCCGCCCTTATCGGCATTGGCGTTGCCTCGGGCGCCGATCGGAGCATGAGGGCGGTGGAAAACGCCGTAAATTCGCCGCTTCTTGAAACGCCGCTTGACGGGGCGAAGCGCGTTCTTTTTGCCGTCGCCGGCGGCCGCGACATAAAGATGTCCGAGATTAGCGATGCGGCCAAGGCCGTCGTTTCCAATCTTGATGCAAACGCAAAAATCATCTTCGGCGCCTATTACGACCGCAGTTTGAAAGACAAGAGTTTGAAAGTAACGGTCATCGCCGCCGGTTTCAACGGGTTATTGGGCGGCAGCCGGCTCGGCCGGGAATTACCCTCGCTTTTCATGAGCGAGCCGAAAACAGTTGTTGTCGGGAGCAAAGATAAAGATGAAGATATTCCGGACGAGGAAGCAAAACCGGAAAAAGGGGACAAGAAAAAGAAGTCCATTACGGACAAGTCCGAATGGGACATCCCCGCCTTTCTTCGCAAAAAGAAGAGATAGTAAAAAAAGAAGCGATAGTAAAAAGGGAAGCGATTGTAGAAATAAGAAATAAAATATAATTTACAAAAAATTGACCTTGCCTCAATTTATGTCCATATGGACCAATTTTGAGGCAAACTAAAATAAGCTAAAATAAACTTATGGCAAAAACTTCAAAAGATGCTCGTCGTCACATTAGAGAATTAAGTAATTTTTTCTCAGGTGTTGAAGAGGTAACTGAGGAGCTGATTGACGAGTTAATTAAAAATTACAAAAGAAAGAAGTATATAAAACAGTCGTTAAAGAGGATGATAGATCAAGGACTAATCGTTAAAAGAAACAAAAAGTTTTCGGTTACTAAGGAAGGGAAAATTTTCTTTAGAAGATATCTCTCAGGTAGTAAAAATAATAAGAAAACCTGGGATGGAAAGTGGTACTTTGTGATGTTTGATGTACCGGTGAAATTTGACCGCAAACGCCGTATATTGCGAAGCCTTTTAAGGGAATATATGTTTTACCCTCTTCAAAAAAGCGTGTGGGTTAGTCCGCAGCAATTGGCGGATGATTTTTGGAAAAGAATTGTGAAAAATGATTTGGATAGATATTGTAAAATTTTAAGCACGAATATTTTGGAAGGCGACGAGGAACTCAAGGAGTATTTTAAGCATTTTGTTGATTTCTGATTGTTGATTTCTGATTGTTAATTTCTGATTCTTGCCTTGCCTCAAAATCGGTCCATATGGACCTTTTTTGAGGCATGTCGGGGTGGGGATAAGTGTGGGTTGTTTGGGCAGATGAGTGTTCTAAAATTAAGTCAATAAAGAACACCTCCGGTTTCGGGTCCAGGTTTTTAACCTATGGACGAAGAAAAAACAGATTTGCCTTCGGAGGGGCACTTTCGGGGTGGTAGAAAAAAGGTTTTTTGGATTGTTTTTGGCGCCTTTTTGGCGCTTTTTATTCTCGCGGCTGCGGCTGTTGCGTGGCAGGCGTTTGATACTTGGCGCGGGCAGGAGAGCGTTGATTTGCTTTACGAAGGTTTTAAGCAAGGGCAGGAAGAGCTTTATCAGCGTCAGCTGGCTGATACTTACGGTGGCACAACCCCGCAGGAAACGTTGCGGATGTACATTGAGGCAGTAGAAGCCGGAAATTATGAGCTGGCGAGTAAATATTTTATTGAAGAGAATAGAGAAGAAGAATTACAAAGCTTTAATAATGTTACCGAAAGCGACATAAAGAATTATTTGGAACCATTGCAGCTTGCCCTTGAAAAAGGTGAAGGCGATTACTCTCTAGATGAAAAATACTTTAGTTTCGACGGTCCTATCTTAGTTAGTCTAACCATTTATCCTAACGGCATTTGGAAAATTGTAGAAATATGATTTTTAAGTTTTTATGTTCAAGAAACTGGTAATTTGTTTCTTGGCTCTAGTTTTGTTTCTTTTTAGTGCAAGCAAATCTTTTGCTTACAGTCCAGACACGACTCATATTGCTCTCACGCAAGAGATAGTTGAGTTTTACAATTTACTCCACCCCGATAAAAAGATTACCCGGGAAGAAGCGGAATGGATTATTCAAGGGAGTACGGATGAGGATAGGGATATAAGAGCAATAAATCACTTTTATGACCCGATTAATAAAATTGGATGGACCGGAAAGGGACTTAGCAGTTTTTCTGCCAGCGAGGTAAGGGGATTTACATCGGCTTTCGTTGCGCCGGAGGGGGCGGACGTAGCACCGGCTGTTCAGTGGGCGAACGACCGGAGTCTTCAAAGCCAATATTACAGTCGGTACGGCGGGGATAGAACTTGGACGCAGGCGCTCGAATATTGGGTGGGCGGGAAAAAAGAGGACGCTTATTACACATTGGGCCACGTTCTTCATTTGGTGGAGGATATGGCTGTACCGGCCCATACCAGAGACGACCCCCACCCGCCGATTGGTGGGGAAGAATCGTCTTATGAAGCTTATGCCGACCAAAAGTGGAACAGGAGTAGCATTAACGGGCTTGATATTCCAAATAAACTGATTAGAAGCGGAACGGCGCTCCCCTCGGAATCTTCAATTGAGGGATACCTTAGTTCAATAGCTCTGTATTCCAATAGATATTTCTTTTCGGAGGATACTATTAACGATACAGCTTATGAATTGAGAATCAATAAAAGTAATTGTGATAATAATTTTTGTTATGGTATTGATGACAGAGCAAAAACATTTCCCCTAGTTAAGATAAAAAAGACAAAAAATGGCTTAAAATACGAAGAAACATATCTAATTGAAGAAAGCGATCTTTATATTTTTGATACTCATTTCTCCCGTCTCTCTGAAAAAGTCGTTCTGTATGGCGCCGCCGTTATAAATCGTTTTTACGATGAGGCAAATGACTTCCTGCCATCGCGGGTGAGTAGGTTTAATGAGAAATCATTATTAGGTAAAACATTTAGCGGCAGATTTTCTTTTATAGGCGAACTCTCTCTAGCGAAGAATAAGTTCTTGTCTTTCTTTGCAAACATAGGAGATAGTATCGCCAACATTTTCTCCGGTTCGCCGGAAATTGGGGTCATGGAATTACCGGCTGAAGATGCGGTGGGGGAAATACAAGGAGTTGAAAAATCTGATGTGATTGTTCCAAACTCTGAAGAAATATCCGCCGCCGAATTAAAAAATCGGTTGGATGACGAATACGATCGGGCAACCGAAATAAGTAAAGAAAATCTAAATGAGGAAGATGAAGGGGTTCAGGATACTATGGTGGATGAGGATGAATCCGAACAAGTTGTTTCTCTTGCCGCTACGTCCACAATCCAAGATCAGAGTCAAAATACCGGACAGTCCGAAGTGAGTTTTTGCCCATTTGGCAGTGAGACAAGAAGTCCAATAGGACAAATAAGTCCAATAATAATAAACGAGGTCGCTTGGATGGGAACAGCAGTAAGCGCTAATGATGAATGGATAGAATTGAAGAACATATCGGGTAAAAGCTTGGACATTTCCGGTTACCAGATTTTGGACAAAACCGAGCAGATAAAAATAGCTTTTGACGATAACACGATAATTCCAACCGGCGGATTCTACATTCTCGAGCGAACCAGCGACGAAACTTTATCTAATGTGCCAGCTGACCAAATTTATATTGGAGCCTTGAGCAACACTAACGAAGGCTTACGTCTTTTTGATGCCCAATGTCGTTTGCTTGACCAGGCGCTTGCAAATCCGAATTGGCCAGCCGGAGACAATTCTTCAAAGGGGACAATGGAAAGGAAAAGTGACTTAGCTTGGCAGTCGAGCGCCGCTCAAGGCGGGACGCCGAAAGCCGAAAACTCGGTACCGTCGTTGGCTACGGGTGGAGGAGGTTCCGCCGCCGCGGGTAATGGCGAGGATTCAATTCCCGAGCCAGAAAATGCCACTTCTTCCACTTCAACGGCAACCGCGGCCAATCACATCTTAATAAGCGAAGTCCTTTACAACGCCGAAGGAAATGATGCGGGCAACGAATTTGTTGAACTTTATAATCCTATGGCTGGTGATTTGAATCTAAACGACTGGTCCTTGCGACTTAGTTATTCTGATTCCACTTCTAGCGATTCTATTGCCTCCTTTGGTGGTAAACCGGAGGACGTGACGATAATTAAAGCCAAAAGCTTTCTCTTGTCAGGACTTAACGGTAATGTTGCCGGCGACATAAATCGAAGCGCAACTCTACCCCAAGTTGACGGTGTTACTTACACAATAACTCTTTTTGATGAGAGTGACTTGGTTGTTGACGAAGTCGATTATGAATCAACGACCGCAGCGGAGAAGAGTTTAGAGCGAAAAGCGTTTGAAGATAATATTTGTTTTTCGGCGCAAACCAGCGGTGAATTTTCAGGTAATGGTTGCGACACGAACAGTGATGATAATTTTGAAACTCGCGCTGTTTCCAAGCCGCAAAATTCTTCGAGTTTACCGGAACCCCGGGATGCTCCGACTGCGGTGGCAAATTTTAACGTAGGTTATCACTTTAGCGCGCCGACGCTTACCCTGGGTTGGGATGAGTCCCAAGATTATACCGGAACGACAACTACCGTTGCCTACGAGGTTGACGAGTTTAATACTCCCGCAAATTCAATACCATTCGATTTTGATTCTACCTCCACTGTATTGGAGCAAGTGATCGATGAAATAGGAAGAAGTTATGAATTTATGGTTAGAGCGGTTGATGCTGACGGATTAGCTTCGACTTCGACGGTTGCGAGCACGACCGTGCCAAGTTTTGTCGATAACCTTCACTTCTACAGGGACTCGCGTGCTTTAAGCACGAACTATTTAGTTGAATTCTATTATGATCAGTATCCTTTTGTGCCACAGGTATCTAGTGACGGTGACTCATGGCGGATGGTTGGCTTCTATTTAAATAAAGAAGCGGAGGAAGTTGCGGCGATTACCAATCCGAGGAATGCCAATGACCCTAATTATCAAATAGACGGAATGATGCAGTTTGCTTACAAACGCTGTAACGGTTCGGTGCAAAATTATCTTTCGGGAGATTACTGGGTTTTGTTGCCCGATACGGTCGGCCAGTGCCATTCCGGCGGTCCCACCAGCGGCGATTTGCATTTTGATCTTTTAGAGGACAATCATCTTTTACTTTTGGCATCCGGTCCGATAAACGATTCAACCTTTTCGTCGTCCACCGACTATATCACCGCCGCTTACTATGATTACTCTTCTCTTGAAGGATTCAAATTGGTCGCGGTTGATAAAACCAAATATTATTTTCAAAATTCTCCGCCGACTCATAATCCGCCGTCTCCGCCCGCCGATTTAACCGTCGATTCCTATACCACGGATTCGTCCACATCGACGGTTCAGATTTCCTGGAACCATTCGACCGACTTGGATAGTTTAGACGGCAATATTTCTTATGAATCGAGTTGGGAGGACATCAATTGGGAGCCAATAGTTCCGGTTGGCGGCGCAAATCCCAGCAAGTTTTTTGCGGCGTTGTCCGTTGCGCTGGGCAGCACCTCGACGGTGCATATCCGGGCAGTCGACGACCTTGGCACTGTCTCGGCTGTTGCGACAACGACTTTAGTTTTGCCGGAAGCGGTTTCGAATATGACGCCAGACCCTTCAAATTCTTACTTCGCCGTTGATGAGGCCAAAATTGAAAACAGTCTGCTGAAAATAAAATGGCGGCTTATTTCGGCGCCGGACACCAATCGAGCGTTCGGTATTATTCCGTTTCTTTCGGCAAGCGGGACGCCGGCCAGTTTGGATAATTTCCGCTCGCTTCACCGAGATTACGGCGGCGTGAGCAGTTATCCGCTTACCGTTGCGCGGTTATCCAGTCAATGCAACGCGGCAATGACGCCGATTGAAGATTACACTCTCGGTTGGCAGTACGAAACCCATTTCTCGGCGATAGGGGACATATCGGTTTCCGACGGTCTTGTTGGACAAAATCTTGAGTTCGCTCTTTATACCCGCAACGGATCGGGCGAGCCGGTCTGCAATTTAGGCGACGCCGTAACCTCGCCTCTTTTCACTGGTCTGTCGGCTGTTATCCAATAGCTACTATATTCCCGATTTTTAGGTGCTTCAAAATCATGTCCATATGGACATTTTTTGAGGCAAGGAGGGGTTGTCATGCTTTAAATTAAAGTTGTTGCAAAAATGAAGCGCCTCCGGACAAAACCTTCTTGTCCGGGGGCGCGGGTGCTCTTGCCGCGCGAGATGCACGGCTTACTTCTAGTCGATGCTGCCGGAGGCCTCGGCGACCGGAATTATCAACACCTATTTGACGCTTCAGTTATTTTTGGTTATTGTATAAAAAGAACCCCCAAACCGTATAGGAGTAAGTTGCTTATGAGAGCAGTGAGCACAAAAATCGTGGTGTTCAGCGCTAACTTCTGGTGGGCGTAGGAGGGAAATGGAACCAACTCTTTGTCAGAGTAGGCCCCCAACCCCCCCGTACGTTCCTTCAATCCAGGAGGATGGCATGAACTCAGGCGAGGCGCACAGAGCGGCGTTGGCGAAGAGGATGCATGACGATCTGGGCAGTTTCGTGCTCATCGATCCTCAAGCGGTCTTCGCGAGGCGCGAAAAGGTGATCGAGACCATCGGTCCGGTGAAGGCCATCGGTGACCAGGCCAGCCATCTCGCTGCCCGGATCGAGGGAGCCAATCGACCCAACAAGCTCGTGAAGTCGATTGGCGTCCTGAGGCGTCACCTCAAGGACGTGTCGATGGGAACGACTTCGTCTTCCTCTCAGCGCCAGTCACACCGGAGAGGGACGTCGCGAATCCCGCCTCATCAGCAACAATTCATGGCCCACTCGTAGAGTCGGGCCGAAGCGGAGCGAAACTCGCCCCCCTCGGGAAACCGTCGGGGGCGCTTCGTTTTTTGGATAATTTTAGTTGCTTCAAAAACACGTCCATATGGACATGATTTTGAAGCAGGGGGTGGAAAAATAGAAAAGCGGGATGTAATAGAATAGATAGAAAGAAGATAAGTAGAAAGAAAAGCGGGTAGAATTTATGAAAGAAATTGCGGTTGTTTTGCACAATATCCGGAGCGTTCATAATGTCGGCTCCATTTTCCGGACGGCGGATGCGGCCGGGGTGAAGAAAGTTTATCTTTGCGGCATAACGCCCACGCCATTGGACAAGTTCGGGCGGTTGCGGAAAGATTTTATAAAAGTTTCGTTAGGAGCGGAGAAAAGCGTGGCTTGGGAAAAGACGGGTTCAACAAGCCGGATTTTAGAAAAACTGAAAAAGGAAGGGTATGGGATTTTTGCGGTTGAGCAGGCAAGAAACTCCGTGCCATATCACAAGTTGCGGACAAAAAACCGCAAACTCGTTTTGGTTCTAGGGAACGAGGTAAATGGCTTGCCGCCCTCAATTCTCACGCGGGCGGATAAAGTTTTGGAGATTCCGATGCGGGGCAAGAAAGAGTCGTTAAACGTCGCGGTTGCTTTCGGCATAGCCGTTTACGGCTTGTTGTATAATTAAGTAAAGTGAATTTCGTAATCAAATTTCTCGCGTTGGCTATAGGCGTTTTTTTGGCCGTCGGTTTGTTTACGGCGTCTTACTTGAACAAGATTGAGGTGGTGAAAAGGATGTCGGAGATAAAAATAAACAACCAGACAGTTGTTGCCGAAGTGGTGAACGATGCGGAGGAACGGGAGCAGGGGCTTGCGGGTAAGAATGAAATCGGCGTAAACGAAGGAATGCTTTTCCTTTTTGACGAGCCGGGGGTTTACGGTTTTTGGATGAAGGGGATGAATTTTCCGATAGACATCATCTGGATTGCCGGGGATGAAATTGTGGGGATTGAAAAAAACGTCGAGCCGGAGCTCGGGGCGAGGGATGAAGAACTCAAGGTTTATTATCCGACCGAGCCGGTGAATAAGGTGCTGGAGTTGAAGGCCGGGCGGGCGGAGCTTTTGCGGGCGGAGGTGGGGGATGAGGTAAAAATTCGGCCGCTGGTGAATACGAGTAAATAGAAAATAGAAAGTAGAAATTCTATAATAAGACAATGGCAAAAATTGCAATAAACGGATTTGGGAGGATTGGGAGATTGTTTTTCCGGGCCGCCTTCGATAAATCTTCGGCGAGCCAAGCAGGCTTGGATATTGTCGCCGTAAACGATTTGGGCGACTGCGAAAACTTGGCGTACCTATTGAAGTACGATACGGTTTACGGCCGCTGGGATAAGGAGGTTCGAGCAGAAGGCGATTACTTGGTGGTTGGCGGCAAATCCGCCAGCCGGCGGATAAAGTTTTTTCAGGAGAAGGACCCGGTGAAGCTCCCGTGGGGGAAACTCAGGGTTGACATCGTTGTCGAATCGACTGGTGTTTTTGAAGAATACAAAAAAGCCAAAGTTCATTTGGAAGCGGGCGCGAAAAGAGTGGTGATTACGGCACCGGCTAAGGATTCTGATGGTTCGACGGGCAGAACTGTTTTGATGGGCGTAAACGGCGATGAGGCAAAAGGTGTGGCGCTTACGTCAAACGGGAGCTGTACCACCAACGCCGCTTCGCCGGTCATTCAGATAATGTCGGAAAATCCGGGAATCAAGAAAGCGATTTTAAACACCGTTCACGGCTATACGGCGACGCAGAATCTGGTTGACGGGCCGGTAAAGGGGAAAGATTTCCGCCGGGGCCGGGCGGCGGCGCAGAATATCGTCCTGTCTTCCACGGGGGCGGCGACGGCGGTTACGAGGGCCGTCCGCGGGCTTGCCGGGAAGTTCGACGGTATTGCGATGCGGGTGCCGGTGGTAAACGGTTCGATTGCCGACATTACGTTTCTTGCGGCGCGAAAAACTTCGGTGGAAGAAATAAACGACATTTTGAAAAAAGCGGCCAAGAGTCCGCGCTGGAAGGGGATTTTGAAAGTGGCGGAAGGTCCGATTGTTTCGTCGGACGTCATCGGCGAACCATACGGCGCGATTGTGGATTTGGAATTTACCCGCGTTATAGACGGCGATTTGGTAAAAGTGCTCTCGTGGTACGACAACGAGGCGGGGTATGTGGCGACGCTCGTTGGGCATGTCCTGAACGTGGCGAGCCTGATTTGACGGTGAAACATTTCGCAACTTTTCTTATTCTGGCTTTAGGCGGCTTGGGCTTAGGGGTTGGATTAAGATTTACAACAGAAAAATCCGATTTTCGGGAAACTGCCGTTTTGCCTACACCTGCGTCTCCGTCGCCGGAGATAAGTTTGATTTTCGTCGGCGACATCATACTCGACCGTGCCGTGAAATCCAAGGTGGAGAAAATCGGCAACGGGGATTTCAGCTATCCGTTTTTGAAAATCGCCGATGTTTTACAAGGGGTCGATATCGCAGCCGGCAATTTGGAAGGGCCGATATCGGATAAAGGAGAAAACGTGGGCAGTATTTATTCTTTTCGGATGCCGCCTGAGGCGCTCCGGGGCCTAACCTTCGCCGGTTTTGACGTTTTGTTTTTGGCGAACAACCATATCGGCGACTGGGGAGCGGAAGCGCTTGCAGATACCGTTTCGAACTTGGAGAATGCGGGGATTGCCGCAGTCGGGGCCGGCCGTACTTCGGCCGAAGCCTACGCGCCGGAAATCCTGGAAGTGAAAGGGGTGAAAATCGCTTTCTTGGCTTTTTCTGACTTCTTCGTTTCCGGTGCGGCTCTTGCCGAGGAAACGGCGGTGACCGACGCCATTCTGGGCGCGAAAGCGACGGCCGATGTCGTTGTTGTCGCATACCACTTCGGCGAGGAATACCTTACGGAGCCGAATGAGCGCCAGATGACGCTCGCGCGGCTTGCGATTGATGCGGGCGCCGATTTGGTTATCGGTTCCCATCCCCACGTTATCCAGCCGCTCGAGGTTTATAACGGCAAGTACATTGCCTACAGTTTGGGAAATTTCGTTTTTGACCAGAATTTTTCCGAAGAAACCATGACTGGTGGCTTGCTCAAGGTATTTTTGGAAGGGAAGGACATTGTCTCGGTTGCGCTCCACGAGGTCGGGATAAACGGCGATTTTCAGCCGGAATTGAAACAAAAAAATTAGTCCGGGGCGTGTTATAATTTAGTAATGATTATCTACATCGGAGCGGACCATCGCGGGTTCGAACTTAAAGAGCGGATAAAGGGATTTTTGAAGGATAAGGGCTACCAAGTGGCCGATTTAGGCAACGACCGTTACGACGAGAACGACGACTATCCGGATTTTGCCGAGGCGGTGGCGAAAAAAGTGAGCTTGAATTACGAAAGCGCCCGCGGGATTTTGGTTTGCAGTTCGGGAGTGGGGGTGGACGTGATCGCCAACAAGTTTCAGAACGTGCGTTCGGCCTTGGTCGCCAGTTCTGACCAGGCGTTCGATTCCCGAAACGACGACGACTCAAACGTCCTTTCGCTCGCCGCTACGTACCTGAAGCCGGAGGACGCGGAAAAAATAGTTCTCACCTGGATTGGGACGCCGTTTGCGGACGAGGAGAAGTTTAAGAGGCGGCTTGGGAAGATAAGGAATCTGGAATTAAAAGTTTCTCGACCAATTGACGAAGAAGAGAAGTAAACCTTTTCCGGTCAGAAAGAAACCGCAGGCTCGTGAGACGTGCCAGTTCGGCTTCTCCGCCCGAGGCGGAGAAGCTCGAACATTCCCTAACCTACCCAAGTCTCACTTACCTGCGGTTTCTCTCTAGACCAAGTTCGGCGCGCTTCAAAGAAAAGTTCACTCTATGTTAAAATTAACTCGATGGAAGTAATTCCCGGTATAAATTGTCCGGATTTTGGGTGCGTTAGGGAGAAAATAAATCAAGCGAGGGAACTTGGCGCCGAATGGGTGCACATTGACGTTACCGACGGGAGGTTTGCGAAACATACAACTTGGAACAATCCGGAGGATTTGAGTTCTTTGGCCGACGAGCTTGGGGATTTGAAACTGGAAATTCACTTAATGGTTCTTGACCCGCAGGCGGTGATCGGGGACTGGCTTCAGGCGGGCTGCGACCGGATTATCGTCCACTTTGAAGCGCTCTCCGACGGTTGGGAGATAATTTGCGACAAAGTAGAGAGGGAAGGCAGGGAATTGGGTCTGGCTATTAGTCCCGAAACGCCGACTCATGTTCTTACACCCTACCTAAAAGCCGTTTCGCTGGTTGAGCTTTTGGCGGTTGCTCCCGGTCCGGCCGGTCAGAAGTTCAACCCGGTTATTATTGAAAAACTGAAGGACTTGAAGAAGAGAGAACCGGATTTGAGGGTCGAAGTTGACGGCGGCGTGAACTTGGAAACGGCGAAATTGCTGAAATATGCGGGGGCGGACATCGTTGTTTCGACCTCCTATATCTGGAAAGGAGGCAACCCCAAAGAAACTTTCGATAAATTGAGGAATTTGTAATATAGTTAATGCGATGAGAAAAAAGAGGAGCAGTAAGAAAACGCCAAAATACATTTTCGTTGTCGGCGGCGTGATGTCTTCCGTAGGCAAGGGAGTGGCCGCCGCTTCAATAGGCAAAATTTTGCAATCAAGAGGCTACAAGGTGGCCAACTTGAAAGCCGATATGTATGTGAACGTCGATGCCGGCACCATCCGCCCGGCCGAGCACGGCGAGGTTTTCGTCGGCGATGACGGCATTGAGGCGGACCAGGATTTAGGTAATTACGAGCGTTTTACGAACCAAGTTTCCACCCGCGAAGATTACATTACCACCGGCCAGGTGTATTCCGAACTCATCAGGAGAGAAAGGAATTTGGAGTTCGGCGGCGAAGACGTTGAGGTGGTGCCGGATGTGCCGAACGAAATAATCAGGCGCATCAAGCTTTGCCAGAAGAAAAACAATTCGGAGATAACGGTTGTCGAATACGGCGGTACGGTCGGCGAGTATCAGCTTCTGATTTTCCTGGAGGCGGCGCGGATGATGAAAGCAAAAAATCCGGGCGACGTTTTTTGCGTTCTGGTGAGTTTCCTGCCCACGCCGAAAATTTTAGGCGAGCAGAAATCAAAGCCTACCCAGTATGCCGTTCAAACCCTGAACTCGGCGGGCATCAATCCCGATTTCATAATCTGCCGTTCTGAGAACCCAGTTACAGACCATATCAAAAAAACCATCAGCACGGTTTGCAGTTTGCCAATCGAGCGAATCGTTTCCGCGCCGGACGTTTACTCCATTTACGATATTCCCGTTGATTTGGAAAAGGAAAGATTCGGGGAAACGCTGCTCAAAGCCATAAATCTGCCTTCCCGCAAAGCCGACCTCAAAGATTGGGCCGCTTTGGCAAGAAAAATCAAAAAACTGAAGAAGCCGGTGAAGATAGGGATTGTCGGAAAGTATTTCAACTTCAAGTCCTGCAAAGACACTTATATTTCGGTTATCGAGTCCATAAATCACGCCGCCTGGACTGCGAGTCGCCGGCCGGAAATCGTCTGGCTCGATTCGGAGAAGTACGAAACCGACCGCAGGAAACTGAAGGAGCTCGACGAATTGGACGGGATAATAGTTCCCGGCGGTTTCGGCAGCCGGGGGATTGAGGGGATGGTCTTAGCGGCCGATTACGCGAGACGCAACAAAATTCCTTATCTCGGGCTTTGTTTGGGCATGCAAATCATGGTTATTTCTTACGCCAGAAACGTTTTGGGACTGAAGAAGGCGAACTCAACCGAGTTTGCTCCGAATTCACCCCATCCGGTTATTGCGACGATGGAAGACCAGGTGGAAAAAATAAAAGCGAAAAATTACGGCGCCACGATGAGATTGGGGGCGTACCCTTGTGTTTTGACTCCCGGGACGGCGGCGTACAGCGCTTACGGCAAGAGGGAAGTTTTGGAGCGCCACCGGCACCGCTACGAAGTGAATAATGCCTACGTCAAGAAACTGGAAAAGAACGGTTTGGTTTTTTCCGGCCGATATGAGAAAGGTAACTTGATGGAGATTGCCGAGTTGCCGAAGAGCGAGCATCCGTTTTATCTTGGCACGCAATTTCATCCCGAGTTCAAATCGCGACCACTGGAACCGCATCCTTTGTTTTTGGCTTTCATCAAAGCCGCCATAAAAGGTAAATAGGCAGGGATTTTCTCTTTCACGCCGAGACTTCTTCGGCTCGGGCGATTTCAGCCGACCGCGGTCGGCTTCAACCCTTCGCTCGCTTTAGAACCCCTCGGGTTAGCTCGCTCACCCCTTTTGGGGCTTCGCCGAAGAGAGGATGAATTAGTCTCGGCTTAGAAAAAGAAAAATCCTGCTTAATGTTTATGAAATTACGATTTTGAGGTATAATGCTTCTTAATGGAGGCCTTGCATGAGGGTAAATTAAAGCGTTTGGAGGAACTTGCGATAAGTGTTCGGGAAACGATAATTGAAACACTAATTGAGGCGGGGAGCGGGCATACGGCCGGGCCTTTGGGGATGGCCGATATCTTTACAGCCCTTTATTTTCACGTTTTAAAACACAATCCCAAGAAACCCGACTGGCCGGAGCGGGACCGGCTGATTCTTTCAAACGGCCATATTTGCCCGGTGCGCTACGTAGCGATGGCTTACGCCGGCTATTTTCCAATGGAGGAGTTGAAGACGCTCCGCAAGATAAACTCGCGGCTTCAGGGCCACCCTCACCGGGCGGCGTTGCCGGGCGTGGAGACGACCTCCGGTCCTTTGGGCTCGGGGCTTTCGCAGGCAATCGGCGTGGCGCTTGCCGCGCGGCTCGATAATAAAAAGTACCGTATCTATTGCATTACCTCGGACGCCGAAATTCAGGAAGGCAATTACTGGGAAGCGGTGATGTTTGCCGGAAAGCAGAAGCATAAATTGAGCAACTTGACCCTTATCGTCGACCGGAACAACATCCAGATTGACGGTTTTACCGAAGACGTAATGCCGCTTGAGCCCTTGCATGAAAAATTTGAGGCGTTCAATTGGCATGTCCTTGAAGTTGACGGGCACAATATGGCGGAGTTTGTAAGTGCGGTGAGCGAAGCGGAGGCGATTTACGAAAAACCGACCGTTATCATCGCCCACACTACGCCGGGCAAAGGCGTGAGCTTTATGGAGAACGATTACAAGTGGCACGGCTTGCCGCCCGGCAAACTTAAGCACCCGGACGAGCCGCCGCCGGAAGAGCAGGGGAAATTAGCGC
This sequence comes from Candidatus Jorgensenbacteria bacterium, assembly GCA_043797305.1. Lineage (GTDB taxonomy): Bacteria > Patescibacteriota > Minisyncoccia > UBA6257 > GWB1-50-10 > CAZGHF01. The sequence continues at coordinate 14,360 of JAZDPW010000004.1, forward strand.
TCAAGGAACTTCGGACCTTGGGGAAAAGAATAAAAAGCGAACATGAATAATTATGTTGAATCCTGAAGCAAAATTGAATCCGAAAGTTTTCGACGAGGACGTGGAAATGAAGCCAACCCGGGACGGGTACGGCGAAGGGTTAGTGGCGGCGGGCGATGAGAACAAGAATGTGGTAGCACTTTGCGCCGACCTTACGGAATCCACACGGGCGGAAGCGTTTGCGAAAAAATACCCGGAAAGATTTTTCGAGTGCGGGGTGGCCGAGCAGAATATGGCAACCATTGCTGCCGGCTTGGGAATTTCCGGAAAAATTCCTTTTATTTCCTCTTACGCCACTTTTAGCCCCGGCAGGAACCTGGAGCAAATTCGGACAACCATCGCTTACAATGATTCCAACGTAAAAATCGCCGGACACCACGCCGGGGTTTCGGTAGGACCGGACGGCGCTACCCATCAGGCAACCGAAGATATCGCCATCATGCGGGCGATGCCCAATATGAAAATTTTCGTGCCGTGCGATGCGATTGAAGCCAAAAAAGCGGTCGTTGCCGCCGCCGGCGTCTGGGGACCGGTTTACATTCGCTTCGGCCGGGAGAAGAGCGCGGTTGTGACGACCGAGGAAACGCCTTTTACCCCCGGCAAGGCGGAAATTTTCTGGGATTCCTCGCTCGGCTCGGAACGATTAAAACCTCGAGCGGTTTTAATCGCCTGCGGCATTTTGGTTCATAATGCTCTTCTTGCCGCGGAGGAACTGGAGAGGGAGAAAATCGGCACGATAGTTTTGAATAACCACACCTTGAAGCCGATGGATGAGAAGAAAATCGTTGAAACGGCAAAAAGAACCGGGGCGGTGGTGACGGTGGAAGAACATCAAGTCACCGGCGGCTTGGGCGGAGCGGTGGCGGAAATTTTGGCGAAGAATGCGCCGACACCGATGGAATTCATCGGCCTTCAGGATACTTTCGGCGAATCGGGAAATCCCGAGGAGCTCATAGAGAAATACGGAATGGGCGTGGAAGATATCGTTAAGGCCGTAAAAAGAGCCATTAAAAGAAAATAATTTTATGTTTGATGTAATTACCATAGGAACGGCGACGAGAGATATTTTTTTGAGCGGTTCGTCTTTCAAGGTCTTGAAAGACCCAGCTCACCTTAAGAAAATCGGATTCAAGACCGGTGAGGCGGAATGCCTTGCTTTGGGTTCGAAAATCGAGGTTGAAAAACCCATCCTCACCTTGGGGGGCGGAGCGGCAAACGCGGCCGTTACTTTTGCAAGGCAAGGTTTTAAAACGGCGGCGCTCATTAAGATCGGCGACGACGAAATCGGCGAAGAAGTAGTGGCGGCCTTAAAGCGCGAAAAAATCGCGCCGCTTGCGGCCGTGGACGAAAAACTCGGCACCGCGTATTCGACCATTCTCCTTGCTCCCGGCGGCGAAAGGACGATTCTCGTTTACCGGGGCGCTTCATCTGACTTCAGGGAAAAAGAAATACCGATGAGAAAACTGAAATGTCGCTGGGCTTACATTTCGCCGGGGGCGATTTCAATTCCCCTGATGCAGCTTATCGTCATGCAGCTCAAAAAATTGGGAGCAAGAGTGGCGATGAATCCTTCAAAGCATTATCTCGAAGCGGGCGTTGCAAAATTAAGGCAGATTTTGAGGAATCTCGACGTCGTTGTCGTGAACCGGGAAGAGGCCTCTTATTTAACCGGTATCGATTACGGCAAGGAGAAAGCGATTTTCGGAAAATTTGACGAACTGGTGCCGGGAATAGCGGTTATGACCGATGGCCGGAACGGCGCTTCGATTTCCGACGGAAAATACATTTACCGGGCCGGCATCTTTCCGGAGGGTAAGCTTATTGACCGAACCGGAGCGGGGGACGCCTTCGGAGCCGGTTTTGTGGCCGGGTTGATGAGGAAAAGAGATGTTTGTTTCGCCCTGCGGCTTGCCGCAGCCAACTCGACTTCGGTCGTCGAAGAAATCGGCGCCGAAGAAGGGATTTTAAGAAAAGAAGATTTTAAGAAAAAACGCTGGCAATATCTGGACTTGGACGTAGAACCACTATAATGGCGGCGGAAAAACTGGCAAAAATTTTAAGAGCCGACAAAGATTATCTCCGGCGCATCGAAGAGAGATTTTCCTATATGACCGGGAAAAAAGGCGTGCTTGACGAGATTGTTGAGGAAAACAACAAGGCGATTAAAAATTGCCTGGCGATGCTTGGGGTCGGAAACGGCGAGGAGGTGAGAGCGGAAGAAATTTATCAGGGTTTGATTTCAAAGATGGAATCAGACGATAACAAGATTTCCGAGGCGCTGGGCCGGCCGGTCTGTTCCAAAATGGCGGATTGCGAGAAAGTCCTTGCGGTTTCCAAGAAAGTCGCCGGCGTAAACCACGGCTTTTTCCTGAAAGAAGAAAAAGCGGTGGAGTTCCTTAAAAAGGAGCCGCCGAAGAAAATCCTTTCCTATCTCGGTTATGATTCGGTTGACGAAATGCTCCCGAAAGAAAATCTTTTTGAGGTCTACAGCGCCTTGCGGTTTATCGAAGGGAATGACTGGCTAAACGGCGTCTTTTTCAAGCAATACGAAGGTCTTACCGTTTCCGATTTCGAGGAGAGGCCGATTGTCGCTCAAGCTCTCGGTGAGAAGTGGGCAAAGGCGGCCGAGTCGTTCATGAAAAAGAAGTGGCACAATATCAGCCACCTTAAGGAGTTGGGAGTCGTGTTCGTGATTCCGGCAACCTTAGGCATCCCAGGCGAGCTTTTGCGGATGATGAGTTTGATTTTCCATTATTTGCACGAGATACCTTTTTATTCCGACATGTTCCGGCGGGCAGCGGAGACCCCCATTACTTTCGCGCCGAGCGTCATTTCGCTCCTTCGGGGCGACGTTTTTGACAGACAAATTCCGGAAGGAGACAAATCGCTTTGGCTCGTTGTTCAGCGGTACCTGGCAAAGGATGACGAAAATGACTGGCGGCTCTTTGTGCCGCACATAAGTCCCGAAGCTCTTCATTGGTCGAGAGCGGAAGAAGATTTGGTGAAGGCGAGCTCGGTTCTCGACGGCTTTGCTTCGGATTTGATTTTTTGGCAGAACTTGGGTTGGGTTGGCGATTATTTCAAAGACAGTGCTGGGAACGATATTCTTGTGAGTTTTGATTTGGTGGATACGGTAATGAGCTTGGTGATGAAGAAAGATTTGGTAAAATATCTTTATCATCACCAGGAGGCGCTTTGGAACAAGATTTTCACCAAATACATGGGTGAGGACCAGCTTGAGAAATTTTCCAAAGATTATTTGCTGGAGGGGTATTTTGAGATTTAGCTATTTTCAGAGAGAAAACACAGGTTCGAGAGGCGTGGCCATTGGTCTTTAATCTCCAGCTTTAATTCAAGATTGTCTGACTTACCCTTAGTCTCTCTCACCTGCATTTTCTCTCTGAACCAAACTTGGCGAGCGGGCGCTTGGTATAATATCTATATGATAAGTTTAATAAAAATTATAAGAGAAGCCGAGAAAAAAAGAGTGGCGGTGGGGCATTTTAATGTTTCCAATCTGGAAATGTTGAAAGCCGTGTCCCACGTTGCCGAAAAAATGAAATTGCCCGTCGTGATAGGTGTTTCGGAAGGCGAGCGGGGGTATATCGGTATCCATCATATCCGCGATTTGGTTTTGAGTTACAACAAGGAGCATTCCGGTAATGGCTATCGTTTGTTTTTAAACGCCGACCATACTTACTCGCTGGAAAAAGCGAAGGAGGCGGCGAGGGAGGGGTTTGACTCGATTATTTTCGACGGGAGCAAATTGCCTTTCAAAGAAAATATCAAAAGAACGAGAGAAGCGGTGAGAGCCGTGAAGAAAATCAATAAAAATGCGGTGGTTGAAGGCGAGCTGGGATTTATCGGCCAATCTTCAAAAATTTTGAAAAAACTGCCGGAAGGGGCGGTTATAAAGCCAAGGGACTTGCCGACGGCGGCAGAAGCGCTTCGGTTCGTGAAAGAAACGGGCGTGGATATGCTCGCGCCGGCAGTGGGAAACATTCACGGAATGATGGAAGACGCAAAAAATCCCAATTTGCAAATAGAACGCATCCGGGAAATTAAGAAAGCGGTAAGAATCCCGCTCGTTTTGCACGGCGGTTCGGGCATTTCCGGCCGCGATTTCCGGGCGGCAATCAAGGCGGGGATTTCCCTGATTCACATTTCAACCGAACTGCGGGTAGCCTGGCGCGGGGGATTAGAGAGGGCGCTTAAAGAAAGCAAGGACGAAATTGCGCCTTATAAAATAATGCCCAAAGTTCTCGGGGAAATGGAGGAGGTGATTAAGGGGAAATTGCGCTTGTTCGGCGGGTTATGATAAATATATGGAAAAACCGCCAAAATTTATAGAAGAATTTTCTAGAAAAGAATCTCCGGAAGAGAGACAGCAAGTCGCTGAGGATATCCGAGCTAAGCGAGCGGAACATTTCTCGGAAAAATGTGCTCGGACGGAGAAGCAAGCCGAATTGCAGCAATCTATAAGTGAGCGAGAGCAAGCTTTATTTGAGCAGCTGGAATCAATTCGTGATTTGGAAGATGAAATTGGAGAACTTTCCACTGCAAGATTTGGAGAGGTCTTACATTATTTCCGGTTGAGAAAACTTCGTGCCGATGCGGCTATCGGTCAGAGAACCTATGAAGAGCTGAAAGAACAGCAGGACGCTGGAGTCGTAGAGCAGCAAGTAATCTCCGCTGAATTGGGTTCGGAGGAAACGCCGCCGGCGCTGCGAAAGGCAAAAGAGATGTTAGATGATTTCTACAGGAACCAAAAAGAGAAATGGGCGAAAAGCGATTACACGAATGAAGATATAACAGAAAATTTCTCCGAGGAACATTTAGCATCATTGTCTCTTGAGGATTACTCACTCCTGCTTAGAAGATTTCCTGGCGAAATGGTTGCTCATGTTACGCGACAGGGTATTAGGGATCATATCGGTCACGCGTTTCACACAGGTGGCGAAGGCGCTTACGCTAACGGATTCATGAAGATGGTTGAAGACGGAAGGTTACGTTCACCTTTGGGCGTCTATCTCGTTGAGAGTGACAAGGAAGAAGCTGTTGCTCGCTTTCTTCATCTTAGTGAATTCTCGACCAAGGATGAGGCGTTAAAATATCTTTCTACTCTCACCGATGTGAGACAAGGAGAACAGGCAAGTTATGTGGATAGAATGGCGATCCACTTTGCGACGGAAGAGGTTGCCGATTGCTACTACGGTTCTGAAAAAGGCAATGAGATTTTTGTCGCATACCCTTCCACATATATTGCTTCCCAATATTATTTCAGCGGTCAGCTCACCGAAGGAGGTGGGGGATATTGGAACGACCAATGGGTTTGGGCCAATGAAGAGAGGGGGATGGACTTGAATGCCGGGCTTGTATTTATTCCCGCTGAGGCAAGGGTTGATAGAGAAACCGGTTCACGATATGAGATCGACCAAGACGGCAACCCCATTAAAAATTTTGAGTACCAAACGGCGTTCAGAAGAGTTGTAGACTCAGCCGATTTTCATGATTTTGCCAGGCAAGCCATGGAAATAACCGGCAAGCTTAACCAGTCGTGGGATAACCCAGATCTCTCATCAAGGAATCAGGATTTGCTAAGGAAATTAGAACCGTTCCGACAGAAACTAGAGGATGATTTCGGCATAACTGACCGGCGACTTCAAATGGCAATCCTTAATTATCACAACTTGTTCGGGATTGATGTTCAGAAAAGGAACGAGGAAGAGGGTAAAGAAAACCCTTTTGGCTCGGTTGATTCGGAAATTGAAAGAGCACTCAAAGAAGAGGGAATTTTATACGTGGAAGCAAAGAATGCAATAAGTTCTAAAGAATTTTGGGAGACGTATTTTGATAAAAATTCCTCACAACGGTCGTCAAAAATCGTTTATTATAAAGGAGCTGATCCAACCCGCGCACTTTGGCGATGGAGGCAAGAGCGGGGGATAAGCAAAAGAGTAGAAGATATTAATATTGGTTTTGCCGGAAGGCGTGTCGAGCGGGACGCACCGGAGGCGACCGCTGGCCTCGAACGCTTCAAAATCCTTGCCGAAAAGGTTATTGAGGATTACTTTGCTCGTTCTTAGACTCGTTGGCGTGTGGACGTTTTTCAAATATTGACATAGTTTTGGTAGTATGTTATAATTAAAAGAACCTCAGGAGAGGTTTAGGGTGAGGTATCGAGACCCATCCTACCAGTTCCTTGACAGCCCCAAAGGGGTAATGGAGGGAACCATGTTGGTGCTCCAAGTTCTGTGCGTTCTCATCCCGGTCATCGTGACCGTGGTATGGGCGCAGGTGGATTTTTCCCGGCACTTTCCGGGATATGCGCCGCCACTCTTCGCACGGGACATTTCCCGCAAACAAGCGGGCGTGAATGCCCGCCTCGTGGACCTCTTCGTCGAAATGCTCGCGCATTTCAAGGTCGAGGACCTCGTGGGCCGCGACCCCGCCAGTCGGCTGTCGTGGGCGACCGCGATGGCCAAGAAGAAAGCTTTGGCTACCTGGAAGGCAGCCATTCGCTGGGGGTTCGTAACCGCTCGGAATCCCTTCCGGCACTATAAGGAGATATCCCGAGTGTGGCCGATGGAGCCCGTCTCGGCCGACTTCGTCGGGCTTGCTCGGCGAATCAAGCAGCTCAAGGTCGAGTTCAGGGTGAAGGAGGTCGTCGTATGAAGACGCTGCTGAACCTTCTGTGGTGGACCTTCTTCGTCATCAACTTCGGAGGGTGCTCGCCTTCGGGTGAGATTCCTCCGACGGAGGAGGAACAGCAGGACTCCCTGCCGAGACCCTTCGATGAGTTACACGGTGGGGAGCGGTGGTCGGTGGCCAAACTGATCGCTATCGTGACCTACGATAAGGACCAGTGCAGAATGCCGGTGACTCACTTCCTCGACCTCCTTGATGTCCAACGAAGTGGCCATCACCGCTTGGAGGCGGCAGTTCGTATAATGCCGAACTTCGACGAGGTGCTCGACAGGCATGCCATCGCTCTGGGGAAGATGGTCTTCGCTCCTGAAGTGAAGTTGCGCGAAGACGATCCGGGATCGTACCGTCGCCACCTGTTCCACCTCCGGGCGGAGACGTACGAACACCTCCTTGAACGACGAATTCCGTTCGACTCCCTGGGGGTCACAAAGGAGACGGCGAGAGAGATGATTCTCGCCTCCGGCAACGACCACATCAGGGGAATCTTCGCCGGCAATTACGATGGCGAGGAGGATGAGTATGACGTTGCCGCGGAGCTGATTTGGCTCCGTTTCTCGCCGAGGCAGATTTCCGCCTTCCCCCCAATCACCGCGGACTCGGTCAGTAAGGGTCTGCGGTAGGGTCAGCATTCTCCCCGGTAGCCAGGTTGGTTGCCGGGGAGAGACTTTTTATGCTTCAATGAATTGGTATGGAAGAGAGTATTAAAAAAATAATTTTGGAAATCCGAGCCGGGACAGGCGGGGATGAGGCCTCGCTTTTTGCCGGCGATTTGGCGCGGATGTACCAGAAATACGCCGCAAGGCGGGGTTGGGGATTTAAAATCGTTGACGCAAGCGAAAGCTCGCTCCGGGGCTATAAAACTTTCGTCGCCGAGGTTTCGGGCGAAGGCGCGTATGAGGAATTAAGGAACGAATCGGGCGTGCACAGAGTACAGAGAATACCGGATACCGAAAAATCGGGAAGGATTCATACTTCAACGGCCTCCGTTGCCGTTTTGCCGGTTGTCGAAGCAAAGGCGGTGGATTTGAAAGAAAGCGATTTGGAATTTACTTTTTCCCGGGCCGGCGGGCCGGGCGGGCAGAACGTCAACAAGGTTGAGACGGCGGTGCGGGTTCTCCACAAACCGACCGGAATCGTCGTCGGTTCCCGCGAAGAGAGGAGTCAGCACGCGAACCGCGAGCGGGCGATGGAAGTTTTACGGGCCAAGCTTTACGAAGCGCAAAAAGAACAGCAAGTCGGGTCGGTTGCGGGTTTGAGGCGGGAACAGATTGGCGGGGCGGAGCGGGCGGAAAAAATCAGGACTTATAATTTTCCCCAGGACAGGATTACCGACCACCGGCTCGGCAAGAAGTTTTCGAATATTGAGAAAATAATGGAAGGCGGTTTGGGGAAAATCGTGAAAGCGTTCAAAAAGTGAGTAGTGGGTAGTTTGTAGGTGGTAGACGACAGAGAACGTGTCGTTTCTACTCACTATAACCTACAACCTACTAACTAGTCAGGATGCGAATATCTTCCTCAAATTCGTTGGCTTTAATGACCACAGGGTCGCCGTACCAGAAGCGGTAGGTGTACCACCGGCTGCCGGAATAATATTTGGCGGCGGCGCAGCGTTCGAGAAGAGTTTGGTAAGAAACGACGTTGCGGTTCGCGTCCGCGTAACTTTTACAACTCGAGCTTCCAAGAAGGTCTTTCATGTAAACCGCGGTGGCGGCAAAGGCATCGGCGTTGTTCCAGGGGTTAGGGGGATTGTTGCCGGTGACGGCGGCGATTTTGGATTCATACAGTTTCCAGGTGGAAGGAATAAACTGTGCCGGTCCCATCGCTCCGCCGTAAGAGCCGTGTGCGGCTATGGGGCAGGAAACCTTGACGAATTCCGAGTTTGGGTCAAGGCCCAAGCGGTCGAGCAGGTCGAGGAAGTAAGGTACATCCCGGGTGGGGTGCATCGCCGTCGTGTAGGAGCACCGCCCCACGTTTTTCCCGAAAAGCGATTCCCGGTCGAGTATTGCGAGAGTTAGAGCCGCCCGGACTCCCGTAGCAGCCTCGGCAAGCTTTGCGTATTGGTAGGCTTCCTCGAAGGTGAGTTCACCGCCGCCCAAAAGACGGAAGATTCTTTTCCTGATTTCGGCGGCTGTCGCTTGTTTTTCCTCAACCAGCTTTTGATATTCGGATTCCCTACCCTTGGTTACCGTTAAAAGCTCGTTTTTTTCGGATTGAGTTGTGGCAACATTTCTTTTTTGCGACTCCTGATAAGCCTTCAGGTTTTCAACGTCGTCTTTTTCAAGAGCAAGCTCGGTTTTCTGCTCAAGGAGCATTTCCCGGAGACGGATGATTTCATCGAGCGCCATGCGAAGATTGCTTTGGACGAGAGTAACGTTCTGAATATTGCCGAAAAAGTCGGATAAGTTTTCGTTAGTGAGAAGAATCTCAATCGTGGTTTGGCCATCCGCTTCATAGATAGTGCGGATTGCCTGGCTTAAGGCGTCCTTATGGATGACGATATTATTTTCGGTTTGGTTTATTTGTTTTTGCGTTTCCGTTATTTCAATAGAGAGCTGTTCCAGGTTGAGGTTAATCGCTTTTATTTTGAGGTTGAGCTGGCTGATTTTCGCGTTCAGGGCGCTAATTTCGTTTTTCAACGTGTTGCCCTGCTTGCGGTATTCGGCGACGGTATTCTGATATTCGACAATTTGGTTTTCCAACTCCTTTAGTTCCTGCTCGAGTTGGGCTCTTTCTTCAGCTGTCGTCTCGCCGCCGGTTTCTTCGGCGGCGAGAGTGATGTCGGGCCGGGGGGCCTGAACCGAACCGATGAAGGCGATTACGGCAAACAACAAAAAACCGACCTTCAAGAAAGATTTCAGAGGCAGGCGAATATACAAAGACGGAGAGATGTTCAACCGCTCCGGCTTTTTGCGAACAACGTCAAAGAATTTTTTCTGCGGCGAGCCGACGCTCATATTTCTATAATAGCATTAAAATCCCGGTGGGGCAGCTATTCAGAAGTTTTTTAAGTTTCTTTGATTTCTTCTTTTGCGGTTTCCCGCCCCGATTCCTTAGGGCGCCCGCTCCGACTCGCGTCGAGCGAGGCGAGAGGCTCGCCTCCCTCGGAGGCGGCGGTTTCGGCGGCAGGCGAAGCCGCCGCCTCTTCTTTTTCGCGTTCGGTTACGATTACGACAACCATGTCTCCCGATTGGAGAATTTTCACTCCGTCGGGAACTTTAAGGTCGCTTACGTGGATGCTTTGGCCTTTTTCGTTCAGGTTAGATAAATCAACTTCGAAAGAGTGGGGGATTTTGTCGGGCAGAGCCTCGATTTCGATTTCGTCAAGCACCATAACAACGACAAAGCCGCTCTTTTCAGCCGGAGCCTTGCCCTTAAATTCAATCGGAACCTTGATTTCAATTTTCTCGTCCGCCCGCACTCCTTTAATAAGAACCGAAAGCGGTTGGCGAGTGAGGGGATGAATCTGGACTTCGGAGATAAGGGCCGGGATACGCAAACCGTCTTCGGTCAAAACCTGGACGATTGTGTGCCCGCCCGCTTTTTTATAAACATCCTTAAAGAGCTTCTCGTCAAAACTGACGTGTTTATTTTCCACGCCATGGCCGAAAATTTCGGCCGGAATCACGCCTTCCTTGCGGAGGCGCTTTACCTTCTTGCCGAGAACGTTTCTGTTTTTAGCTTTCAGTTCCATACAAAAATTCTTACGAAAATACGGAAATTTACGAAATTACGAAACCTTTTTCTTTCGTACTTTGGTATCTTTTCGTACTTTCGTATGAGTTGAAGCTTTGGCTCGTCTTGCCTTAAATCTTTCCACCCGGCCGGTAGTGTCAATAAGTTCCTGGCTGCCGGTATAAAAAGGATGGCACTTTGAGCAGATTTCAACCTGAATTTCGGGGACGGAGGCGCCAACGGTAACTTTGTTGCCGCAGCCGCAAACCGCCTTGGCTTCGGGGTAGTATTGGGGATGAATGTCTTGCTTCATCCCGTTAGAAGCCTGTTTTGTTCATTTTTGACCTTGTCATAATAGTAGATAGTAATTGATTTGACCTGTTTCCGCCAGTGCCAAGCATAAAAATTTCCTTGAAATTTTTATGCCGAGGGCTTCTAACGGGATTCATAGCTTGATTATTGTAATTAAAGGGTGGAATTTAAGCAAGTTCTCGGGGTGGGGAGTGTTATTTTTGACAATTTCAATAATTTATAGTATATTGAAAAACATGAGTGAAGCGTTTGAGCAAAACAGGGAAAACCAAAGGCTTTCTGAAGAAGAAGCTTTGATTGCCGCTGAGGCCGAAAAACCGGTTCGGGATTTGGCCAGAGAAGAGGGTATTGATGAAAAAACCAAAGAAGTTTTCGATGCTCGGGCCGAACAAAGAGGCGAAATAGCGCTTGGAAAGCACAGGGAGAAAGAACGCGAACGTGCCGGACTTTTAAATCCGGAGTTTGCGCGCCTGAGACAGGAACTTGAAGAAACTAGCGACCAACTTAGAGAATTACTCAGAGGAAACGACGAGTATGGTTCACAGATTGTCAATTATCATCTTGATGCTGACAGGAATTTAAAAGGAATTGCTATAAATGGATTGAAAGAAGGGCTTGGTCCTTTGGGTAAAAAACTACAGAGAGAAGCCGAACTTTACTGGAAATTTCATCCTCACCGAGAAGGTTTCGACGATTTTATTATGGACGTCTATTCCATAGATCCGGAGGTAAAGTCGATAATCGATGAAGGAGTGAGATTATGCGAACGCTTAAAAGCGCTGGATGGTCAGATTGAGGAATTTAAGGAGGGCAAAAGGAGACAGTATCAAAATACGTCCGCCATCAATGTTTTTCTGGAGAGAATCGGTTGGCCTCACCGGGTTCCCGAGGGTATTGACCTTCAGAAGTTGGAGAAATCAGCGAGTGAGTTGAAGAACGGCGATCACGAGTCGGTTTTGAAGCTTGGGCTTCAGCTGGTCAGGATAATTAGGGTTTTCAAGGGGTTGGAGGTAGACAAAGACCGTCTCGAGGACTTAGGGCCTGATTTAGACCCTATTTCATACCAGTTAAGAAGGATACTTGCGGTACTCGAGGGGAGATGGGACGACTGGAAGGTCGGTGGTAAAAGTTTTCACATGGAACTGGCGGACGACGCTGTAAGTCAATTAGAATATACGAATAAGATATACAAAGTAAAGGAAGAAACAAAACAAGAATCTTAGGAGTCATTTTATCAACAAGCGGCTTTTGTTACCGATTTGACATTCTTTCAAGGACTTCTATAATAAAGCCATTATGTAGCACGGGTTTTTAAAACTTCTGTAATGTGAGTTTTAAGACACCCGAGAGGGTGTTTTGTTATCCCCGTCGCATAACGCAAATTGAAAATTTAATAGATAAGGTAACTCCGATGTTGCTGAAAGCAAATCGGAGCCCCGACTCGTTTTTGACGACGTCGGGGTTGAAAGTTTTTTTAGTTGTCCCAATTTATTCGCTCAACTTCGTTTCGCTAGACACTGATTAATACTGATTTCAAGGGATCGATACTGATTACGGATTTGTTTATCTGTATGAATCGGTCCAATCCGTATAAATCTGTGTCTAAAGCGAGCGAACGCGAGCTTTACTTAGAGGATTTGATCCTGGTCCAGGACGAACGCTGGCGGCGTGGATAAGGCATGCAAGTCGAACGGTCCTTCGCTTCACACTGCGTGTGAAGCTACGGAACCGCAGGCGGTCTTAATTTTAAGATAGCTTGCTATTCCGAAGCTTCGCGCTTAGCGCGAAGCGAAGGATAGTGGCGAACGAGTTAGTAACACCTTGGTACGTACCCCGAAGTCGGGCATAATCCGCCGAAAGGCGGACTAATTCCCGATGTGGAAGCAATTCCAAAGAAGCAATTCGCTTCGGGAGCGGCCTAGGTCCGATCAGCTTGTTGGTAGGGTAACGGCCTACCAAGGCTACGACCGGTAGGGGAGGTGAGAGCCTGACCCCCAACGACGCAACTGAGACACGGTGCGTACTCCTACGGGAGGCAGCAGTCAAGAACATTCGACAATGGACGAAAGTCTGATCGAGCGACGCCGCGTGCAGGATGACACCCTTCGGGGCGTAAACTGCTTTTCTTGAGGATGAAGCTTCGGCTGACAGTACTCAAGGAATAAGGAGCTGCAAACCTCGTGCCAGCAGCCGCGGTAATACGAGGGCTTCAAGCGTTGTCCGGATTTATTGGGCGTAAAGGGCGCGTAGGGGGTTTTGTGCGTCTCTTGTTAAATCCCGAGGCTTAACTTCGGGGCTGCAAGGGATACGACAAAACTAGAGGACGTTAGAGGCAAGTGGAACGCACGGTGTAGGGGTGAAATCCGTTGATATCGTGCGGAACACCAAAGGCGAAGGCATCTTGCTGGGACGTTCCTGACCCTGAGGCGCGAAAGCGTGGGTAGCGAATGGGATTAGATACCCCAGTAGTCCACGCCGTAAACGATGTTCACTAGCTGTCTCGAGTATCGACCCTCGGGGTGGCGAAGCTAACGCGTTAAGTGAACCGCCTGGGAAGTACGGCCGCAAGGCTAAAACTCAAAGGAATAGACGGGGACTCGCACAAGCGGTGGATCATGTGGTTTAATTCGATAGTACACGAAGAACCTTACCAGGGCTA
>JAZDPW010000005.1:0-8333 GCA_043797305.1 Candidatus Jorgensenbacteria bacterium
GGGGCCTGAAAAACCGAAGTCCGAAGATTGAAATTATCGACATCGGCCTTGCAACGGCACCGATGCTCTATGTATTGGTACAACTCTTGAAAGCGACCGGCGGAGTCATCGCCACCGCTTCCCATAACCCAAAAGAATGGAATGGTTTTAAGGTTGTCGGGAAAAACGCCGAAATGATGGGCGGAAAAGAAGTGTTAAAACTTATAACCAATGACAGATGACTAACAACAACTACGTAAAACTTTACGTAAATTTCCTCAAGAAACACGCGGATGTAAAAAAACCTCTGAAGGTAGTTGTTGACTGCTCGAACGGCCCGGCGGGACTTGTCTTGAAGGAACTCAAATTACCTAATATCGAATTGATAATAATCAATTCCCGCGTGGACGGCCGTTTCCCCGCCCACAATCCGAACCCGCTCGAACCTCATGCGTTGGATGACGCCGAAAAAACCGTGAAAAAATACCGGGCTGACTTCGGAGCCGTATTCGATGCCGACGCCGACCGGGTGTTCTTTATTGATAACCTTGGCCGATTAATGCCTTTTCATGCCGCAACCTATCTCTTGTCCTTTGAGAATGACCCGCCTTATGTCGGTGACATCTATGTTGCGGAAGTTATGAATCACCTGAATATCATCAAAGTCAACGCTTCGAAAGTCGGTACCTATTATATAAGGAAGACTATGAAAAAAACCGGCGCTTCATTAGGCGCGGAGTTTTCCCGCCATTATTTCTTTAAAGAAACCAAGAACGCCGATTCCGGAATTCTCGCACTCATTAAAGCTTTAAACTCGCTTTCAAAAAAACCCTACACGGCGGCTCAATTTACCGACCTCGTCCCGGAATTTTATTACGGATTATTTAACAAAAAGACCGAAAACCCGGCGGCGCTTATGGGAAAAATCATGCGAAACTACCGTAAAAAGGCGTTAAGAATCAGCCGCTTGGACGGTTTTCTCTTCGATTTCGGAAACTGGCTTCTCGTTGTGCGCTCTTCCAACACCGAGCCGTTACTGCGGCTTTTTGTCGGGTCCAAAGACAAAAAAGTGTTTCAAAAAGAGCTAAAAAAGCTCAAGTTACTTTCCTAAAACAATCTGCCCTATGTTTTAACATATGTTAAAACATAGGGCAGATTTTGTTTTCGAGAATTTATCAATCGTCTTCCTCAACTTCGACTTCGACTCTTCTTTTGTCCAACCTGATAATTTGGGCCCAGGCAAGAAAACAGAATACCAGGCCGGAAATTATCAGGACACCTATTGCTGCTTCCATTTATTATTGTTCTTTTGTTGTTTTTTCAATCGATTAAAACCGACCTACGGAGAATAACAATTAGAATAGCATAATATCCGGAAATCCAAACATTTTTTTGTGAATAACTTTTCCAAATTGACAACACGGTGGTATCGTGGGACTCTTCGATTAGTTCGCGGCAAAAAGAGAACACCTGTCCCGAGGAGCGGGAACGTGGCCAAACGCACTGTTGTAAAGAACGGCGGGATACATCAAGAAGTCATCACCGCCATCCGTCGCCGCGACTTCCCAATTAGGGTCGTGGACGACGACGTGGAAGGAGAGGGGAACGGGGGGCGTAAAAAAGGAAGAGAGGAAGCGCCTCTCATTTTATTAGAAAACCCAGTTTCATTGAAAAACTCAGAAAACCCGAAAAAGTCAAAAAACCCGAAAAACCCGGTAGTGCGATGAAACCTACATTTTTGATTTTTAGTCAATTATCTGTCGCAAAACGGACAAGCTGGTAGTGCGATGAAACCTACATTTGGCTGTTTTTCGGTGTGTAAATTTTACACAAGTGCCCTTTCTAGAAATGCAGATTTTAACCAAAACCAAATGTTTTGTATAATTAAAAAATGAGCCGGGGATCAGAATTAGGTAAATTAGGCGAAGATGTGGCCTGTGAATATCTGGTTGATAAGAAATTTAGGATAATTGAAAGAAATTACAGGAAGCCTTGGGGTGAACTGGACATTATTGCCCTCGCGCCGGATAAAACCCTGGTCTTCCTGGAAGTAAAAACTCTCCGGCAAATTCGGGATGGGGGGTTTAACGGTCTCCAGCCCGAAGACCACATGACCGCTTCAAAAATCAAGAAATTCAAGAGAACGGCTTCGCTCTATGCCGGCAATCGACCGGAGCTTATAAGAGATGATAAGGGGTGGCGGCTCGATGTAATAACCATCCTGGTGAATAGAACTAAACCAACTTGTGGTGAGTTCGTCAAACCAACTTGTGGTAAGCTTGTCGAACCATTGACAAAAGACGGAAAAAGTTTTGTTATGAAGCACTATGAAAACATTTCTTGATATCCTATAATTTAGGAAAAGAAACTATGTCACCCGCTAAAGAAGAGTTGAAAAAATTCGAGAAAAAACTCAACGAAACGAAAGAGGAAATTTTGGCTGACCTCGAAAAACTGAAGGAGGGTCTCGACTTCGGAAACGACACTGATTCTCTGGAAGAAGAAGCGGACGAAACCGAGGAGTACTCTCACTACGTCGGCATCAAAAAACCGCTGGAGGAACGCTTAAGAGCCGTCGAAGACTCCCTTCTTAAAATACATGAAGGGGCTTACGGCATTTGCGAAAAATGCGGCGGGAAAATCGAACCCGAAATACTGGAAATCGTTCCGGAGTCACGACTCTGTAAACATTGTAAAATCGCGGCGTGAGCAAAATCGTTTCAAAACTTTTTGCCGCCGAGCTTGACGGAGTAAATGCCGAACTTATCGAGGTGGAGGCCGACCTGAACGTCGGCCTCCATTCGTTTAACATCGTCGGCCTGGCCGACAAGGCGGTAAACGAAGCCAAGGAGCGGGTAAATTCCGCCCTCAAAAATTGCGGCATCAAGCCGCCGACCAAGGAAAACCGGCGTATTACCATAAACCTTGCTCCGGCCGACGTCAAAAAAGCCGGCTCGAGATTCGACCTTCCCATCGCTCTCGCTTATCTTTTAGCGAGCGAACAAATCAGGCCCTTCGAAACAAAGGACAAAATTTTCGTGGGCGAATTGTCGCTCGACGGAAACACAAGACCGGTAAACGGCTGCTTGAGCGTCGCCCTCCTTGCAAGAGCAAGAGGGATAAAACAGGTTTTTCTGCCGGAGAAAAACGCGAGCGAGGCTTCGGTGGTAAGGGGAGTGGAAATAATTCCCGTCCGGAACCTCAAAGAATTAATTGATCAGCTTGAAGGCGTAAGTCCGATAAAAGCCGTCCCGTGGACGGCGGTGCAACCGACCTATCCTCAATCGCTCGTGAGTTTCGGCGAAATCAGGGGGCAAGCCGGCGCCAAGCGGGCGCTACTTGTCGCGGCCGCCGGCGGCCACAACGTCATCATGACCGGACCGCCGGGCGCCGGAAAAACAATGCTCGCTCAAGCCATGACTTCAATCCTACCGCCGCCTACCGTTGAAGAGAGCATAGAAATCACGAAAATCTGGAGCGCGGTCGGTCTAAATACGGAATCGCCCTTCGTAAACCACCGGCCGTATCGGGCACCGCATCACACTTCCTCGCTCGTATCGATTATCGGCGGCGGATCGAATCCCCGGCCCGGCGAAGTAAGCCTCGCTCACCGCGGCATTCTCTTTTTCGACGAGACGCCGGAATTCCACCGCGATGTTCTTGAGAGCCTCCGCCAACCGCTCGAATCGGGTAAGGTTAATATCGCAAGGGCGAGAAAAAGCCTGACTTTTCCAGCCCGGTTCCAGTTCGTAGCGGCAATGAACCCCTGCCCCTGCGGTTATTTCGAGTCCAGAGAAAAGGAGTGTAACTGCACCGGTCACGAGGTCTTGCGCTACAAAAAGAGGATTTCGGGGCCTCTTCTCGACCGAATAGACATCCAGCTCGGGGTGCCAGCCCTAAAAACCGAGGAGCTCCAAAGACCGATTGAGGCCGACGAGACGCAGGAAAAATCAATGCGGGAAAGGGTAGTAGCGGCCCGCAAAATTCAGGCCAAACGCTTTAAAAACACGAAACCGAGGATATTTTCAAATGCCGAAATGACTTCAAAAACAACGGAGGAAAATGTCCGGCTTCAAGCAGAAACCCGCGAGTATCTCTCGAGAATTCTGGAAAGAAATTTCATCTCGGCGCGCGGCTACTACCGGATCCTCAAGGTCTCTCGGACAATCGCCGATCTGGAAAATTCCGAAGAAGTGAAAAAAGAACATCTTGCTGAGGCGTTCCAGTACCGGCTCAAGAATGAGTAATTGGTAATTTGTAATTGGTAAATGGGGTTGCTCTTCTAATTACTATTTACTAATTACCAATTTCTACCTTACTGCAAATGGATTCACTGCGCCTTGAACTTCAAAATGCAAATGACAACCCGTTGGTCCGTGAGTGTTGCCGGTGTTGCCGATTAAAGCGATGTGGTCTCCTTGGGAAACGTAATCGCCGACGCCCACGAGATTCTTCGAGGTATGCGAGTAACGGGTGCGCGTACCGTTCGGATGTTCGAGAATTACGTAATTGCCGTGACCCTGATTCCAATATCCTTCGTCCGATTCCTCGACAACCAAACCGTCGGCCGAAGCGTAAATGGGCTTGTCGCAAGCGTCGGCGATATCAACGGCGTTTGATTCGTGCAAAAGGCCCCAGTTCCAGCCGCTCGCCGGAAGAACGAAATAACTTATGAGATTGGGAAGGTTCGAGGAAACGGAAAGAGCGTTCGAACCGATGGGCTTGGCGTAGGGGAGAACCAGCATTTCACCCGGCGTATCGAGAATTTTTTGAAAATCCGGGTTGTAGTCCTTGATGGTCTCCGGGTCTATTTGGTAACGGCCGGCGATGCTCTCCAGCGAATCACCGTCTTTAGTAGGATAAAGAACTCCTGAGACCGGAAGAACGGTAATCTCATCGCCTGGATTTATAACGGTGCGGAGACTGGGATTGGCCCACCTTAAGGTCTGGATGGAAATTCCGAAACGAGCCGCGATTTCCGACAAACTGTCGCCTTCCTGCACTCTGTATTTCTGAAGACCGTCCCGGGTAGGAATAAGATTGCTCAGGGGGTGAGAATTTCCCAAAATCAGCGCGCCGTCAAAAACGAAATAGTCTCCCTCTTCCTGAACGCTATTTGCGCCGATCGAAGCCGAGCCTAGGAAAAAACCGGCGTTTGCCTCCGAGTCCTCTATCGGACCGCCAAAACCAAAATCGGCCGCCTGCTCTCCGGCATAAACGGCCTCGCTCTCGAGGTGAATAAACTGGCCGACTCCGAAAACCGCCATAACGAGCAAAAGCGGCCAGAAACTTGTCGTGTTGCGAATATACTTTAGTATTGTATTAATGAAGAGCATAATAACAGACCTCCGGATTAGGGTGCAACTTAATTATAGCAACACCGAAAATACATGAGCCGCAGATTAGGCCAGCACTTCCTGAAAAACGCAGGAAAAATAAGGAAAATAACGGACTCTTTGGAACTCAAAAGAGGGGAGGTTGTGATTGAAATCGGACCAGGGCACGGGGAATTAACCGAAGAATTAAGAATTAGGAATAAAGAATTAAGAATAGTAGCGGTGGAGAAAGATAGCGAGCTGGCTAACGGCCTACGGAACAAATTCGGAGCCGGTGCTGAGATTATCAACGGGGATGCACTCGAATTATTGCCGTCCATAATTCATAATCCAAAATCCTCAATTCATAATTATAAAATTGTCGGCAACATTCCCTATTACATCACCGGAAAGCTTTTAAGAGTCCTTGGCGAGCTGGAATTGAAGCCGGAACTTGTGGTTCTTACGGTTCAAAAGGAAGTGGCCGAGCGGATAACCGCCAAACCGCCCAAGATGAACCTACTCGCCGCGAGCGTCCAATTCTGGGCGGACCCGGAAATCGTAGACCACATTCCGAAGGAGGATTTCGAGCCCCGCCCCAAGGTGGATTCGGCCATTATTCGGCTCACGCCGAAGCAGAAATTAGTAAATAGTAATTGGAAATTAGAAGAAGAAAACGACTCTAATTACCAGTTACAAATTACCAATTACTATAAATTCGTAAGAATTTTATTCAAACAACCGAGGAAAACGATTTTGAATAATCTGAGCGCCGGTTTGAAATTAAGCAAGGAGGAAATAATCAAAAGACTAAAAAAGCTAAAGATAGACCCGAAAGACCGACCACAAGATTTAAATCCTGAAAAGATTAAGAATCTAGCCGAAAAAGAGTTATAATTGATTTAATACATGGAAAGGGTTAAAAAAACAAAACTAATCGGGGTTTTAATAATAATTCTTATCTGCCTTCTTTTCACCCCCGTCCTCGTTGAAAAAGCTTTTGCTATGAGCATCCTTAGACCGTTCGGGGGTAGAATCCTAGCAATATTGCCGAATCTCAATCCTTATTGTCCTGCCGGTACAAATATTGCGATTATCGGCCCGCCGGTTCCCACAACCGTTCTTTTCACGAATAGTCCACCGTTGGTAAAGAACGGACCGGCAAAAATCGGTAGTTGGGCTCTTGGGCTTGCTACGCCACCGATCCTTACTTGCCCGCCGGTCGTTTTCACTATGGGGGTAAGCAGCCGTCCATAATTATGGTCGGATTCCTTCAGCACCTCGGTTAATAAAGATATAACCTTGGTTTTGTTATATAATAAAAGAGAGGAGCTCCCTAAAGTTTGTTGCGGAACAACGAAACTGGGTAATATTTCACGATGCCTTTTTTAAATAGAAAAAAAACTGCATTTTTAATTGTGATAGCGAGCTTGTTAGCCTCGATTTTCATAGTTTATGGCCCGCCCTCGCAAAAAAACGAAGGGGTTGGTTTTACTGTTGCCGAAAACTCAAATTCCAGCCTTAATTTTAAAACGAATTCAACCGTCGACACTCCAACTTCAAATTTTCCCATTTCATCGATTCAAGACGAGAATCTTACCGATAAGTTGGGCAAAACCTACGCCCAGGCAATTATCGGTTTGAATCCTGACAACTCCCTGTCTGTTAACGGCGAAAAGGAGTTAAGCGTCCCATCTCAAGAATCGGTCAATGCCGTTCTTCAAGAACAGTTGTCGCAAAAGCTGAGCTTCGACTTGTTTAAAAAAGGCGACTTAAAAATTTCCAACGAAAACTCGGCGGTTGACAAGCTTACGTATCTAGAAAAACTCAATGGGTTATCTGAAAAAAATTTCAGCAATCTCAAGGGAAATTTTGTAGAAATGCTCGATGAGTGGGCGTTAAGGCAAAACAACGAACCCCTCAAAGATTATCTCCTGCGTATCCCAAAACAGATTAACGATATTCTTTCCTTATCCGTTCCTTCGGATTTAGCCGACTTTCATCTCCAAAACCTGAATCTCTGGCAAAAAAAATTAACCGCCTTTACTGCCATGCTCAACATGAATGAAGACCCCATTAAGTCTTATCTGGCAATCCAAGAACTACCGGGCATCGTTGAAGAAAATCTGACTCTTCAGGACTTTGTAGAAAAACAATACGAAGCGCTTTAAAGATAATATGTTTTTCAACAAAAAATTTATAGCCGGGACATTGATCGTGATGATCATGACGAGCTCCTTATTGCTTTATTTCCCCAAAAAAGCTGAAGCTTTGTCTCTGTCTGGCGGCATCTGCGACATCTATTCGGCAACCATAGGAAAGCTTTTTGATAAAGCCAAAGATACGATTAAGAATAAGGCTAAGGGAGCCATCGGGTCCATCATAGGTAATAAGGTACCGGTTATTGATGAGAGCGTCGAGGCGGCGGTTAACGCGGCCAAGGACGAACTTTCGCAAACCGAACAGCGCATCGATTGTAAAACAAGAGTAGAAAGGGTTTTCCTCGCTGTACTAAAAACGAGGATTCTAGACGTGATGGTTGACCAAACCATCAACTGGATTGGTGGTGGTGGTAGCCCCAAATTTGTCACCAATCTCGGCGGATTTTTGGAGGATGTCGGCCAGGCCGCGGTAGGTGACGTCGCCCAAGAAATCGGCCTAGGCGATCTCTGCACCGGCATTGACCCGGTAAGGCTGAGGATGCAGCTCGAAACGCCTATTTTCAGCCAGAGAGTGAGCTGTACCCTTGATGATGTCGTCGGCAATATTGAACGATTCGCCGACAACTTCCAAAGCGGCGGCTTCATCGGTTACCAAGAACTTTTAAAACCTCAAAACAACCGCTGGGGATTGGAAATTATGGCTTCGTCCGAGGCTGAAAGACGCCAAGCAGAAGCGCAAGCCAACTCAAGTCAAGAAATAAGCACCGGAGGCGGATTTTTAAGCACAAAGAAATGTCTTGAATGGGAAGCAAGAGGCATTGATAACAACGGCAAAGCTGTTTCTAAAATATATGACGCAAACAACGTCGCTGGTGGA
>JAZDPW010000006.1:0-3166 GCA_043797305.1 Candidatus Jorgensenbacteria bacterium
TTTACTCAAAGACGAATTTCTTTTGATGTACTGCGATAATTATTGGCCGCTCCGTCTTAAGGAGTTGTGCCGATTTCACAGGGAGCACAAAATGCCGGCAACTGTAACGGTTTATACCAACAAGCACGGCGTTACCAAGAACAACGTCAGGGTCGACGAGAACGGGTTAGTGGCGTTTTACGATAAAACGAGAACCGCAACCGGCTTGAACGGCGTGGATATCGGTTTTTTTATCTTGAAAAAGGACGTTTTGAAACTCGCTCCGGATTATAATTTTTCTTTTGAAAAAGAAATATTACCCAAGCTGATCGCCAAAAAACAGCTTGTTGGTTACTTGACCTGCCATAGATATTACAGTATCAGTTCTCCCGACCGACTTTCCTTAACCGCCGAATTTCTGTCCGGCAAAAAAATCGTTCTTTTGGACCGGGACGGAGTAATTAACAAAAGAGCGCTCAAGGCCGATTACATAAAGACATGGAGTGAATTTGAATTTTTGCCCGGTTCGATTGAGGCAATAAAGATGCTAAGCGACGACGGTTATGAGATTTATGTGATTACCAATCAGCCAGGGGTTGCGAGAGGTATGATGACGAAAGAAAGTCTTGATGAAATCAACCAAAAAATGAAAGAGGAACTGAAAAAAAACGGAGCGGACATAAACGGCTTGTATCAATGCTTGCACGGCTGGAATGACGGTTGTGACTGTCGTAAGCCCAAACCAGGCCTTTTGTATGAAGCCGCTTTTGAAAATGATTTCGATTTGACTAAGGCGGTTTTCATCGGGGACGATGAACGCGATTTAGAGGCCGGTGAGGCGGCCGGCTGTAGGACAATTTTATTGAAACCGGGCCAGGGACTTTTGGATGTTGCGAAATCCTTAATAAAAAACTAATATAATACCTATGAATAATTACGATAACATTCCTTCTTTGCGGAAATATGTCCTGACGGAGAAAAACAAGAATGTAAAAGAGCTGGAAAAAGCCGGGATGGAATGGGCAAGCGTTTGCGGGAAGAACAAACTCTCTTATGAAATTGACTGGTTGGGAATTCCGGTCATTCAAACGCCCGAAGATTTGGTTCTTCTTCAGGAGTTGATTTTCAAAATCAAGCCTGACTTTATTCTTGAACTCGGCATTGCCCACGGCGGCGGAATGATATTTGAGGCGTCACTCCTCGAGCTTCTGGGCAAGGGAAAAGTTATCGGCGTGGATGTTGAAATAAGAGAGCACAACCGGAAAGCTCTTGAAGCCCACCCATTATTTAAGAGAATTGAGATAATTGAGAGAAGCTCCGTTACCGAAGAAACTATCGGAGACATAAGGAAGAGAGTGCCGAAAGGTTCCAAAGTCATCGTTTGTCTTGACTCGAACCACACAAAACCCCACGTTCTGAAGGAACTGGAGTTGTACCAAGAATTTGTAATTCCTGGTTGCTACATTGTGGTTTTTGACGCCATTGCTTCGGAACTCGCCAAGCGCGGTGTAGCCAAAGAAATATACGTTGACAACGGTCCCGGGGACGCCGTGGTTGAATTTTTGAAAACTAACGACAGTTTCGAGATTGACAGGGAGTTTAACAAACTTTATTCCTCTCATAACCAGAACGGTTACCTTAAAAGGGTAAAGTGATGTTTGAAGACACAAAAGGAAAAAGAGTTCTCGTAACAGGCGCAAGCGGCGGCATGGGCTCGGAAATAGCAAAATTGTTCGCCGAACATGGTGCTTGTCTCGGTTTGCATTACTTCGTAAACAAAGAAGAAGCGGTAAAGCTCCTCGAAGAGATACGCGGCAAAAACGGAGAAGCGGAAATCTTCCAGGCGGATTTGAAAAACGAAGAAGAGGGAAGAAATCTAATAAAGTTGTTCGTTGGGAAATTCGGAGGAATAGACGTTCTTGTCAATAATGCCGGAGCAGTTTACGACTATAAGCACTTTTCTGAACTGGACGAGAAATCGTTTCGGGATACGTTTGACCTCAATGTCAAAGCCCCGTTCTATTTAATAAAAGAGGTTTTTCCGTATATGAAAGAGCGGGGCGGCGGAAGAATCGTTAATTTAAGCTCTGTTAACGTAAAGTACGGCGGCAGCGCCAAAAGCATGCATTATGTCGCCGCCAAAGCCGCTCTCGAGAGCCTGACGCTGGGTTTTGCAAAAGAAGGGGCGGGGCATAACATTTTGGTTAACACGGTAAGATGCGGCGTTATAGATACGCCGATGCGGACCAGAACCGCCGGTTATTCGGAAGAGGATTTTCAAAAAAGAATAAATTTAGTCCCTCTAAAGAGAGCGGGTAAACCGCAGGATATTGCCCGAATGGTTTTGTTTTTGGCGGCGGAGACCGGCAATTTTATAACCGGAGAAACGTTCACGGTTGCCGGCGGCGATTGATTTTGTGAATTATGAACCCCGTTAGAAGTCAGTATTGGTATGTATATGTCCTGACGAGCAAGAAAACCAAGAAATGGTATATCGGCTCAACGAAGGATTTGAAAAAAAGAATTTTAAGACATAACAAGGGTAAAAACCTTTCCACAAAACACGGAGTGCCCTGGAAACTAATATATTGTGAAATGAGTCTAAACCAAAAAGATGCTCGAGCCAGAGAAAAATACCTCAAATCGGGTATGGGTCGAAGATATCTCAAAAATCGTTTAAAATTCTTTTTTGTCCATGACTTCTAACGGGGTGAAACTATTTGTCACAGGTTCAGACGGATTTATCGGCAGTGAACT
Source organism: Candidatus Jorgensenbacteria bacterium (assembly GCA_043797305.1). Lineage (GTDB taxonomy): Bacteria > Patescibacteriota > Minisyncoccia > UBA6257 > GWB1-50-10 > CAZGHF01. The sequence continues at coordinate 2,737 of JAZDPW010000006.1, forward strand.
TATTTCGCAATGCAAGGAAAAGGGGATTGAAGTTGTGGGCGCCGATATAAGAGGCGGGTTTGATGTCTGCTCCAAAGACATTGCTTCGGCTATCCCGGAAGAAGTTGACGCCGTAGTTCATTTGGCGGGCTTGTCCGATGACAATATGTGCAAAAATAATGCGTATGCGGCTTTTGATTTGAACGTATTGGGCACCTTAAATATGATGGAGGCCGCAATGGCGCGGAAGGCCAAGCAATTTATTTTCGCTTCCACCGAATGGGTCTATGACAATTGCACCGCCGAGGAAGTGAAAACAGAGGAGTCGGTTGTAAACATCGCCAATCACACTTCCGAATACGCCCTTTCAAAACTAGTGAGTGAAGCCAATTTACGGCAGAAATATAATCAGGGGTTTTGCCCGGTTACGATTTTGCGTTTCGGTATTGTT
>JAZDPW010000007.1:0-22161 GCA_043797305.1 Candidatus Jorgensenbacteria bacterium
GGATGGCCCGTTTTTTAAAATCAAAGACGACCCGCGCCTTACGGGAGTGGGGAAGTTTTTGAGGAAATTCCGCCTGGACGAGTTCCCGCAGTTTTTGAACGTTTTGAAAGGCGAACTCTCGCTCGTAGGGCCGCGGCCGCACGAACCGGAGGAAATAAAAACCTATCCGCCCAAATTCAGGAAGCTTTATTTCGCAAAATCGGGATTGACCGGCCTCTCGCAGGTCTCCGGCGCCTCGGCCCTGCCTTATTACAAAGAATTGGAGCTCGACCTTTATTACATTGAACATCAATCGTTTCGGCTGGACTTGAAAATTTTATTGAAAACAGTTTGGATATTTTTTTCGGATCCTACAGGGGTGTAGATTGGTGAGATTGTCTTCTCCTCATCAACCAAAGTCTCCGGGAGATATAAATTATCTCGCTCTCTCGCTACTCGCCACCCAATCTCGCTTTCGCTCGCGGGGCCTGGCTCGTTTGACGCGGCTCGCTCGGTAATTTATTTATCTCCCTCCGACGGGTTTCTTCGGAAAAGATAATCCCACCACATAAGGAGTTTTTATCATTAAAAAGATGAAAAACTCCTTGGTATGAGATACAATTTAATAATGCGAGTAGCTATTCTGCATGACTACTTGAATCAATTTGGGGGAGCGGAAAGGGTCCTTATCGCCCTTCTTGAGATTTTCCCCAATGCCGACCTTTACACCCTTCTTTACGACGAAAGAAAAACCTTCGGATTTTTCAAGAAAAACATTAAAAGAACGAGTTTCTTGGATATTCCTTTCGTGAGGGCAAGACACCGGGCTTTTATTCCTTTGATGCCCCTTGCCGTTTCCTCGGTGCGGGGCGTGGGGGACTACGACCTCGTTATTTCTTCAACCGCCGGTTACGCCAAAGGTATGCCCATCCGGGCGCCTTTTCACATAAGTTATTGCCACAGCCCGCTTCGCTACGCCTGGGAAATCGACTATCTGAAAAACCTGGAAATTTCGCCCTGGCCGCTCCATAAAAGCGTTCTTCACCCGATCGCCAAATGGCTTCGGGGATGGGACAAGCGCGCCAGCCGTTCCGTCAATCTTTTCATCGCCAATTCGAAATATATCGCCGAAAAAATACGTTCTTACTACGGCCGCGATTCCGTCGTCGTTTATCCGCCGGTTGACGAAAAGATTTTCTATCCCGAACCGAAAGCGGCAAGAAAAGATTATTACCTCATGGTTGGCCGGCTTCTTTACTACAAGGGTTTTGACTTGGGAATCAGGGCGTTTAACAAGCTCAAAAAGCCGCTCAAAATCGTGGGCTCGGGTCCGGAAATCGATAAGCTTCGGGCAATTGCCGACCCCAACTATATAGAGTTCATTCCTTTCTTGGGCGACGATGAATTGCGGCGAGTTTACAGCGACGCTAAAGCCCTAATTTTCCCCCAAATAGAGGATTTCGGGCTGGTGGCGGCCGAAGCTTTGTCTTGCGGCACGCCGGTTATTGCCTATAATCAGGGCGGCGGTCGGGAGATCGTGCAGCATAGAGAAACCGGTTTTCTTTTCAACGAACAGTCCGTGCCCGCCCTTCAGGAAGCGGTCCGGGATTTCGAAGCGATTTCTTTCGACCGGGCCCATATCGTAAGAGCCGCCAAGCGCTTCTCGAAAGAAGTTTTCAGGAACGAAATCAAAAAAATAGTGAAAGAAAACGGATACGAAGTGTGATATGAGTAAAAGCAGAAAAAGCGTGCCAGTAAGAAACGTTGAACCGATTCTTATTGACGTAAAAAAACCGGGCTTCAGCTATCGCAATCATGTTAGGCTTGCCGAGTTAAATCTGTCCCGTCTCCCCAGGAAGGTTCCCACCAGTTTTAATCCTTACGGAAAATTTCTCAAATGGGGAACGGTTTTGGTGGTTTTCGCGCTTCTTGCCGTTTCGGTTTTTGCCGTTTTCAATCTGAGGCAAGTGAAGGCGGTGGCTCTCGCGAGAGGCGAGCAGGTCGTCAACAACTTCATCGCTTCGGTTCAAGCTCTTAAGGATTTCAAACCCGATGAAGCAAGTCCGTTCCTCAAAGAAAACACTGAGGAAATTTCCCGCTTGAGCGAAGTTTTAGACAAGACCTCGTCCCGAACGCTTATCGGCGCCTTGGGGAGCATCGTTCCCGCCTTTAAGGAAGCGGGGACTTTTTTGGGTCAAACCGCCGACCTTAATTTAGGATTCCTGAAATTATCCGAGGTGATAAGCGACCTTCAGAAAAACGGTTTCGGTTATTTCCAGAACGACGGCGCGACGTTCCTCAGCCGTTTGGGGGAAATGAAAAGTTTGATAACCGACATCACCGGTAAAATTGAACTTATGAAGAACACGACGGCATCCCTCAAAAACGTTTCCCCGATTTTTACGGGCGCCGACGAGTTCTTAAGAGGCGAATACCTGCGGTATAGTTCCGATTTGCAGAACCTGGACGGTTTTTTGAACGGTTTGATCGAGACCCTCGGTTCGGATGAGGAGAAACGCATTCTTCTTATTTTCCACAATCCGGCGGAAATCCGGCCGGCCGGAGGCTTTATCGGCAGTTATGGCGTTCTTACGGTCAAAAATGGCCAGATGGCCAACCTGGAAGTTCAGGATATTTACTGGCCGGACCACCCGATGAATTTCGACTTGAAAGTAATTCCGCCCGAGCCGCTTCAGGCGGTTACGACCGACTGGGCGGCCCGCGACGCCAACTGGTTCTTCGATTTTCCGACTTCGGCCGAAACCGTGATGGATTTTCTGGAAAGCTCGAAGATTTACAAGGAAAACGATATCAAATTCGAAGGGGCGATTGCCTTGAATATCCGGCTCATCGAAACCATTCTTGACGTTATCGGGCCGGTTGAGCTCGAAGAATACAATCTCACTATCACGAGCGACAACTTTCTTTCCGAAATCCAGCGGGAAGTGGAAACCGGCCGCGACAAGAAAGTCGGCAGCAACCCCAAGAAAATCTTAAGCGTTCTTACCCCGCTCCTCTTGGATAAATTGAACAATTTGGAAGAAGGGCAAAAGCAGGAAATTTTTGACGCTTTTCGCAATCATTTCGACAAAAAAGACATTATGGTTTTCTCGCGCGTTCCCTCGCTTACATCTTTCCTGAAGTCAATCGGCATTGACGGTTCGGTTTACTCCCTTCCTTCGAGTTTTTGGGGAAGTTATGTCGCGGTGGTAAATGCGAACATCGCCGGCGGCAAAAGCGATGCTTTTGTCGAAGAAGCGGTGGAAATCCGGCTGGATGTCGATACCGAGGGCGGCGTATTTACCGACCTCTCGGTTATTCGAACCCACAACGGGGAGAACGAGAAAGATTCCTGGTGGCGGGCGACAAACCAGAACTTCATCCAGATTTTTACCAATCCCGGCTCGACGATTGTTTCCTTGAAAGGCAACGACGTCAAGAAATACGCCAAACCGGATTACAGCAAGGGCGGTTACGCCGTTAATCCCGACTTGGACAAAATTGAGAGCACCAAAGTTCTCCTTACCGATTACAACGCTTGGAGCATGGACGCTTTCGGCAAAACGGTTTTTGCCGCCTGGTGGAGGATTCCGGCCGGGGAGAGCGAAACCCTGAATCTTCGCTATCAGACGTCGTCCAACAACCAGTCGCTGCCCGTGCCGGACAAGAAATTCCGATTCATATTCGAGCGCCAGTCCGGCGTGAAAAATTCCCTTAAAGTGACGATTGGCGCGCCGCTCGGCTACCAGTGGGCGGAAGCAGGAGGCCCCGTGTTTATTTACGAAGATGCCGACCCGGATAGCAGGATTGTTTTGGATTTGACGCTTGTTAAATGATCAGCAATATCAGAAACTTTTGCGTAATTGCCCATATCGACCACGGCAAATCAACCTTGGCCGACCGTTTTTTGGAGGTAACGGGTACGATCGAGGCGCGGCGAATGAAAGCGCAATACCTCGACCAGCTGGAGCTCGAGCGCGAGCGCGGCATTACGATAAAAATGGCTCCCGTCCGGATGTCGTATGTTTCGGGCGGCGAGTCGTACGTTTTGAATCTAATTGACACTCCCGGTCATTCCGATTTCGGTTATGAAGTTTCCCGGGCTCTTCAGGCGGTTGAGGGCGCGATTTTATTGATTGACGCGATTCAGGGGATTCAGGCTCAGACGCTTGCCAATTTCCGGTCGGCGAAGGCAGCCGGGCTTACCTTGATCGGCGCCGTAAACAAAGTTGATTTATTCAAGGACAAAAACGACGACCGGTTGAGAAAAGTCGTAAAAGAAACGGCCGAGCTTTTGGAAGTTCCGGAGAGCGAAATTTTTCTCGTCTCCGGGAAAACGGGGCGGGGAGTAGAAGAGCTTCTGGATGCCGTTATAGAAAAGGTGCCGCCGCCGAAAATCAAAAACTTTGATTTCAGCCGGGGATTGATTTTTGATTCCTTCTACGACGAACACAAGGGTGCTATTGCTTCGGTAAGAATCTTTGACGGAAAATTGGCGGTTTACGACGTTATTAATTTGATTGCGGGGGGCGTGAAAACAAAAATAAAAGAATTGGGTTATTTCATACCGGAGTTGAAAGCGGCAAAGGAACTCTTGGCCGGCGAGGTCGGCTATGTTGCGACCGGCATCAAAGACCCCGAGAAAATTAAAATCGGCGACACGGTTACGAACGGCGGTCCGGCATTGACTGGTTACAAAGAGCCCAAACCCGTCGTTTTCGTTTCCTTTTATCCGGAAGACGCCAATGATTACGAATTCCTCCAGAAGGGCCTGCAAAAGCTGAAATTGAACGATTCCGCCCTTACCGTGGAACCGGACCAAAACGAGGTTCTCGGCCGGGGGTTTAAAGTCGGGTTTTTGGGCCGGCTTCATTTTGAAATTACGGCCGAGCGCCTCAAGCGCGAATTCGGCGTTGAAACGACGAATACTTTTCCTTCGGTTGTCTATAAAGTGAAGACCAAGGGTAAATTCAAGGAAATAGTGAAACCGGATGATTTGCCCGCGGAATTCGAAGAAATCTGGGAACCGATGGTGAAAATCGAGATAATCGTTCCGCCTGATTATCTGAACGGCCTTTTTCCGTTAGCCAAGATGTTCCGGCTCTCCGATATTCAAAATTCCAACTTTCAGGATAGGGCAAAAATAACGGCCGAGATGCCGCTCGCCGAGCTTATCAGTGATTTTGACGACAAATTGAAATCTCTGACCGAAGGCTACGCCTCTTTCAGTTACGAATTTGCCGAGTACAAAAAAGCTGATATCGTGAAGGTGGATTTTTTGGCGGCGGGAGAACAAATCCCGGGCTTGTCCCGTTTCCTGCCGAAGGCGACTTACGAAATGGAGGCGAGGGTAATGGTCAAGCGCCTGAAGGAGCTTTTGCCGCGCCGGCAGTTCGCCCAGGCCATTCAAGCCGCCGCTTCGGGGAGAATAATCGCGAGAGAGGACATCCCGGCTCTGAAAAAAGACGTGACGGGTTATTTATACGGTGGTGACAGAACCCGGAAAATGAAACTTTGGGCCAAGCAGAAAAAAGGCAAGAAACGCCTTAAGGAAAGGGGAGAAGCGAGAATTCCACCCTCAGTTTTCCGCGAATTGTTGAAGAAATAGGGGATTTGTCTTTATAATTAAGGAGATGAACCCCGTTAGAAGTTCTTGGCAAAAGATTTTAGGGGTAAAATCTTTTGCTTGGAACAAGCGGGGAAAAGAAAAAGAAACAAACCTATTCAGAATCAATGCAAAGGTCTCATAAATACAAACTTCTAACGGGGTGAACTGGTGGAGGATAATAATCATTGCCGTTATTATTGTCGTTTTGGGTTTGGGAATTTACAGCCTAATAAGAGAAAAGAGCGTTTTAGGAAGAGAAGTGGCGGGGTTGAGAAGCGAGTTTCAGAAGCTTGAAAAAGAAAACCGGGAACTTACTTCCCGGATAGAGTATTTCGCGAATCCCGAGAATCTCTTGAAAGAAATCAAATCCCAGTTTAATTATCGGGAGCAGGGAGAAGGATTGATAATTATCGTTCCTAACAAAACGGCGACCGAGTAGGCGGTCCCGTTAAATTTTGCGAGATTAGTATAGTGGTAGTACACTAGCTTCCCAAGCTAGGGACACCGGTTCGATCCCGGTATCTCGCACCAAAACAAAGCAAAATTTATGCGGGGCCGAGCACATTTGTTTAATTCGATTCCCGTATCCCGCACCAAATAGAGAACTTTGTTTGTTATAATTTAGGCAATGAACCCCGTTAGAAGTCACTGGTGGTATGTTTATGTCCTGATGAGTGAAAAGACCGGGGAATGGTATATCGGCTCCACGAAGGATTTGCAAAAAAGAATTTTAAGGCATAATGCAGGCAAGAACCAATCAACAAAACACGGAACGCCTTGGAAATTGATATACTGCGAAATGAGTAAGAACCAAAAAGATGCCCGAGCCAGAGAAAAATATCTCAAGTCAGGCATGGGTCGGAGATATCTCAAAAACCGCTTAAAATTCTTTTTTGCCCATGACTTCTAACGGGGTGAACGGATTCGTAAAAATCTGGGCAGTTTTCCTTACGGCTTTTTTGATTTTAACTTGGACTTTTGTCGGCTGGCCGAGGATTTGGCAAAAGCCGCCGATTCCGCCGAAAATTCAGGAAGCGCAGGCGGCGGACATCACTGTTGATACCGGTGATACCACCCCCATCGCCGGTTTTCAAGCTCCACGCGCGCTCGTCTGGACGAGCGCCCTTATCGGCTATTTCTTCTATATAGACAGCGACAACGATTTTAAATACGCGAAGACCACAAATGGCGGATCAAGTTGGAGTGCTGCGGTGGCTGAAATAGATACTGACACTACCATCACCGCGCTTGCGTTTGACGTTTGGTATGACAAATGGACGCCGGGCGACAACGGGACCACAATCCATATTTGGTGGTCTCAAATCGACCTCGACGACATTGAATACAGGGCGCTCGATACCAGTAATGATTCGTTCGGTGCGATGCGCCAGGTTTTTTCCAGTACTGATGCCGTTTCAAATCGCGCAAATTTTATTAGTGGCACCAAAGCCCGCGGCGGCAATCTGTACGTCGTGGGCACAGTTGATGCCGCGGCAGAATGTGAATTTGGTCGCTCCATCGACAGCGGAGCCACCTGGGACCTCACCCGTGCCACTCCGCAAGAGGCCTGCGGTGATCAAGGGATTCTTTTCCCAGGCAATGAAACTGATACTCAAGATATCTGGATGCTCTATGATGATATCTCAGCCGAACTGCTTACCCTTAAAACAAACGACGACTCGGCGAACAGCTGGTCTGAATCCGCAACAACCATTCCTTTTACTGACGAGACTACTCTCGGTACCGGAGAAGGGGGATATGGCGGTTCCATAAGGCAAAGCGATGGACATTTGATTGCCGCAACCCACTCGCAAATTGACAATGCTGCGACGGATTTTGAAATGTGGGATATCAATGGCACGGGTTCGGTTACTGCATTAACTGATATAACAACTAACATTGATGACAACTACTATCCATCAGTGTTCATTGACCAAAACACCGACGATATTTATGTTTCGTACGCCGGGAAGCGAGACGGTTTGGAAACGCTCGGCACGACCGTCGGAATTTATTACACAAAATCCACGGACGGCGGCGCGAATTGGAGCGCCGGCGATACGGCGTATTCCGAATCTACCGGCAATTTCCGCCAGAATTGGGCAGGTATGATGGGCAACCGTTTCGGGGTTATCTGGCGCAATGACGGGACCGAGGGTCTGACTTTCAACTACGTTAATAGTCTTGATTTGACGCCGGCGCCCGTTAATTCTACTCCCGTTGTTTCCAGCGTCGATACTTCTCCCTCCCCGATAGTTTTAACCGAGAACGGTACAACGACTGTGACGATTACCGCCACGGTTACCGACGACGACGGTTGTGACGAAGTTTTTGACACCGGTACGACGACAGCGACGCTTTATCGTTCTTCGTTGGGCGCAAGCTGTTCGCAGAACTGGAACAATTGTTACGTTAGCATAGCCCTTACCGAAGTTGATAACACCTGCATTGGCGGCGTGGATACGGCTGGCGACGCCTCCGGCACGGTTGAAGTTTGGTATATCGCCGAGGCGACGGACGCCAGCTCGTCTTATTCTGGCGACACCTGGCAAGCAACGGTAAAAGCGATTGATTCTTCCAATGCTTCGTCAACCAATACCGACTCTTCGCCGCCGGAATTAAGCACTCTTCTTGCGGTAGACATTACCGGTTCAATTAACTACGGGACGGTTAATCCAACCGCTACTTCAACAACTCAGACGGTAACGATAACCAATACCGGCAATTTCAACTCAACTGATGCAAATTTTTCCGGCGTTGGTCTTGAGTCCGGCGGAAACTCCATTGTCGTGGGTTCGCAAAAATATTCCACTACCACTAACGAGTATTGGGATTACATGGATTACACATTGGACGGTAGCGCTACCCGTCGAGAGCTGAATGTTACAAAAGGCACGGCCACCGGTACACCCTCAACGCAGAATAATTATTGGGCAATTCAGGTTCCAAACGGTACACCGGCGGGGACCTATAATGGAACGACTACTATTGAAGCCCAATAATAGTCAGAGTTATCCACACACTCTATCAAACAGATTTGGTATTATTACTAAAGATGATCACTTTGTTAAGAGCTTACGTTGTGTCACTTGTTTTTGCCGGTCTTATAATTGGGGGCGGTTTTTTTGTGGCTTATGCGGACACCACGATTCCATCGGTTGAGGTCGGTAACGCGGCGCCGGCGGTTTCGGCCGTTAACATTGACCCCAGCCCTATCGTTGTTACCGAAAATGGCACAACCAGCGTAACGATTACCGCCACTGTCACCGACTCGAACGGCTGTGACGAAGTTTTTGCGAATGGTACGACAACGGCAACACTTTACCGCTCCTCGCTGGGGGCGAGCTGTCCCCAGGACTGGGGCAATTGTTACGTAAATGTTCCTCTTACTGAAGTTGGTAACACTTGCGCTGGCGGTGTCGATACGGAGGGCGATGCTTCCGGCACGGTTCAAGTTTGGTACATTGCCGAGGCGACCGATGCCAGTTCCTCAAACTCCGGTGACACCTGGCAAGCAACGGTAAAAGCAATTGATTCTTCCAATGCTTCGTCAACCAATACCGACGCTTCGCCGCCGGAGTTGAGCACGGCACTTGCCATCGACGTTACCGGCGATATTAATTACGGGGCTCTTGCCGCCAGTGCAACTTCGTCTATAAAAACGGTGACGGTGACAAATACTGGTAACTACAATTCCACTGATGCCAATTTCTCCGGTGTTAATCTTGAGTCCAGCGGAAATTCGATTGCTATGAGCCAGCAGAAGTATTCAACCTCTACCAGCGAAGAATGGGATTATATGGATTACGCGTTGAGCGGCGTTGCCACTCGTCGGGAGTTGAACATCACCAAAGGCACGGCTACCGGTACGCCCTCGACGCAGAATGATTACTGGGCAATCCAGGTTCCGGGCGGGCAGGCCGCGGGGACTTACAACGGAACGACTACTATTGAAGCGCAGTAGAGTAAAGAGGTACAATATGTTTTATGGATTATGGCAAGCAGGCGTTTCTTATTCTCGTTCTTTTATCTTTACTTAGTCCGCAGTTTGTAAGTGCTTTTGGTGTTTCTCCGCCGGCGATAAGCGCCGACAAACTTTTAAAGGGCTCGCAATATGAAGCGACCGTTTTTTTGATTAGGGCTAATGTGGAAGCGGATTTACCGGTTGAGGCAACTCTAAGATTGCCGGATGAAATAAAAGATTGGGTTACGCTCGATGTCGGCTTTAATTTTGTGATTCCGGCCGGTGTTCACCAGTTTCCGGTGAAGGTCGTGATTAGCGTTCCCGAGGATGCCGATTTGAACATTTACAACGGCTCTGTGGTTTTTAATACTCTGCCGCCTTCGGAGAAGGGAAAGGGGGACCAGCAGGTAACGATAACGGTCGCGGCCGGCGTGAATTTAAATATAACCGTCGGTGAAGGCGTTATCAAAGATTTTCGGATAGAACATATGGATATTTTGGATGTTAAAGAAGGCGACCCGCCGGCTATAGTGGTTACGATGGAGAACACCGGTAATGTGCCGGTTTCAGCCGAGCGGGCGACGATTGATGTTTTGGATAAATTGGGCAATGTCCGGTTGGGTTTCGGTCAGACCGAAAAATTGCCCGAGGTCCCGCCTTTCAAGACAAAGAAATTTGTGGTGGAGTTCCCCTTGGATTTGGAGCTTGGTCTTGGGGAGTACTGGGCGGAAGCAAAAATTTACAAGAGCGGGAGCGTAGCGGGAGAGGTAAAAACGGTTTTTAACGTTGTTGAGAAAAAGTTTGGTCTTCTAACCTTTCTCATTATTGCCGTCGCCGTTTTTGGAATCGGCTTGGCGGCAAAAATTCTTTTCAGAAGAAAATATCATGGTTGATGAAGGGAGAACTTGGGGTAGAGGGATAATTTTGCTTTTGATTTTATTCTTGGCGGTTCAGGTCTCGGCCGCTAATACCGCCCCTGCTCTTGAAGTTATTACCACTCAATGCTCGGACGGCGTTGATAACGATAGCGACGGCAAAATTGATTATCCAACCGACCCCGGTTGTTCGTCGTTCTCCGATAATAACGAAACTGATTCGTCCCCGACACCGCCGGGTGGCGGTGGAGGCGGCGGCGGAGGAGGTGGAGACAGTGGCCCTGTTCAAACCGTTGTTAATTTCAGGGGTCGGGCCTACCCCAAAAGCATAGTTACTCTTCTGAAAGACGCTCAAGTGGCGGCAACAACCGTGGCTCTTTCGGATGCGTCTTTCCAAATATCGCTTTCCGGTCTTGCCGCCGGCAATTACATTTTTAGTATTTACGGCGAAGATAATAAAGGGAACCGGTCGGGCCTTCTCACTTTTCCGATAAGCATTACCGCCGGCGCTACCAATAATATATCCGGAATTTTCACTGTACCGACCATTGATGTTGATAAGAGTGGAGTAAAACGCGGGGACGACATCGCCATTTTTGGCCAAACCTCTCCCGACAGTGAAATTACTATCGGCGTCGCCTCCGAAGAAGAAGTTTTTATAAAAACCAAGGCTGCCAAAGACGGCGTTTATCTCTATAATTTTGATACCTCATCCCTTACTCCGGAACAGCACTTTACCCGTTCCAAGTCCGCTTGGGGTGGGGAAGTCAGTTCGTTTTCCAAGAGCATCAGCTTTCTGGTTGGCACGAGAAACGTTGCCAAAGCGGCCACCGCCCTCAAGGGGGATTTAAACAACGATAAGCGGGTAAACATCGTTGATTTCTCCATTATTGCTTATTGGTATAAACGACCCTCACCGCCGGCCAATGTCGACTTAAACGGGGACAGCAAAGTGGATTTGATTGACTTTAGCATCATGGCTTTCCACTTTACCGGTTAATTATGAAAAACGCATTAAAATTTTTCGTTTTGGCAATCGGCTTGTTTTATTTTCATCAAGTATTTGCGGTTGAATTATATTTAAAAACTGCTGCTCCTGAAATTTCGCTCGGCGAGCAGGTGTTGGTTGACGTTCTTGCCGATGTCGGAGATGAAACGCTAAACGCAGTTGAAGGCGAACTTACTTTTTCGGCCGAGCTCATTAGTGTAGTCGGTGTTTTTGAACGCGACTCGGTTATCACTTTTTGGCTCGAAAAACCTCATTTTGATGAAACCGATAATCGTATCAAGTGGAGCGGCATCACTCCGGGCGGTTTCGGCAACGTTCTTTCTCCTTTCGGTTCCCAACCCGCCCGCCTGTTCAGTGTTGTCTTTAAGGGAAAGAAAGCCGGAACGGCACAGGTTGGTTTTGGCAACGTTCGTGCTCTCCTTCATGACGGTGAAGGTACGCCCGCCGAACTTACTGTTTCAACTCTGGCATTGACCATAAGCGAAGATGATTCCAAACCCGGCGGCAAAGAAGAGTTCTTACCCGACAATGAGTCGCCTCAGGGATTTACGCCACTCATTACATCCGAGCCGGCAGTTTTTAACGGTCGCTGGTTTCTGATTTTTAATACTCAAGATAAAGAATCGGGGATCGAACGCTACGAAGTCCTGGAAAAACGGACCCTTTTGGACTTTAGATTTTGGACAATTGCGGAAAGCCCTTATCTTCTTAAAGACCAAAATCTGAAGAGCCATATTTACGTGAAGGCCATTGATAAACGAGGCAATGAACAGGTTACCGAACTTGCCCCGACTTATCCACTTACTTGGTACGAGAACAGTCTTCCTTGGATTATAATGATTATAATTCTAGATTTGGTAGTCCTTTTAGGCGTAAAATTTTTATGGCGAAAAAAATAATTTTAGCGGCGGTTTTTACCCTGTTCGCTTTTGGGGTTGGCCTTGAAACCGTTCAAGCCGCCACTTTATATTTTGTGCCTTCCACCGGCGCTTCTGGTGTCGGCGGTAATTTCTCGGTAGGTGTTTATGTCTCAAGTGCCAACCAGGCGATGAATGCCGCTTCCGGCGTCGTAAGTTTCCCGCAAGATAAGCTGGAGGTTGCTTCTATTTCCAAAACCGGTTCTATTATCACGCTTTGGGTTCAAGAACCCGCTTCTTCCAATCAAAATGGAACCGTGAATTTTGAGGGGATTGTTCCCAACCCCGGTTTTACCGGTTCCGCCGGGAAAATTATTACTTTGAATTTTCGGACAAAAGCGGCCGGCACCGCGGCGCTCACTTTTTCTTCCGGCTCGGTTTTGGCAAACGACGGCTTGGGAACCAACATTCTTACCGGTCTTGGCAGTGCCAGTTTTAGCTTGGGTAATATCCCTTCTTCGGTGCCGGAAGCCGCTGTTCCTTTAACCGTCGCCGGGGCGCCGGCTGCTCCCGAAGTTCGTTCTTCCACTCACCCCGATTCTTCGAATTGGTATCAGGCAACGAAAGCGGTGTTTAACTGGGACGTTCCCGAAGACGTGACAGCTGTACGCCTCCTTGTCGGGCAACTGCCCCAGGCAACTCCCACCGTTACTTATTCGCCGCCCATCACTTCAAAAGAAGTTGATGATTTTGAGGATGGTATCTGGTACTTCCACGCTCAATTTAAGAATAAGAATGGCTGGGGCGGCATTGCCCATTTCCGTTTTCAAATTGACACTCAACCGCCAGATCCCTTTTCTATAGAATTCGTCCATGGCAAAGAAATTATTGATCCAAGCCCGATAATTAATTTCAATACTACTGATGCACTCTCCGGCATCCGTTATTACAAAATAAAAATCGGAAGCGGAGATTTCTTTGAAGTTGATCCTAACCTTATTTTATCTAACCCTTACTCATTGCCCCCGCAAGATCCGGGCAAGAATACTGTTGTGGTACAGGCATATGATAAAGCAGGAAATACCTCAACTGCGGCAGAAGAATTTGAGATTTTGGCTTTAGAATCCCCCCAAATTACGAGGTACGAGAAGAATATCGTGGAAGGGGATTTGCTGGAAATAGGAGGAGAAACATATCCGGATTCCGATGTAGATTTATTTTTGTTCCAGGGAGATAAAAAAACATCAGAGCGGAGAATCAAAAGCAACTCATCCGGGGATTTCACTTTTATTTGGTCCAAAAAATTGGAAAGCGGGGCATATGATGTTCAAGCTCAAGTGACCGATAATAGAGGCGCAAAGAGCTTGCTGAGCGAGAAAATAACCATTGTAGTGGCAAAATCGGCAATCTTTCGCGTAGGAGGTTGGGCGATTGATTTCCTTGCGGTGGTAGTGCCGCTTGTCGCCCTTGTATTTATCCTCCTATTTCTCATCTGGTACGGCTGGCACAAACTCGTCACCTTTAGAAAAAGGGTGAAAAAGGAGGCTCGTGAGGCGGAGCAGGCGCTTCATAAAGCCCTTAATTTGTTAAAGGAAGATATTCGCGAGCAGATTAAAATGCTTGAAAAGATCAAAACAAAACGTCAGCTTACTGAAGAAGAGGAAAAAATCATTAAACGACTTAAAAAAGACTTGGACGATGCGGAGAGGTTTGTAAAGAAAGAAATTGAAGATATTGAGAAAGTGGTGAAACAATAAAAACGGTTGTCCTCTTCCAAGAGTTCCTAGCTGTCCTCGGCGCCGAATATTAAGTTCCGGATGGAAATCTCGAATAGTTTTTTGGATTTTAGTATGAAAGGCATTTAAATTTCTTTGATGTTGAACTTGTCTATTTCGCCTCCCTTGCCCTTGAAATAACATTCTCCTTCTATTCTTTTGCCGGAGAGAACCAAAGGAAGCCAATAAAAATCGTCAACCCACATTTCCCCGTAAGGCAGCTCGTTTTTATCATACCACTCGGGGCGCATTTCGTCGGATTCCCGAAGTTCTCCTTCCCAATTTTTGACGAGAAATATGTGCATGTGCTGGCTCCAGTCGGGGTGTTCGTTGAAAAGAAACTTTATGTTTCCGGCGTTTTGAAGTTCGTGGACGCTCGTTTCCGCTCCGATTTCTTCTTTCAGCTCCCGGACAGCCGCTTCCTCTACGGTCTCGTTGTCGTGCACTTTCCCGCCCACGCCGTTCCACTTTCCCTCGCCGAAGCCGCGTTTTTTCATAGCGAGGCAAATTTTATCCCCATTCATCAAAAAACAAAGAGTTACATTTCTCATTTTGTAATTTAGATATAGCTGAAAAGAATACTAATGCCTAAGAAAGCGGCGTAAATCACCATCGCTACCGCAAGGATTACCAGAAGGAACAGAATGAATTTTTTGGGAAGCATTTTATTGTCCGGCTAATTTTAGGATACTCTCGAGCGCTATCGGCAGTTCGAATGTTTTATCTCTCACTCCGCTAAAATGACCCATCCCTATCTTGATTATAACTTCCGAGCCGAGTTTGTCGCGGAAATCATCGGCGTTATCAAGAGGGACGTAATAATCGTTATCCGAGAAAATGGCGATGCTTCCTAAGAGATGCGATTTTACTTTTTGTAAATCGAGTGGTGTCTTGAGCCAGTGATCGACGACTTCTTGCTCTTCTTCGCCGTTAATGCCGGTGAGCCGTTTGAAAAATCCGCCGACAAAAACGGCCCCGCCGATTTTTACTCCTTCCGGCAGCGCCTCTAGGTAACGGGCAATTGTCTGGCAGCCCATACTGTGGCCCACGAGATAGGTGTTTTCGTCCGGCGTGCCGACTGTCTCCGCTAATTTCGGCACCCAGTTTTCTATTCTTGGGATTTTGGGTTGGGGGAGTTGCGGTACGAGAACCTCAAAACCTTTCTTTTCCAACTCATTTTTGAGCCACGGAAACCATCCTTCTTCCGGATACCCGTCCCACCCATGAACTATGATTACGCGTTTCATTTAGTGTATTTTCTCTGTAAATTCCTTCGGGTATTTCACGGAAAGTAACTTACCGGCTTCTTCTTTCGGAAACCATTTGTAATCCGTATGCTCCTTGCTCAAGATTATCCCATCGGTGTTTTCGGCGGAACACTTAAAGACGGACAGCACGAGGCCGACGTCGCTTCCGTCGCTCTGCGGAATACGGATGTTCGACACGACCATCGTAAACGGCTCGAACCTGGATATTTCAAGTCCGGTTTCTTCAATTACTTCGCGGCGCAAGGTATTCTCAACATTGTCGTTTTTCCTGATGCGTCCGCCCGGAATGTCCCAATAAGGTTCGCCGTTATGACCTCTCAGTTCCTCCAGATTTACTTTAAGAAGAAGGACCTTGCCTTCCTTATTGAAAATCAAGGCTTTAATGCCCAGATGAAAGATGTCCTCGTTCATAAAACTGTTATTAGCGGTGTTGTATATGTTATCTGCTGCTCCAATTCACTTTCCATTATGCGAATTATATCACATAAAAACAAAACTGCCCTTGCCCGAAAGCAGAGGCAGTGATCATATCGTTATTTATGGTAATTGGTAAATACTAATTCGTCAAGGGTCCTGTGGAAAACTCATCAATAACCAAACGCAAGCGATATAAACACAATAAGCACGATGATTATGAGGGAAACGATGGTGTATAAAACCAGTTGGATTGCTTCCTGCTTGCGCCCGTCGAGGTACCAGATGACCGGCCGGCCGAAAACTACCACGCCCATCACCGCTGCCGAGATGACGAAGGTAAGGAGAAACGCAGTGGGGCCGAGTATTCCCGTCTCCGGCCCGACAATTGTCTCGACGTTCGTCATAAAGAGCGCGATAAGCATTACGTAAGCCGCCGCGACGAGCGCGTTCAAAAACGCGCAACCGATTATTTTTTTATTTGTCATACCCAGTACAATTACACCGCCATTCTTTCGAATGACGAAGATAAATCTGAAAATAATGACCTTTGCTGAAGATATAACATAACTTTAATCCCTGGTTCAATGATATGCCCCGTATAATTCCCCGAATTGTACGGGGCAAGCGGCGTAATTGTACTGGGCATATCTAAAATTTACCACTTGAGTGGCAGCTCGGCAAGTTTCGTATAGAAACGAACCAGCCCCGCCTCCTAAGAGACAGGGCTGTTGATGCTCGCGTGCCGGGCCCGCGCCTTGCGCCTCTGCACGAGGTAGGCGTCGAGGACGAGCCCCATCGAAACGATTTGCAGGACTACCAGGAAGTACGCTTCCTCTCTGCTTTGAAGGACTGCGTTCGTCCCATTCATAAGCAGGAACCACAGGTAGCCTTTCGGATTCTTCTTCGCGAGTAGCACGGTTCCTGCGAGGAAGCCCGCTACCATGAAGAATTCCAGGACCTGGTTGAAGGTTGTGATTCCCCCGATCAGGTGCACGCTGTAGACCATGCCGGCGGCAGCGGCGACTGCTATCGAGAATATGTCGAGGACGTCGACCCACGCGGGCTTCTTTCTGTGTCCCCACAGAGCGAGGACGAAGCCGAGAGCCATCGCGGGCCCGCCGCCGATTTCCGCGCCGGCGGCGATGAAGTTGTCCTGCAGGAGGAAGACCAGGAAGTAACCGGGCAGGCCGATGAGATACACGGTCCAGCACCAGATTCTCCAGATCCGCTCCGTCTCGTCGTTCTTGGCCCGCTCGGCGCGGGACAAGAAGACCTTGTTGAGGAAGTAGAACGTACCTCCCCAGACCTGCAGTACGGCGTAGAGCACGTTCCACCTCCGTAGTCGAGGTTCGTGTTAATTTGTTTAGGAGCGCTTAAAGTATGAAATATAAACTTGAGCGTGTCAAGCTAAATAAAACATTCTAACATTCTATAGAATGTTAGAATGTTTTATTTGAACGTTTCGATGAACTGAATCGGGTCAATAGAAACGCCGTTAATTTTTACCGAAAGATGAAGATGCGGTGCGCTCGACAGGCCTGAGCTGCCGGCGAAGCCCAACGTTTCTCCTTTTTCAATCGCATCGCCGGACTCCACGCTCATTGAATTTAGGTGGAGATAAAGGGAATAGATGCCGCGCCCGTGGTCAACGATTACGGAATTGCCGTAGATCGAATCAAGATAAGCGTTTTTGACCGTTCCGTCGTTTATGGCGTGAATCGCCGTCCCTTTGGGAACGTCGAAATCAACGCCCAGGTGGACGATTTCTTCCTCGCCGGTTTTCCGGATTTCACCGAAAGGACTGGAGATGACGAATTCTTCGCCTACGGGCAGGTTGAAAGGTTTATCGAATCGGGTGATTTCCTCTACTTCGGCGACTATTTTTCTCAAATCGGTATTGGAAACGGAAAGGTTTTGGACAATTTGTTTATCAGTCATCCCGAGTTCCGGCGGGGGAGGAAAAACGATTATTTGCTGGACTTTGGCGAGGATGGCGATGGTTTTCTGGATTGTGGGACTCGTCGTAAACTCCGCTGACAGATTATGAATGCCGGTTTTCGTGCCGAGCGCAAAGGGGATTAGAGCGCGGAAACTTTCTTGGTAAGGGAAGGAGCTTATTTCTTTGCCGTCAAATAAAATCTTGTTCGGTTTTTCACTTAACTCCACTATCAGGGTTTCACCGGTCTGGATTTTGGTGTTCAAAATCTCCGCGGTTGCCGGCGGTTCTTCTTCCGGTTCAGGCAGAATGTCCGGGGCGGGTGATGAGAGCGAAGCGGTTGGCTCGGGCGGAACGAGAGAAACCTCGTTTTTTGCCGGGAGCACGATAAAAACAACGGCGAGAGCAACGCCAACGAGGAGTACTGCCGAAATCAAAATTAAGCGCATTAGCTTTTTTCGGACCGCGGTTTGAACCGGGCGTGGTGATACTCTTCGATTTCGCTCAATTTAAGGGCGGTTGAAGCGTTGCCGGTGCGAATATAGAAATACTCGTTATCGTCGCTTTTCAGATAAACCGGCCTCTCGCTCGCAACCGCCTGAATGACGCAGATTTCGTTATCGTCGAGGTTGTGGAAAGAAACGTTTACCTTATGGCGGAATTCCGGCCCAATCATGCTGTTGAAAATGTTCGTGAAGTGGTTTTCAAAAGCGTCTTTGTTTTCCTTTGACAGGGTTTTGTAATCCTTGGCAAGCCCAATTGGCTTTCTTCCGTCGTCGACGCCGATGACGATATGGCCGCCTTTGGAGTTTAAGAAAGCGGCGACTGTTTTCATCACTGTTTTTTCCAATTCTCGGTTTACGTTGCCGGTTTTATGGTCGAATCGGAAAGACGATTTGAATTCCAATTGCTCGTGTTCGGGTTCCGTAAGGAGCCGGCTTACGTCGGGCAGGGAGAAAACGGCGGCTGGGTTGAGATAAAGCTTGATTGTTTTCAGGATGCTCTCCGGTCTCGAGACGTCGGCGATGGTCATACTGCCCGCGGATTTGTTTTTTATTTTTATGTTCCCGTATCGGAGTATTTTACCGAGCGGTCCGGCCGAAATTGTAATCTCGGATGATTTATTGACCGGTATTGTTTCCTCCTTTCGGAATAAAACCCCCCATTGGTGGGATATTCCTTCGGGTTTTACGGTATAAACCTCGTAATACCACCGGAGGAAGGCGTAGACCGTAATCAAAAACTGGAGAATGGAAAGGAAGGGGAATTTGAAGGCGGTGTAGGAAAACGATCCGGAGAAAGGCAAAAAGTCGTAAATTAACTGCTTGTACTCGTCCAAAAAAGTGCCGAAAAAGTACAGAGCAAAAGCGGCGATTTCAATAGCGGCAAAAAACCGGATTAGGACAATGGGGTTCCTTTTTGTAATTACCGCCTCCTCCATAACGTTTTCAGTTTAAACCGGTTGCCGCTTTATTTCCAGCCGTTCTGCTCTCCGTAAGCGCCGGTAAGGATTACTTCTCTTTCTTAATGTCGTTTAAGATTTTTTCTACCTTTTTTATGCTCGCGTCGTCGATTATGGATACCGCAGTTACGCTTTTTGCCAGTTTCTTGAGCGCCGCCATTTTTTTCTTCAGTTCCGGTTCCGTTGCCAGGTCGCTCTTGGTGAGGAATATCCACTCCGGTTTTTCGAGAAGCGCTTTTTTGTAGAGTCCCAGTTCCTTGCGTATTGTCCTGTAATCTTTTACGGGGGTGGGGGATTCGACTGAAATAAAGTGGAAAAGGATGCGGGTGCGCTCTATGTGGCGGAGAAATTTTATTCCAAGGCCGCGGCCGGTTGACGAGCCCTCAATAAGCCCCGGGATATCGGCAAGAATGAGCTCGTAGTAAGCTCCCAAATTCGGTTCAAGAGTGGTGAAAGGATAATTGGCCACCTTGCTCCTCGCGTTAGTGAGAACGTTTAGCAAGCTGGACTTCCCGACGTTCGGCAGGCCCACGAAGCCGACATCCGCGATGAGCTTGAGTTCGAACCTTATTTCAAAACTTTCTCCCGAAGAACCCGGCCTTGATTCGGTAGGGGAAGTGTTGCGCGAAGAGCGGAAATGAAAGTTACCTCGACCGCCCAACCCGCCTTGGGTCAAAAGAATCCGCTCGCCGGTCTTTTCTACGGAAACTTCGGTACCGCGGGTGAGGTTGTGAATACATGTCCCAATCGGGATTTTTAAAACCAGGTCTTTGCCGTCATGGCCGTCGCGAAATTGCCCGCGCCCGTCAAGTCCGTTTTCGGCTTTGAATTCCTTTTTGAAGCGGAATTGTCCCAAGGCGTTTATGTCGGACACGCCTTCCGCGTAAATACTCCCGCCTGCACCGCCCATGCCGCCGGTCGGGCCTAAGCTCATCAGGTTTCTGTTAAAAGCCACCGCCCCTCTTCCGCCGTTCCCCGCCGCCACTTTGATTTTTATGTCGTCAATCAACATTTAATCAGTAAGTTAAGCTCTTGCCGATTTGCATCGCCTTATCAAAATCTCCTATAAAATCCCACCAATTCCTCAAAAGCCTCCCTTGGTAAGATAGTTCGTTGTTTCTGCCCGGAATATTTTGCATCCACCAAATTTTGAAAACATACCCTTCATCGTCAAGACAAACGCTCCCGCTCCACGTATGGCAACTCGTCAATTTTTTCTGGCCCGTGCCGTCCGGTTTCCAGTCTTCGCAGTCCGACAAAACCTCTCTTTGGTTATACCAGTCATAATCTCTTTCTCCGTTCGGGGGATAATGCGTCCAGCCGCAGCCGGGATTGATTATTTTGTGCGAAAAATCGCTACCGACAAAATTTCCCCAAAACAGCAGTTCATTCCACTTGTCGTGGGGAGTCGTATCCCGGTCCTCGATGTTATAAAGAACATGTTCTATGTGGTGGGTGTGGTTTTCGAGCGCCATGGTGACCGCCCGGCCGGTGTTATAGTCGTAAACCGTATAGCTTTTGGCGCACTTCGGCAGGTCCATGAAGCCGTTGCCGAACGAGCCGAAAGGTCCGGTCATAAATGATTCAACGGGGTACATTTTATCGGTATGGTAAATCCAGAGCCAGACTTCTTTGACTCCCTTATTTTGAACGTAATCGCAAACATCGAGGCCGGTTAATATTTTTTTATGGTCGGCGGGAGTGTTGGTTGGATAAAGCGCCGGCACCGATTCCATGAATTCCTTATTCTCGAGAACGGTGTAATTGAGGGAGGGGACGGCGCTCATGTCTTTATAGCCGTGGTATCTGCTGCCTTTATTCAAGGCGTTTACGAGCCGCTCGGTCAGATTGCCGATATTCGTTCTTAGGGCGCTTATATCCGGGTTTTTCCAGTCGCCGGTTTGGGTAATATCCACTTTTCCGTCTATAACCGGGATATAGCTTACGTTAAGAACCGGAACTTCGTAGGTTTCTATGGTTTCTATGGCACAACTTCCGTCTGGCTGACATCCCTTCTCCGGAGAACAGCCGCAGGCGCTGCAATTTTCCGTTAAGTTGCCGTTGTCGCAATACAGCGGCTTATTGGCGGAACATTGGCCATAAAGAGTTCCATCGGCGCATTTATTCGGAATATCATCACTGTCTTCTTCCGAAAAGAAGAAAAACGCCGCCGCAGCCAATAAAGCGACGATGAACAATATAAGAAGTATTTTTTTCATATCTGCGGGAGGCCTTTCAATCAGTGTAAAGGTTTCTCGGGGAAAATTCGGCTATATCTTCAAGCTGAAGCTTTTGGCGATATCGGAAAAAGCTTCTTTATTTTCATCCCAACTGCTTTTGATTGTGTTAAAAGACATCACCCAAACGTCTTCTCCTTCTCCTTTAATCGCCACCATCAGAATTTTGAAATCTATTCCCTGTTGGGTTAATTCCACCTCCATTGCGCGGGCGGAACGGCTGTTTATCGTCGTGTCCTGTTCGTTCACGAAGACGACGCCTGAAATCATTTTCTGCAGTTCGTCCTTAACGGTTTGCAGGTATTCGCTCATGCTTTTCCCCTGGAGCGTGTCGTAGCTTACGGCAAGGTAGCTCTTGAAATTAATCTTCTCTGCGGCGGGGTCGTTGATTATTTCATCGGCATTAACGGCCATCGCCGAAACTCCCACGAAGGGGGGCGCGGCTTGTCTCCAGCCCGCCGGAAGATTGATGGAAAAATCGCCGGTTATCAATTTACCGCTCGTTTCGCTGCCGCTTGGTATCTGATTTTGTTCTACGGCAGGCGTACCCTCCGGAACCGGTTTGTCCTGTTTGAGAAAATAAAAACCGATTGCCAGCGCCAATGCGACAACAACGATAACTACGACGGATATTACAGCTTTGTTTTTCATAGTCTTATTATAAGCTACAGAGTGTATTTCTCGATTTAGTGCCCCCTAGTGGTCAATCTTTTTATACTCGAAATACGAGTAGACAACCGCAACGAGTGAGAAAACGATGACCGGAACGATGAG
>JAZDPW010000008.1:0-18228 GCA_043797305.1 Candidatus Jorgensenbacteria bacterium
AAAATTTCGGCGGCGACTTTCGACTCCAGCATTTTGCCGAATTCCAACAACGCTTACGATGTCGGCAACGCAGCCAACAACTGGAAGGACGCTTATTTTTCGGGGAATATCGGAATCGGAACGGGGCCGGTTTCGGCCGTAAAGATTAAATCGAACGGCGATATGGGCTTTTCCAGTTCCTCGGCCGGGATTATTTTCGTCGCTCCCGGAGGCTCCTGTTTTCATTTGAAGCTGAACAACGCCGGCAACATCGCTACTTCAACCGCCGCTTGTCCGTAGAGAGTAATCCCTCGGCAAACCTCGGGATGCTTCAAAATGTATCTCCGCACTGCGGTGCGGAGTGCTAAAGCCCTAATGTATCTTCGCCTGCGGCGAAGTGCCAACACCCTTCATATGAAGGGTGTTGGCACTTGACAAGCTTGAGTGCCAAAAATATAATTTCTCTTAATGCTAAGAGAGAGGACTAAACTCGTACTGGACGCGGCCATCAAGGATTATATTTTGACCGGCAAACCGGTTACTTCCGAATCGCTTTTCGAGAAATACGATTTCGGCATCAAGCCGGCGATGATAAGGTGGGAACTCTCCGCTCTCTGCAACGGCGGTTATTTTTACCAAAACCATCCTTCGGGCGGACGGATTCCGACCGACAAATCTTACCGGTTTTTCGTGAGGGAGCTCATGGAAAACGAAGATGAAGCGAAAGCGTCCAGCCGGTTCGAAAACCTGATCGAAAACTTTTTCGGGGGCGAACGGACCCGGCTTATCGAAAAAATGGCCGGCTATCTGAACGCCCTAAGCGTCGGCTACGAACCGGAAACGGACTGGTTTATGAAGAGCGGTTTCAAGAACATGCTCGAAAACCTGGCTCTTACCGACCGCGACGAAATATTGGAAGTGGTTGACGATTTCGAAAATCTTCCGGAGCGGCTCATGAAAACCGCAAGCAGGTGGCATAATGAAGACGAATGGCCGCAGGTTTTCCTCGGCCGGAATCCGATTACGAAAAGCCGGCATTTGGCGGTCATGGTGGACCGTTTTCGGTCGGCCAATCAGGAGCTTTTCGTGATGGTGATAGGCCCCAAAAGGATGGATTACGAAAAGTCGCTTGGCGTCCTAAGGTCGCTCGAGAGGGAATTTTAAAATGGACCCCGTTAGAAGTCCTAGGCACTAAAAATTTCAACGAAATTTTTATGCTCGGAACTGGCGGGAACAAACCAAACCAACTATTATTCACCAATATGACAAGGTCAATATCAAATAAAACAGACTTCTAACGGGGTGGAAAAGAAACCGGACAAAAAAGGCTCGGAAGAGCTGAAGAAGGTCTTAGAGAAGTGCGAAGCGGAGCGCGAAGAGTATTTGAACGGCTGGAAGCGGGCCAAAGCCGATTTTATAAATCACAAGAAGGAAGAAGCCGAGCGGTTTCGGGAATTCGCGAAGTTTTCGAACGAAGCGCTCGTTTCGGAATTGATAACGGTTTTGGACAGTTTCGATTTGGGAATTGCGATATTAAAGGATGACGATCCGACCGGGAAGGGGATGCGGCTCATCAAAAACCAGCTTGAAGAATCGCTCAAGAAATACGGCCTGGAGAAAATTAATTTAAAACCCGGCGATGTTTTTGACCCGAGTTTCCACGAAGGATTGGGAGAAGCGGAATCAACCGCCCCGCCCGGAACGATTGCCGAAGAAGTCGGGGTGGGATACACCCTAAACGGCAAAGTGATAAGGCCGGCAAGAGTCAACTTATCTGCGCCAGAGGCGCATCCGCCTCAGGCGGAGAAAGGTCAAGCGGATAATCAATAATCAAATAATAACAACATGGCAAAAATACTCGGAATAGATTTGGGAACGACTAACTCGGCGATGGCGGTCGTGGAAGGCGGCGAGCCGAGAGTCTTAGAGTCGAGCGAAGGCGCTCGGACTACGCCTTCGGTCGTGGCGATTTCAAAATCGGGCGAGCGTCTCGTCGGGCTCCTGGCCAAACGGCAGGCGGTGGTAAATCCTCAAAATACGATTTCTTCGGTAAAGCGCCTGATCGGCCGGAAGTGGGGCGACAAGGAAGTGGTTCACGACAAGGATTGGCTGCCTTTTGAGATGAGAGCGTCGGAGCGGGGCGGAGTGGAAATCAAAATGGCCGATAAATGGTATAAGCCGGAAGAAATTTCGGCGATGGTTTTGCAGAAGATGAAAGCCGATGCCGAAGCCCTGCTCGGCGAAAAGATAGAAGAAGCGGTTATTACCGTGCCGGCATATTTCGACGATTCCGAGCGGCAGGCGACCAAGAACGCCGGTGAAATTGCAGGGTTCAAGGTGCGTCGCATCATCAACGAGCCGACGGCGGCGGCTCTCGCTTACGGTTTGAACAAGGAGAAGAACGAACAAATAGTCGTTTACGACTTCGGCGGCGGCACTTTCGACATTTCGGTCTTGGAAGTGGGCGGCGGAACGGTGGAGGTGAAAGCGACCGGCGGTGACATGCATTTGGGTGGCGACGATTTCGACCGGCGGATTATCGAATATCTCGTTAAGGAATTCAAGAAGCGGGAGGGAATAGACATTTCCAAGGACCCGCTGGCTCTTCAACGCCTCAAGGAAGGGGCGGAACGGGCCAAGCACGAGCTCTCGACCGTTATGGAGACGGAAATCAACCTGCCTTATATTTCATCCGACGCCTCCGGCCCCAAGCACTTTTTAATGAAGCTTAGCCGTGCCAAGCTCGAAGATTTGGTGAAAGACCTGATTGAAAGGTCAATCAAACTCGTTGAGGAAACCGTTACCGCCGTTCCGCCTAAGGGAGCCGGTTTCAAGTTTTCCGACATCGACGAGATAGTTTTGGTCGGCGGCCAGACGCGGATGCCGGCTGTGGCTGATGCGGTTCAGAAGCTTTTCGGCAAAGCGCCGCATAAGGGCATCAACCCCGACGAAGTGGTGGCCTTCGGCGCCGCCGTTCAGGCCGGCGTTCTCCAGGGCGATGTCAAAGACGTGTTGCTCTTGGACGTTACGCCCTTGAGTTTGTCGATTGAAACGCTGGGCGGCGTGGCGACGCCGATGATTCAGAAAAACACTACCATTCCGACCGGCAAGACGCAGGTTTTCTCCACGGCGGCCGACAATCAGACATCGGTCGAGATTCATGTCTTGCAGGGAGAGCGGCCGATGGCAATCGATAATAAAACGCTTGCCCGGTTCATTTTGGACAGTATCCCGCCTTCGCCGCGGGGCGTGCCGCAAATCGAAGTCGCTTTTGACATCGATGCGAACGGCATCTTGAACGTCAAAGCGACGGATAAAGCGTCCAACAAAAGCCAGTCGGTGAAAATCGAAGCGACGACGAGCTTGAGCAAGGAGGAAATAGAGCGGTTGAAAAAAGAAGCGGCCGAACACGCGATTGAGGACCAGAAGAGGAAGGACTTGATTGACGTAAAAAATCAAGCCGAGTCGCTGATTTATCTCGCCGAAAAAAGTTTGAAGGAAGCGGGCGACAAAGTGCCCACCGACATAAAGGCGAGCATCGGCGAGAGGGCGGAAAATCTGAAAAAAGTCATAACCGGGGACGATATCGAAGCGATAAAGAAGGCGACGGCCGAACTCTCCGGCGAGCTCCAAAAAGTGGGGCAAATTCTGTATAATCAGAAGAAGGATGAGCCCAAACCCGACAGTAATTAAACAATCGGAGGAGTCCGACGAAGACAGGAGTTTCTGGAAGGTTTTGATTTTGACGGTCTTGGGAGCCGGCTCGCTTTTTCTTTCGTTTTTCCTTTTCGACAAGTTTCTGCTTGAGGGGAATCTGACGCGGCTTTTGGGCAGCGTCGTCTTCGCTTTTATTTTTCTTTCGTTTTTCGTCGTCCAGGTTTTTTTCACGAAGAGCCGGGCGAAAATAATTCTTCTTTCTTTAATCCAGGTTATTGCGCCGATTCTGTTTTTCCTTGGGCGGCTTTATCCCTCTCCTTCAACTACTTTGATAGTCGCCATCGTCGTTTTCTTCCTGTTTCTCGTCGCCGCGGGGGCAAGAGGGAAGCGGGATATCGCAAACAGCATGACTATCCGGTTTTTCCCGGTTGCCAAGGGAATTTTGAGCCGGGTCGTAGCCGGACTCCTCATCGCTTTTTCCATCCAGTTTTACCTCACTTATTTCGTCTGGGGCGGCTTTAACGAAAGTTTTTCGAGGCGCCTCTTGAACGAGACGCTGGCCGCTTCGGAGCCGATGGTCAAAATAGTTTTGGCCGAAGTTTCTTTTGACGACACGGTAGACGACTTTTTCCGGACCATTGCCAGAGACCAGCTCCAGAAAATAAAGGTGGGCGGCGAGAACGAGGCAGCGATCGATTTTCAGCAGCTCCTGCCGGCCGAGCAGGAAAAAATCATCGGCGAGGTTTCTCTCGTTCTTCGGGAACAGGCCGAAAAAATCGTCGGGCCGATTGGAGAAACCAGCAAAGTCAATGCGGAAATTTTCAGAATCATCAAGAACTATGTTGACGGTATTCCGCCGGCGACCCAATCGGTTTTCAGCGTGATTATCGCCGTTTTGTTCTTTTTCACGGCAAAAGGCATCGCCTTTCTCCTTTACTGGCTGCCGGAGCTTATCGCCTTCGTAATATTCAAATTATCCATTGTTACCGGTTTCGCCTATATCAGCTTGGAATCGCGGAGCAGGGAGTTTATAATGCTTAGTTGAAAAATTCAGGCCGAAGTGCTGGAATTTTTCATCACTAAGCATGATCCTGAGCTTGTCGAAGGATTACAATAAATTAAGGTAACTCTTCAACAATTTCAGAGTGCTCAATGTTGTGGTAAAATTTACTGCGCATTGAGCTCGTAAATTTTAACAACATTGGCATATGAGCGACTATTACGAGGTTTTGGGCGTTTCCAGGACAGCCTCAGAAGACGAGATAAAAAAGGCTTACCGGCGGCTGGCCCACAAGTATCATCCGGACAAACCGGACGGGAACGAACAAAAGTTTAAGGAAATAAACGAAGCTTATCAGACTCTTTCCAACAAAGATAAGCGGGCTCAATACGACCGGTTCGGCCGGGTTTTTGGCGAAGGCGGGATGCCCCATCCCGAGTGGGGGAATTTCGGTTTCAATCCGGGCGGTTTCAATTGGAAATTTGAAGACGATATGTTCGACTTGGGTGACGTGCTGGAAGATCTTTTTGTCCATTTCGGCGGGCCGAGGCGCCAAACCTATACTCAGGGTGCCGACATCGAGTTTTTGATTCAGATATCTTTGGAAGAAGCGTTTCAAGGAACGAAATCGAAGGTGAAATTCAAGACGATGACTGCCTGCGATTCCTGCAACGGCTTGGGTTACGACAAAGGCGCCGGTTTTTCCAACTGTTCTCTCTGCCAGGGGCGGGGCGAAATAAGGGAGGAGAAAAAGACTTTCTTCGGCCATTTTGCCCAGGTTAAGATTTGTCCCGATTGTCACGGCCGGGGGGAAATACCGAACAAGATTTGCCGGGTTTGCAAAGGCGAGGGGAGGGTTTCCGGGGAAAGGGAGGTGGAAGTCGATATCAATCCCGGCGTTGAAGACGGCCAGATTATCAAGGTAAAAGGCGCCGGGGAAGCCGGGGAGCGCGAGAGCGCGAGCGGCGACCTTTATGTGACGGTAAAAATCAAACCCCATGCCGTTTTCGAGAGAATCAAGAACGACCTTTACATGACCAAGGAAGTAAAAGTTACGGATGCGCTCCTGGGCAAAAAAATAAAAATCAAGGACATAAACGGCGAAAATTTCAGCGTTTCCATCCCCGGGGAATTCAATTTCAAGGACAAGTTTCGGGTGTCGGGACGGGGGATGCCGGCTCTCGGTTTCGGGGCGACTCGCGGCGACCTTTATATTTCTTTTACCCTGAAGATGCCGAAAAAACTTTCCGAAAAAGCGAAGAAACTTCTCGGCGAACTGGAGGAAGAATTGTAGTATTGACTGAATCCGGTGATTAATTTTAAAATAGAAACAGCGCAACACATATCCTGACCCGAATCCGAGGAGGTGGAAAGTGGGCAAATCAGCTGCAACACCCGGGACATCGGGAATGGAGATGACGAGTAATCTCCTGAGGCTTCAGGAGGCCAAGAGTGTTTCCGTCTCGGACCACGAGCCCGGAACTATCATCGAGGTGGTTGCGGAGCGTGACTCCATCTTCCTGGTGGTCGTCGTGTCACCCGAAGACGACGAAGTTGTCGTCAAGGGGAAAGCCGGTCCCTACAACGAGGGGCTGCGGTACGCGACTCTCCACGGTGCCTTTCTGGGGTCGGTAATCAGGACGGGGTGCATCGCGGAGGGTGCCGGGGTGAGGTTTGACCTCGCCGCCGGCGGAACTCTCCAGGTCCTCAAAGTCGTCCACTTCGCCGTGAGAAGTGGCAGGGAGGACATCGAGGAGGGCGACCGCATCATCGCGGCGGCGGCCAACTGAGGGCGGTAGCCAGTAAGCGTCTTCGGGGGCGCTCCGACCATAAATCGGAGCGCCCCCTTGACATTTATATTCCCGGCATTACTAT
This sequence comes from Candidatus Jorgensenbacteria bacterium, assembly GCA_043797305.1. Classification (GTDB taxonomy): domain Bacteria; phylum Patescibacteriota; class Minisyncoccia; order UBA6257; family GWB1-50-10; genus CAZGHF01. The sequence continues at coordinate 6,512 of JAZDPW010000008.1, forward strand.
GGATTCAATCCGTAGACAATAGGCATTTATAAGTCCTATCGAGGAGTAAACCTGATTTTGCTTTGTGTCTGCGGATAAGCCGCAGTTTTTTTATGGCTAAGACAAAGGAACAAAAAACAAAATCGATTGAGAGGGACGTGGAAGACCTGAAGAAAAGCAAAACCGTGCTTCTCGTCGATTTTACCGGTACGCCGACCGGCCGCCTCAATGACTTGAGAAAAGTTGTCCGGGGGGCGGGCGGCGCTTTTCGGGTTATCAAAAAACGGCTTTTGAAGTTCGTTTTCGGCAAGGAGAACATTGATTTCGAGCCAAAGAATTTCAACGGCCAGGCCGGAGTCATTTTCTCGCCTCAGGAAGTTCTTGAAACGTCTTCCCTGGTTTACAAGGGCATTAAGGGCACGGATACGTTTAGAGTTCTCGGCGGCTTCGATGTCGGCGGGAAGAAATTCATCGAAGGCGAGGAGATTGTTAAGCTGGGCAAGTTGCCGAGCAGGGAAGTGCTCTTGGGCCAGCTGGTCGGGATGATTTCCGCGCCAATCAGGATGTTTTTGTACGTATTAAACGAGAAATCAAAGCAAACGGTCGAAAATAAATAAACAAAACTATGTCGGAAAAATTCAACGATATAATAGAAAAAATCGAAAAGCTGACAGTGGTGGAACTTTCGGAACTGGTGAAAACGCTGGAAGAAAAGTTCGGCGTTTCGGCAGCTATGGCGGCGCCCGCTTCCGCTGAAGCTTCGGAGAGTAAGGAAGAGAAAACTTCTTTTAACGTCATCTTGAAATCCGGCGGTGACCTGAAAATTAACGTCATTAAGATTATAAAAGAAGCTGCCGGCATCGGTCTTAAGGAAGCGAAGAATTTGGTTGAAGGCGCGCCGAAGACGGTGAAGGAAGGATTGAAGAAAGAAGAAGCGGAGGAACTGAAAAAGAAACTGGAAGAAGCGGGGGCGCAAGTGGAGATTCAGTAAATTTCTTTCTCCTCATCAGCCGAAGTCTCCGAGGTAAATAAATTTAGCTCGTCCCCGGTAAATTTCCTATTCGCTCGTTAATTTATAGTTACCTCTTCGACGAGCTTCTTCGGAAAAAGAAATTTACTTCAGTGTTTATTTAATAAGGGAAATGTGCTACAATGCATATCAGAAAAAGGAGCTGTTCAAGATCCGGTGAGGGGATTGCAAACAGCGCCTTTTTTGTTTTAATGAGGTCAGGCGCGATTAGCTCAGCCCCGAAGGGGCCCCTTTGGGGTGGTAGAGCGGTCGCCTCAGGCGACAGGTCGGGGGTTCTTTTAAATAAAACCAATTTAAATTTACGGGCGTGTAGCTCAGCTGGTTAGAGCGTTCCGTTCACATCGGAAAGGTCTCCCGTTCGAATCGGGACACGCCCACATATGTTCTACGTTTATGTTTTGCGCAGTTTGAAAAACAGTCGCAATTGCGCCAGAATTGAAATAAATCGGTCTCTCGGTTGTATTAATTGTAGGGAGGCGCGTTTACCACATTACGTATGGATGACAGAAGCGACGAGGAGATTGCGTCAGCAGTTCAAGGAGGAGACGCCGAATCCTTTGCTCTTTTAATTGAGCGTTACGAAGCGAAGATGATGCGTTACGCCAATAAATTTTTTCTCAACAAAGTGGACACGGAAGACGCCGTTCAGGACATTTTTTTGAAAGCGTACGCGAACATCCGCAGTTTCGACGCAAAAAGGAGGTTTTCTCCCTGGCTTTACCGCATTGCTCATAATGAGTTTATTAATGTCATTAAGAAGAAAAGCCGAGAACCCCTTTCATTTTTTTCCTTTGACAGCCTTTTACCTCACTTATCATCCGAAGACAACGCGGATGATGGAGCGGTAAAACGGGAAGTATTGGACGCACTGAACCGGTCGTTGAACAAACTCAGCGTTTTATATCGGGAGCCTCTCATACTGCGTTATTTTGAGGATATGAGTTATCAGGAAATTGCTGAAGTGCTCAAGGTACCGGTTTCGACAGTCGGTATTCGGTTGAGGCGGGGCCAGCAAATTTTGAAGGAATCAATGGTTTGATTATGGAAGAAGAAAAGAAAGAAAAAACAATAAAGGAAAGCATTGTAGCAAAAATAAAAAGCGGCGAGGTACGCATGCGGCCGCGGTGGCATTTTATTCTCGAAACTCTTTTGGTCATTGTGGGAATAATGATTGTCGTTTTGGCGTTGCTTTATCTCGTGAGTTTCTCTCTTTTCATTCTCCGGCAAAACGGCGTTTGGTTCGTTACGGCTTTTGGCTCTCGCGGGATTGGCCGGTTTTTCGCGTCTCTTCCGTGGATTATTATCCTCTCAGGCGTCGTTTTCGTGGCGATTTTGGAAATTTTAGCGAGAAGGTATTCGTTTGTTTATCGGAAACCGCTTCTTTATTCTTTAATCGGTATAGTAGTGATTGTCTCGGCCGGCGGCTTTTTCGTATCGCGCGTCGGTATCCACGAAAAGTTTTTCCGACTGGCCGAAGAAAAGAGGTTGCCGATTGGCGGAGCGCTTTATGAAAGATACGGTATGCGGGATTTTGAAGACGTTTATCCGGGAACTTTTGTCGCCACTACTACCGAGGGTTTCCAGTTGACCGGTCCAGACGGAAAAACTTTCACGGTGAAACTGTCTCCTCGCACGCGTTTTCCCTTTGGCGCTGAATTCGTTTCCGGGGACAACGTTGTGGTGCTAGGCGATAGGGAAGGAGATGTTATCGATGCTTTCGGCGTCCGGAGAATCGAAGACAAAACGGTTATTTTCCGGATGCGTCCGCCGCGGGATTCAATGTTTCCTCCTCATCCGTTCTAAATACGGTTTGTATTAAATGTTCAAGAACGTACTGCATAAAACTAAAAAGTTCATTATCGGGCATAAGATTATAGGCGGCGTCCTTGCGGTTATAATCGTCGGCGCGGGTTATCTCGGTTATCGGGCTTTCACCGGCGATTCTGCGAGCACCCGCTATGTTCTTGCGGCCGCCAGCAAAGGGACGATTGTCGTATCGGTTTCGGGCAGTGGGCAGGTTTCAGCTTCAAACGAGGTGAGCATAACGCCGAAAGTTTCTGGCGACGTGGTTTATGTCGGAGTAGAGAACGGAGCGGAAGTAAAAGCGGGTTCGCTTATTGTCCAGATAGATGCCGGGGAAGCCCAGAAAACCGTAAGAGACGCCGAAATGAGCTTGGAAAGTGCCGAGCTTTCCCTTGAAAAATTCAGGTTTGAAAACTCGGAAGAAAAGATGAAGTCGGATTTGACCAAAACCTACGACGACGGTTTTAACGTCGTTGCCAATGCTTTCCTCGACTTGCCCGTGATAAAGTCAGGGCTGACAAGTGTTCTTTTCGGCAGCAATTTCAATACCAGTCAGTCCAATATCGACTACTATGCCGGTTCGGCTTCGACTTATGACGAGAAAGCGTCGCTCTATCGTGATAATGCCTATGAGGCTTATCAAGCCGCCCGCGCCGCTTACGACGCTAACTTCGAGAATTACAAGTCGGAAACAAGATTTTCCGAAGCCGGCGCAATTGAATCGCTCATTAATGAAACCTACAATACGACAAAATTCGTTGCCGAGGCGGTGAAAAGCGCCACCGACTTGATTCAATTTTATCAGGATAAGTCGGTTGAGCATAACATTACCCCCAAATCTTTATCCGACACTCACATCACCAGTTTGAATACCTACACCGGTCAAGCCAGCAATCATCTCTTGAGCCTGTTTTCCGTGGTTCAATCGATCCAGGACGCCAAGGATGCTTTCGTGAAAGCCGACTTCGATTTGCGGTCGCAGGAACTTTCCGTTAAACAGCGCGAGAATTCACTTCTGGACGCGAAAGAAAAGCTTGCCGATTATTACGTTCGGGCGCCGTTTGGCGGCGTCATAACGGGTTTGAGCGTAAAAAAGAGCGACTCCGTTTCCTCCGCTTCGACGTTGGGGACGCTGATTACCAAAAACAAGGTGGCTGAAATATCCCTCAACGAAGTCGATGTGGCGCAGGTGAAAACCGGTGAGAAGGTCACCCTTGCTTTCGATGCCGTTCCCGACCTGACTATCGCTGGTGAGGTCGCGGAAGTCGATGCGGTCGGCACGGTTTCCCAGGGCGTTGTCACTTATATCGTCAAGATTGTTTTCAATGCACAAGACGAGAGAATAAAACCGGCGATGAGCGTTTCGGCGGATATTGTTACCGAAACTAAAGCTGACATTCTTGTGGTTCCGAATTCGGCGGTTAAAATTCAAAACAACAAGTCTTTTGTGGAGGTTCTGGTCGGAGATGTCGCTTCGGGAGTGCCACGTCGTCAAAGCGTCGAAACCGGCATCTCGAACGACGAGTTTACCGAGATTGTTTCCGGCTTGAACGAGGGAGACGCCGTTGTGGTCCGGACGGTGCAAGGAAGTGCTTTGCCGACGAGCTCTGTGAACCAGCAGAACAGTAACGGCGGACTCCCTGCGTTTGGGGGCGGGGTCAGAATTTTAAGATGATTCGGACGGAAAACATCACGAAAGTTTATAGAACGGGCTTTTCGAGAAACCCCGCCCAGACGATAGAGACTCCCGCCTTGAAAGATGTGAGTTTTGCCATTGAGGATGGGGAATTCGTGGCTATTATGGGGCCTTCAGGGTCGGGCAAATCGACGCTGATGCATATTATCGGCTGTCTCGACACGCCGACGGGCGGCAGGTATTTCTTGGATGGTCGCGATGTCTCGGGGTTTTCCGATGACGAACTGGCCGATATTCGCAACCGGAAAATCGGTTTTGTGTTTCAATCCTTCAATCTTTTGCCGCGGGCAACCGTTATGCGCAACGTAATGCTCCCTCTCGTTTATGCCGGTGTTTCAAGGCAGAAACGCGAAGAAGAAGCGATAAAAGCACTTAGCGACTCCGCTTTCCCCCAAGAATTTTGGAATTACCGCTCCAATGAACTCTCGGGCGGGATGATGCAAAGGGTTGCCATTGCTCGGGCTCTCGTCAACAATCCGAAGCTTATTCTTGCCGACGAACCGACGGGGAATCTTGATACTGAAACCGGTGAAATCGTTCTCGGCACTTTTCAAAGGCTTCACCGGGAACAAGGCCGGACCGTCGTTCTCATTACTCATGAATTACATATTGCCGAGCACGCCGAGCGCATTATTCACATTCGCGACGGAAAAGTTGTGGATGACGATAAGGCAAAAAATCATCGGCTCATAAAAAATCATTCACCGTCAATATGAAATTAGGAGATATTGCGCAGGAAACATATATGGCTTTTACCGCCAATAAGGTGAGGTCCGGTCTCACGATTCTCGGTATCGTCATTGGCATCGGTTCCGTCATCGCCATGGTTTCCATCGGTGAGGGGACTGCCGGCTCGATTGAAGCAAATATCACAAGTTTGGGTTCCAACCTACTTACCGTTTCTCCGGGTGCGGCACAGGGGGACAGGGGATTCGTTTCTCTCGGTCGCGGTTCGGTACAGAGTCTGACCAAAGACGACGCCGATGCACTTCGCGGCATTTCGGGAGTTACCTATGTTTCGCCGGAATACCAGGGGAGATTTCAAATTGTTTCTCAAACCGGAAACAATACCAATGCGACCGTAGTCGGCGCTACGTCGGAATATGTTTCAGTTCATAATGCCTTCGTTCTACAGGGCTTATTCGTTACCGACCAGCAAGTTCGAAGTTTGGGTCGCGTTGCGGTGCTTGGGTCCACCGTGGCGCAGGACCTTTTTGAAGAAGAGAGTCCGATGGGGAAGACAATCCGTATCAACAACGCTAATTTTAAAGTCATCGGTGTTTTGGAAACCAAAGGCGGTTCGTCTTTCCAGAGTTCGGACAATATGGTTTTTATTCCTCTCACTTCCATGCAGAAGATACTTGCCGGCGCCGATTATCTTTCGAGTATTGCCGTTTCGGTTTCGGAAAAAGAACAAATGGAGTTGGTCAAGGAAGAAGCGACATCACTGCTCATTGGAAGGCACCGCGTTTCGGCGGAATCGCCCGACTTTTCAATTACTTCCCAGGAAGATATTCTCCAATCGCTCACGGAAGTTACCGATACTTTCACCGCTTTCCTCGCTGCGATAGCCGGCATTTCGCTTCTTGTCGGAGGCATTGGCATCATGAACATGATGCTTACGACCGTTACCGAGCGCACGCGCGAAATCGGTCTCCGTAAAGCCGTGGGTGCGAAGAGTCGGGACATCTCGATTCAATTCCTCACCGAGGCAGTCGTGCTCACTCTTTTAGGGGGGATAATCGGCGTCGGGCTGGGTTGGATTATTGCGATGCTCGTTTCTCATTTTGCGGACATCTCTACGAAGATTTCGGTACAGTCGGTGTTCCTCGCTTTCGGCGTGTCGGCTGCGATAGGAATCATTTTCGGTTATTATCCCGCTCGAAGAGCTTCGCAATTAAATCCTATTGAAGCATTGAGGTATGAATAACACGTAAGAAGTCGGGGGTTCGAATCCTCCTGAGCCCACAAGAGCCGCAGGCCATTCAGGCTCGATGAGTTCGATCCCTGCATCGCGCACAATCTGAGGTTGTCCACAGAATCAATTTGACTTTCTGGGGGACGGGAGTTAAATTAGGTTTAGGAACGATTGAGTTCCCGCTCCAGAAAATAAAGATGCAGTTTCCGGTCAACGATCGTTGGTTGGGGAAGTTGGGTGAGAATCCCACACAATGCCGTTACGGTGTTTTCGCCGAAAGGCGGATAAGTCCGATTGCCAACCCTGCATAGCTAATCGCCCTCGAGCAAGGGGAAATATCAGTTTTTTCGGTGTCATTACTTGAATGAAACCCGCTCGACAGGCGGGGCTTTTTGTTTCTGGTCGCAAAGATGAATAAAAAAATGAAAAGCAAGTTATTAACATTTCTCATTGTTTTCTCGGTTGTTTTTTCGGTCTTGTTGTTGCCCACGGCTTACGGTGACGTCAGTTCAGCCGTCGCTTACCTGAAGGCCAAGTCTCCCAATCCGTGGATTACAATGGCCCTTGTCGCCAATAATGAGGCCGTTAACGTTGATTATCTGAAATCGACAACTGGCGCCAATGCCGTGAATTATGAAGCTCCGATTTTGGCTATTACGGCTGCCGGGGAGAATCCCAGAACCTTCCCCGATGAAGACTTGGTAGCCAAACTGAAGAGTTTTCACTCTGACGGACAAATAGGAGATGCCTCGATTTTAAACGATGACATTTTTGGCGTTTTAGCGCTTCTTGCCGCCAGCGAGCCCGCGAGCGACTCCGCGGTTATGGATGCCAAAAACTTCATTTTGGATAATCAAAACACCAACGGCGGTTGGTCTTTCGCAGTGGGAGGAGGAAGCGATACTAATATGACTTCTACGGCCATAATGGCCTTGCTTGAAGCTGGCGTAGCCAAAACTGACTCGCATATCGTAAATGCCATAAGTTACTTGAAATCAGCTCAGAACGACGATGGCGGATTCTCTTATGACCCGCAAAGTCCTTGGGGAACGGGTTCAGATGCTTCTTCCGATGCCTGGGTGATTTCGGCGATTAACAAACTCGGCGAAGATCCGGATGGTTCTTCTTGGAGCAAAAACGGCAATAGTCCCGTAGACAACCTTTTATCTTTGCAAACTACCGGCGGATACTTTGAATACCAAGAAGGAACTGGAGAGGATTCTTTTAGCCCTGTGACCACTTCTTACGCCGTGATTGCTTTGACGGGCAAGTATTATCCGGTAGGAGTGACATTTACCCCAGTAATTCCCAATGTGGACTACAAGATTGAGGGGAGCGACGGCACAGTTTGCAAAGGAAGCGTTGACGCTCCGAATGCGTTGGACTTGGTTGTGATAGTCGCTCCGACCTGCGGCTTTACTTATGAAATAGTTGATACCTCTTTCGGTCCTTACTTAAAGAAAATAGGGGATAATGAAGCGCATGATTTGGTTGGTTGGCTCTACGCGGTGAATTTTGCCATACCCAATATTGGAGCGGTTGATTACAACTTGGAAAGCGGTGACTATGTTATCTGGCACTTCGGCAATTTTGACTGGCAGCCGGGCGGCTCGGAAATTGACTTGAGTGTTAATCTTACTCCTACTTCTGGCAGCGACGGAGGAAGCGGAGACGGGGGTGAAACCGGAGGCGGGGAAGTTTCGTTCTCAGTCAATGTTTCAGGCGGCGGCAGTGGTTTGAATTTCGGAGACGTTTCACCCGGAGGTTCCAATTCCGGTAAAGTAGTGATAAAAAACGACGGAAGCGGAGACATATACGTTGAGAGTGCGGTAAGTGGAGACCAAGTTTTCAGAAATTATCTTGAAATTGACGGGGTTTCCTGGAGGGATTTTGGTACCGATTTGGTGGGAAACGAAGAAGTCGAGAAGGAAATAAATCTGAATATACCCTCGTCTTATTCGGCTACCGGCTTAAAAGAAGGCAAGCTTATATTCTGGGCTGTATCCAAAGAATAAAATGAGAAATTTAGTTTTTAAAATATCGGTACTGGGGCTATTCTTTGCAGCTCTTTCGGTTCAGGCGATAGGTTTGTCCGTTTCTCCTCGGGAATTGAAATTCGAATCGCAATTGAGGAAAGCAACAAGCGGAAAAATAAACGTTACTAATTCTTCGGGCGAAGTTTCGGTTTTCGAAGTTTATCCGGACAATTTTGGAAACTTCATTGAAGTAATGCCGGAAAGTTTTATTTTGGAATCCGGCGAGAGCAGGGAAGTTATTGTAAAAGCTGTTCCTCGTGAGGAGGGGATATTTAGAACGGATGTTTCTGTCGAGGCGTTTCCGGTCGCTAAAGCGGCATTTAATGCCGGCGTGGGGGTAAAAATTCCGCTAACTATTGAGGTGGGGACTCCTGAAAATCTTTTTCTGGCCAGGATTTCGCTTTTGCCCTCGGGTTCAAGAAAGGTCCTTGGAGTGTTTTTATTTATAATGATATTCCTCTCAGCATTATTTATAACAAGGCATGGCCTCAAAGAAATTAAGAAATAGTTTAATAGTGGTTGGGGTTTTGGCTCTGGTTCTGGTAGGGTTATCGTTTTTTGTCTCCGTTCCTCAACTTACCGATGTTCCTGTGGGGACGAACGAGAGCATCGCTCACGCCTCTTTTGAGATAGATTTTGGCGATGGACAGACGGAAACAATTAGTTTTGAAGCTGACGGAACAAAAAATATTTTTCAAGTCATGGAAGAGGCTTTACCCGCGGCTGGAATTCATTTTGATTACGAGACATATGCCGGCTTGGGAAAGTTAATAGATCAGATTGGAGAAAAGAAAAATGGAGAAAACGGCAATTATTGGCAGTTCTGGGTGAATGGCAGTTACTCAACGGTTGGCGTCTCTTCGTATTTTGTAAAGGCCGGTGACAGAATTGAATGGGAATTTACAAATGAAATTGAAGAATAACAATTTAATCTTGGCTTTAATCGTTATCATCTCGGTAGCGAGCGTTGCTTTGAGACTTTTGCCTCATTTGCCTAATTTCGCGCCTATTGGGGCACTGGCTTTGTTTGTGGGAATCTATGCAAAAAAGAAAATTTGGTTTTTAGCTCCCATTGCTGCAATGTTTTTCAGCGATCTTGTAATCGGTTTCGATAGTTGGAAGATGAGAGTTGTGGTTTATGGCAGCTTTTTGGTTTATGTCCTCTTGGGAGTCTTCGCCGGGAAGAACAAGTCTTTCGGGACGGTGGTAGGTGGAACTCTTGCCGGAGCTTTGTTTTTTTACCTTTCAACTAATTTTACGGTCTGGGCTTTTTCCGGAATGTATCTGCATACGTTTCAGGGCTTGATTTTGTGCTATGAGATGGCCTTGCCTTTCTTTAGAAACACACTGGCTGGAGATTTGTTTTACGTAGGTTCGTTTGTTGGGGCTTATGAGTTTGTCTACTGGTTGTTTTCCCGTCGGCTTTTATTTTTCAGAAACCGAAGAGCGCTAGAGATAGCGGGATAAAATTTTATCAGGCAGTAGCGAGCGCGGACTCCCAGTTTAAATTGAAACAAATCCGGATATGGGGGCAACCTGTTGAAAACTCCGGGTCTAGGAATTAGATAATCCGCATAAACAAAAGGTTTTTGATGCCGCCGCCCGGGCGGATTTTTGTTTTTGACTTAGAGGGGGAGTGGGGTAGTATTTAATGAAAGTGGGGAATTGTGGATAAGTATGGGGATAACCCCCAAATCTGGGGATAAAAGACCCTGGAGGTAACTCTTTGATGAATCAGAGAGTGCTCAAATTTATAATTCTTCACTTCATTCAGAAATAAATTTGGCATGCTTTTAGGCGAATACAAGCACAATTTGGATACGAAGGGACGACTGGCGATACCGGCAAAATTTCGCAGTGATTTGTCGGCCGGTGCGATTATCACCCGCGGACTCGACCGATCGCTTTTTATTTTCGGAACGAGCGAGTGGGAAAACCTGGTGAAGAAACTGATGTCATTGCCTTTGGCTCAGGCAAACTCCCGCGCTTTCGTCCGTTTGATGCTTGCCGGGGCAAGCGACGTCCAGCTCGACACTCAGGGCCGCATTTTGATTCCCGATTATCTGCGGGAATATGCGGGCCTCAAGAAACAAGCGGTCATTGCCGGGCTTTATAACCGGATTGAGGTTTGGGACGCGGAGGTTTGGAAACAATACAAGTCGAAGACGGAAGCGGCTTCCGATGAAATAGCGGAGAAGCTGGGAGAACTGGGTATCTAACTAATGACTAACAACTAATGACATTCGAAAATAGAAAATTGTTATAAGTCATGAGTTATTAGTTATATGTCACATCAGCCCGTTCTTTTAAATGAAGTAATGGAGATTTTAAGTCCCAAGCCCGGAGAATTTTTCATAGACGGCACTTTGGGCGGCGGCGGCCACGCCAGAGCTGTTATCGGGAAAATCGAGCCGAACGGAAAATTTTTGGGAATGGATTGGGACAAAAACGCAATTGAAAAATTTAGGTCATCAGTCATCAGTCATAAACCATCGGTTATTTTGGTAAACGATAACTACAAAAACATTTCAATGATATTAAAAGAGAAAAAACTGGGAAAAGCCGATGGGTTGCTTTTGGATTTGGGCTTTTCTTCCGAACAGCTCGAAAGTTCGGGACGAGGTTTCAGTTTCCAGAGAGACGAGCCGCTTTACATGACTTATTCGAAAGAAACAAAACCGGCTTACAGGGTCTTAAGCGAAGAGAGCGAATTTAATCTCAAACAAATAATCAAGGAGTTCGGCGAGGAAAGGTTTGCCGGCCGGATTGCCAAAGCGATAAAAAAGAATTTGCCGATTTTGACGTCGAAGAAACTAGCGGCGGTCGTCTCCGGCGCCGTGCCGCCCCGGAGGGGCCCCTTCGGGGGAGGTTACGAGAGGGGAAGAATTCATCCGGCGACGAGAACTTTTCAGGCCTTGAGAATTTTCGTAAACCAGGAACTCGAAAACCTGAAAATATTTTTGGAAAGTGTTCCGTCGATTTTGAATCCTGGCGGGCGGCTGGCGGTGATTTCATTCCATTCTTTGGAAGACCGGATTGTTAAAAATTATTTTCGGGATTTCAAGAACGGAGAGCTCGCTGAACTTTTAACCAAGAAACCGATAATTGCGGGAGCCGGGGAGGTTAGAGGTAACCCCCGAAGTCGATCGGCCAAACTAAGGGCAATAAAAATTTTATGACCATAATTAAGCCATCGGCCTACAGCCAATATCTCAAGTTCCTTGCTCTTATTTTCGGCATTCTTCTTTTCGGCGG
>JAZDPW010000009.1:0-3671 GCA_043797305.1 Candidatus Jorgensenbacteria bacterium
AAGCTCAATGACAAGCCCGCTTCGATGCAAGCAACGGAAGTCGTAAGGTTTACTGCCAGTCCCCCATCCTCGACCGACATTTTACCGAGTAGTTCACGGAAACCAACTACCGCCGAAACAATCGGCCAACTTGAGGGACGCTTGATCAGACAGCTTCTTCGTCTCCAAGAAGACCTTTTGGAAGGAGCGCGCATCAACGGGATCCCCTGTGATTGTCTTTTGAAACATACCAGCGAAATGGACATTACCGCGGAAGAACTTCAAACAATGTCACAAAACCCCGTATACCAGAATATCCGGAACTGGGCACAAACACACTCTTGGGGACCGGAAATCGTCGCCCAGCATCCACCCGAATTCTTCGTCAATATGGTTCCGGACCTGCGAGAGCTTCGCAAAGGACTTACCGAAGCATCGACCCCCGTCCAGAAAATCGTCCTGCCGGAAGATAAACCCGAGATTGCTAAAGTTCGCGAGCTGGCCGCCCAGGTTAAATCTGGCGAGCTTTCAAGAGAAGACGCTGTTTCCCAAATTAAAACCATGATTGCCTCAAGTCCTTCGACCTGAGCCATAACCGGGCGGCCGTTGGCCGAGACCGAAGGAAAATAAATGGTCAAAAAAATATCTTTTGAAGACCTGAAACCCGTTAAATTCGCCGTCGAGGGCGAAATCTATACCATGTCGGCCGCGGAATTCGCTCGGATATGCAATTGTGCAGTCGAGGGTTCACCCGCATCGGTAAAAGAAAAGATCGCGATTTCTAAAATGACCGAAGATCAGATGGAAACAATAAGACTCATCGGTACAATCTCTGCCCAATATGCAGAAAATCGAGAAAATAAAAAAAGCATGTTCCAACCATCTTCAGACCAGTTGGAAAAAGAAAAACTTTACCAGAAATTCATGGAACCGTATATTGCTGCTGGAAAAGCCGACATCGGAAGATATATTTTCAGCGGATCGGTCAAAACCGAGGAAGAAGCCCTGGCACAAATGGAACAAGCAAAAGAAGTGGAACGTGAAGCTAAAATAGCCAGGGCGGAAGCCAAAAAACGTGCCCCCTATGCGTACGACCTCAGCCCAATGAACGTGGAGACCGATAAGGGAACTCGCCAAATCCCAGTGTATGAATTTATCCGCATCTGCCCCTGCGGTATCCAACTTCCCCCACCGCCGGAATCCGAGGAGACCGAAAATGCCTAAATGTCTTCCCTGCTTAGCCGAAGATTTCAAGATTGCGATTAACGAGAGATTTAAAACCGTAGAGGTTGCCGCCTTACTGTCAGGAATCGCCAGCTGCCCGCCCGGCCAACTTATTAACTTTTGTGAAAAGGCATTGAAAAGCGGACCGAAGGGCGAGCGGACAAAGAGGGCGCCCAGCAAGTATCAGACGTTCGTAGGTACCTGTCTTCGCGATAAACACCTGAAAGGGTTTGACCCGCAAGCTATGCGCGATTGCGCTCATAGCTGGAAATCGAGCCCACTTAATCCTAAACGGAGCGAATAATGAGCACGGAACCGCTTAAAAATTACATTCGAAGCATTGATGCGCTCCGGGCAGGTAAAAACCAGGATGCAGAAAAACTCCTGGCCGATAGCCTGGGGATTCCGGAACTAACTCCATACATGAAATCAACTCTCAAAACTCTTGTGAATGCCGATAACCCGCACGAGGCGGTTTTAACGATTATTTTATCTAACATGGAGGAGCGAAATGGAAAATAACGAAGCTGGGAAACTGACAGAGGGATTTACTTGCAATCTAAAAGCCAAACCGATGGAAGAATGGGTCCAGGAAAAAGACGAAAAGGAATGTCGCCCATGCATGATTGCCCCGCTGGCTTCGCATTACGCCGGTTCACTCGAGGACGCCAAAGCGGAACCGCAACTCACAACTTTGAAACAAGCATGGGAAACCGAAGACGTCTTGACTATTGCAAAAGCAATGGATACAATCAAGGGAGAAGTGGGAGAGGACCTTAAAAACGAACTTTTAACTCTCGACTGTTTCGCTCAGAGTTTTAAGTCCGAAGAAGCAGCAGATAAGCAGCAATAAAAAAATATTTTTAAGGAGGCCCTCATGAAATTATCAGGCAAAAACATCACCGTTCCGCTCGCACGGAGAATCGTTGGTCTTCCCGGCCATGCCTCATCCAGCTTTAACCGCTGCGTCGGCGGCAAGCTTTTCGGCAGCCATCCCAAGGATCGCGCCGAGGCCCGGGATAACTTCTCCAAAGCCGCGTCCGGCTGCAAGGGCAAGTAAACTTTATCAGCAGAACTAAATCTCCCACTTAACAAAAAAGGCCGGTGGTAAAAAATACCACCGGCCTTCTCTTTCCCAAAAGAAAATTAAAAATTAACCCTTTTTGGGACCACCGTAAGAAACTTGGCTAAAATGGCAACTTGGATTCTCGCAAGCCTTCCAAAAATTACACCCGGAATTTATTTTCAAAACGTCAGCTCCGGAAGTTACTTTTAACGGAGATATGACCATCGAAATCTGTTGTTTTTTCCCTTTTAAGATGAATTCAGAGCAAATCCCGATTTCGGAATTTACATAAACCGTCAAATTATCCATTTAGCGTCTCCTCGTAATAATATTCTTTCAAGTATGCCTGATAATCTTTCCAGAAGAGTCGGCAAAGGCAATGACCCTCTTTCTGTATCTCTTCCAGCGCTTGACTGCATGGGCAGGCCGGCCGTTTCGTATCACAGGGACAGGCCTGGAACCTTGCGAATCCCTCAAGGTAATATTCCATCCCGGCCGGATTGATGAGCAACTTATTTTCTTGGGCAAATCTTAAAGTCTTGATGGCTTGCTCCCTGGTAATTTTAGTTTTTTCTGCTGATTTTTTAGCCATGTCTAACTCCCTATACTAATTTTACACTCAAAAATTCTCTGTCTCCCAAATCCTCACAAACCATCAGGTGAATTGCGGGCATCAATCCGTATCTCTTTTTTACCAAAAGCGTGGTAATCTGAGAATCGTCCGCATAAAGGAACCGATTTAGGGCATCCTGAAGCAACTTGACATAATTTTCCGCGTCGGGCCGGGTGATTGGGAATTGCCTTTTCTTTGGTGCTGACGGCGGCCGGGGAATAACGAACAGCGCCTCAAGACGCAGCGGCATCTTCGCCGGGAAGTACGGACCGGCCGTCTGGTCGAATTGCACAGCGTGAAGAATATGACTTCGGATACTTATTCGGATTTCCGCTTCCGCATTCCGGGTCTTCGCTGGCGTGTATTCCCGAACATGTCCACCTATCACCGTGGCTCGCGCCCGCCCCTTTGCAACCGGTTCGACCATAATGATGAGATTAATTGGTTTTGGCATGTTTTCTCCTCTCGTTACGAATGTAAAAACCCAAGTAAACGAGACTGACTCCCAGAAAAGCCGCGGCTGCAAGCAAATTAAGCCAGGGTACCCGAGAGCCAATAACAGTAACGGTGAAAACTTGATAGATGGCTAATAACAAATAGAAAAACGCGATGAATAGCTTCATTTACTCATCCACCTTTGTCGTCCACCGGGCGCCAGGATGAAACCGTTTACCAAACGAAACCTGAGCGCTCCGGACACTCGGGTAAAGTTTCGAAAATGGCGTTAAAACGCCGCCTTGGAGATATTTCACGTCCAGTTTAACACATCCGGATTTTACATCAGGAAGT
>JAZDPW010000010.1:0-18823 GCA_043797305.1 Candidatus Jorgensenbacteria bacterium
TGATGTTTGGATATTAAGGAATCTTGCAGGAGCATTCCACATTAGAGATGCCACAACACTTGAAAGCCCTTTAATAATTGAAGCCAGTACACCTGATAACACCCTTTACCTTAACAGTTCTGGCAACGTCGGCATCGGGACGACGAATCCGCTTGAAAAGTTTGATGTGGCAGGGGGAAGCGGAACAGGAGGAATACTAATTAGAGGTAGTGTAAGCGCTTTCAGCAATCTTAATGGTCTAAATGCGGTAATGATAGATAATGACGGTTCATTTGGACGGTTTATGTCACCTAATGGTGTTAAGTTTTATGTATCGGCTGGTGGTAGCAACATTCAAGCAATGACGATACTCTCCGGCGGCAACGTCGGCATCGCTACCACCTCTCCCGCCTACGCTCTCCACGTCTACGGCACCGGTGCTTTCTCCCAACCGGTTATTGTCGGCACCCCGACTGGGGTGAGTCATGCCGCTACGAAGTCCTACGTTGACTCCATCTCCGCCGGTTCAAGCGGTGTCTGGCTTCTCTCAGGGTCGGATCTTTATGCCTCAAGCACTGCTTGGGAGATAGGGATTGGGACGACGACGCCTGATAGTCCGCTTCAAATTTCTAAAAGCGATACAGGTGTTAATACGCGAATACTTCGTTTATCTAATACTGGAGCTGCAGCAGTCAATAGCGGTACACAAATTTCATTCACTGCCTTAAGACAAGTATCGGGACAGACAGGGGTTGGTAGTATTGGTGGAATTATAACTGACATTGGTGATACTACTTTTAAAGGTGCGCTTGTGTTTTATACGGCAGCCGGTGGCGCTCCGACTGAACACATGAGATTAAGTTCCAGCGGGGGCTTGTCTTTAGGCTCCTCATACGTCGCCACTAATCCTGGAGCAGGCTCATTAATTGCTAGTGGCAACGTCGGCATCGGGACGACGGGGCCTTCAAATTTACTGCATATAGCAGGTGCGACGACAAAGGGCATTACACTTGAAAATACAGGAGTTATCGCTGGTGATGGAAGTGCAATTACCTTTAATCTCAACGCAACAAGCAACAATGCGGTAGGTAAAATCCAATCTCTACTTGTTAGTGCCTCTGATTCTGTGGTTCGTCGTGCAGGATTAGGATTCTTTATTAAAAAGACAGGCACAGCACTTGGAACTTTGGATGAAGTGATGCGAATAGATGAAGCGGGCAACGTCGGCATCGGGACGACAACTCCCGCCTACGCCCTGCAGGTATACGGCACCGGCGCCTTCAGCCAACCAATCGTCGTGGGGACTCCCACCCAAACCAGCCATGCTACAACCAAATCCTATGTTGACTCCATCTCCGCCGGCTCAAGCGGCGTCTGGCTCCTTTCCGGTTCAAATCTCTACGCTTCCTCAACGAGCTGGAACGTCGGCATCGGGACGACGACAAATATCAATTCGAGGTTAGTTGTAACTGGAAGCGCAGTGGCCAGTAATGCGGGATATACTGCGAATGGAGTTATTAATGGCAGTTATATTTTTACTTCTGACTCATCTCCTTATGGCTACGCGCCGTTGGTTGGTGCAGGTGGTCCATCTCATGCTATAAAAGTTAATCCTTTGGGACGGGCTTTTGGTTCCGTCGGAGTCGTAGGTTCGGCATACGACGAGAATGGCGGAGGGCGTAATAGTTATGGCGTGTATGGTTATACGCTTTTTAATGCTGTAGGCGGAAATTCTGCTGATGTTAAAATTGGTGGTCTTTTCCTTACGGAAATGACTTCAGCGGTTACTTCATATAACAGTAGTGCTTATGGGGTTTATGCATCGACTGATACTTCGAGTGCGACCAGCCTTGGGGCAGCGAGCGTATATGGTGTGTATGGTAATGCGGTTGGTAAAACCAACAGCACGGTCTATGGCGGATATTTCAGTGCTTCAGGTGGAACAAATAATTACGGATTGATAGTAAGTGCCGGCAACGTCGGCATCGGGACGACGAGTCCTACCTCATTACTGCACTTAAGGTCAGATGACCCACAACTGAAATTAGATGACAGTGGCGGCGGTGATGTTTGGATATTAAGGAATCTTGCAGGAGCATTCCACATTAGAGATGCCACAACACTTGAAAGCCCTTTAATAATTGAAGCCAGTACACCTGATAACACCCTTTACCTTAACAGTTCTGGCAATGTCGGCATCGGGACGACAGCGCCAAGCGGAAAATTAGAGATTTTAGGAAGTGAAAATGCTGATGAAGCCCGCCTCATATTTTCTGCTTCTGATGCGTCAGATAGATTTACCATTGAGACGGACTTAGATGGGTCAGTACCTAATGACAGACTCGGTTTTCGTTCTTATAGCACAGATAATATATTAGTATTAACAAATCCAGGCAACGTCGGCATTGGGACGGTAAGTCCAGGTAGTAAATTGCAAGTAAGCACTGGTAATTCCGAATATTTACCAAGTACTTCTGGATTTTCATTGAGGAAGAATGAAGAAGGATACGGTTTATTCTCAGGAGTTTCTGGCTCTGGTAATGCGTGGCTACAAGCTGGAACAAGTAATGATGCAACAAATTACAATTTAATTCTTCAATCAAGAGGTGGCAGTGTCGGTATCGCCACCTCTTCTCCCGCATACAATCTTCACGTTTACGGCACCGGCGCTTTCTCCCAACCGGTTATTGTCGGGACACCCACTCAAACCAGCCACGCCGCAACTAAAAACTACGTTGATTCAGCTGTGATTGGCGGGACGGGCGTTGCTTCAACAACTTACGCCTGTAACGCCGACGCCACTTGTGAAATGAGCGGTGCGAACCTGAATAGCGGCGATATTACCGGCGTGGACAAACTGACCGTGACCACCATTGACCCGCTCTACCAGATTGGAGCTTCGAAATACGCAAGCTATGTCGCGTCAATTGTGGGAGGGGTGAAGGAAGAGTTCGTCGGGAGAGGGAAGCTTTCACTCGTGAATAATGAATCAGGAATTAAGAATTATGAATACACGATAGATTTCTCTAAAGTTAATGACGGGAGTGATCTATGGGTGTGGTACAAGACAATCGAGTTCTCTAAAAATTCAGTGGAAGCGATTGCAACTCCGTATGGACAAGCGGCGAGCATTTACTACGTTATAAACGGCAAGGAAATTACGTTTAAAGGGGATAAGCCAGCGGATTTTTCTTTCCGGCTTACCGGCAAGAGATTCGATTGGAAGAAGTGGCCGACCTTAGCGACTGACCAAAGCGAGCGCCCTAGTTTTATCATCAAGTGAACAAAGAAATGGATATAAAAGTAATAAAAGATTCTATCGGCAAAAACGAACTTGAAAAGATTGCGAGCGCGGAGTTTGGCGAAGTGGTAAAAGCAGTAGTGGATACGGAGCAAGAATTAATGGCAATAGGAGGCGAGCTTCATTCCGACGAAGAAGTGTTGCTTGCGGAAAAATTCGGTTCAAAACGGGAATATTTGTGGGGGATTAATTTGTACCCTAAAAAATTCGGCGGAGAATGGATTGAATTCGATTCTATGATTAATATTAAACCGGCGTTGGGAAACCGTTCGCGGGGAGTGGAAGATGTTAAAATAAGAGAAAAAGTAATACAAGTCGTGAATAAATTAGTCCAACATGATACATAAAAATTTGGCGGCGGGCGGTTGGCAGAAACTAACACTTGCCGAACAGCTGGGTAATATCGGCAGTGAAGTAAGCCGTGCCTTTAAATGGAAAGACAAGGACGATAAGATTTTTGAAGCAACGGTGGAACGGGCGCTTGAACTTTTCGATTTTACTCTTGACGACCCACGCTGGAAGGGACGGCTTAAAGAAATAGCGAGAGCGCGAGAGGTTTTTTGCGATGCCGTTTACGGCGGCAAACTTTACAAGGGTTCGTTCGAGGGTTTAATTCGTTATTTTGATAACTTTGCTTTTGCAGCAAGGAATAATTAAATGAAAGGTCGATGAAATACAACTAATAACAAATAACTAATGACAAATGACCAATGACAAATGACAAATAACAAGTGGTCATAAGTCATAGGTTATAAGTCATAAGTTAATCCAATGAATAAAAAGAACATAATAATTCTCGTTGTAGTGGTGATTGTGATTGGCGGAATTGTTTGGCTTCTCGCGACTGGAGCGATTCCGAGTCCAAAGACACAGGAAGGGACAGGAACGCCGCAGGGCACGGCTGTCGCGCCGGGTACAAGCGCGGTAACCGAAGAAGGCCAAGTGGTAACCCAAACCGGCGAGCCGGTGAAACTCGACGTTGAGCCGGGTACGCCCGAGGCGCCCCAGCAATCCAATCCAGTAAGCCCGGAAGATTTGCCGAGCTCGGCAATCGAACTCACAATGACTTCTTCCGGCATAACGCCAAACAGTTTTGAAGTCCGTTCGGGCGATGCCGTTACGGTTTCCGTAACCGCCGGTGACAGTCAGACACACGTCTTTAAGTTTGACGATGCGTCGCTTTCGGCCGTTGCCGTTGGCGTGGGACCGGGTGAGACACGGGCGATAACTTTCAACGCTCCGGCAAAAGGGAGCTACGGCTTCCACTGCGATGTCCCGGGACACGCCGGCAGAGGCGAGACCGGAACGATGACGGTGAAGTAGAAGCGGATATGCGCGGATGATAACTTCAAAATAGAGGCGGATAGACGCGGACGAAACGGCGTTTATCCGCTTCTTTAAGAAATAAAGCGTCGTATCTATGATAAAGCGCGGAAAAAGGAAGTATAAAGCAACCGGTATAAAAAGCGCTGAGCTTTACACAATCGCCGGAGCGCTGATTTTAATCGCAATTTTATCGGCTGCAATCTTTTTGAAGCCAGTTATTGAAAAATGGCTTCTTAATTTTTTTATAGAAATTCAAATATCGGCTTTAGAGAGGACAACCATAAAGAATGAAGAAATCCGCGGGAATCCGCTTTTAGATTCCGGTGTTCCGCGTGAATCCGTTTCTACGCCCCTGCAAGGGAGCTTTACCGAACTTTTCTCCGGCGCGGGGTGGAAGAACCCGTTGAACTCCACTGTTTACCAGGACTTCAAAACTTTGACGGTTTCTTTTCCGCCGGCTTATGAGATTGAAGAAATAAGTTCGACCCCGCACCAGAACGAGTTCGGTGCGGGGCAAGTAGAAGATACGGTAACGATTGGTTCGCGGACTTTTACCGGCGTAGTGAAAAAAACGGGGGGACAATATGAGGGATACTTGTATGAAGTTGTCGACAGTGTGCTGGTAGAGCTTCCCATAGATTCAGCCGAAAATTCGCGTCTTTTTACATCCCAATATCCCGGTAAAATCGTCTTGGGCTCTGACGGCACGTCAAAATTATTTCTACTCTACGTTGCCTACCAAGGTAATGCGTACGAACTCCGCGTAGATCCGCTTATAGATTTTGGGAATCCGCGTCCATCCGCTTCTATTACCAGAGATTATTCCAATATATTCAATGCGCGAGTGATGGAGGACGGCAAAATTGACCCGCGAGTTTTCTATACAAATGGCGCTTGGTGGATTTATTCCATAAACGAAACGCCGAAATTACTGCGGATTCGCGACGGCGTGGCGAGCGACTTGACCGAGGGTATTAGAAGCGGAATTGCGCGGATGTCGGGACAATTAGAGGCGGATATACGCGGATTTACGGCAGTGCCGGCCGCGGGAGCAAACGCAATTTATATCAGCGTAAATCCGCTTCTAGACGAAGAGAATCCGCGCTCATCCGCTTCTACATTTCTTCTGCGGGACCTCGGTTTTTCCATCGGGGGCGGGAAAATAGTTTGGGAGTCGCTTCGGCTAAATGCCTGGGAAGGGGAAGTTGTCCGCGGCCGGTTCACTCGCATTGACGACAGTAGAAGCGAAACGGCGCCAAACGGTACGCCAAACGGCGCGAACATAAAATACTTTCTCTCAAACGACGGGGGTAGGAACTGGACAGAGACAGAGCTTAATGAATTTGTGAACTTCAACATAAGAGGAGGTGATTTTCGGTGGCGGGCCGAGCTTGAACCGCTGGATAGCCAATACGAGAGCCCGTGGATTAAGGTCGTGGGAGTGGAATATTACATAATCAGGAATCAATAATTTGTTATAATTAATCTAATGAACAAAAAGAATATTTTTATTTTGGTCGGGGTTGTTGTGTTAATCGTCGTTCTGGTTATTTTAGGAACCCGGTTAGGAGGCGAGAAGGCGGGAGAAGAAGGAGAAGGAGTTTCGGGAGAAGACGCTTTCCGACCGGACAATCCGGAGGCGCTTTCCACGGTTGAGGGCGGGACAAGAGAAGTGGTGCAGGAGAAGATAGCGACGCCGGAGCTCGGCGCGACGGACGTTCCGGAAGGAGTGGCGGTGCCGACGAACGTGTCGCAGTTGTCGGGACCGGGCGGCGAAGCCGGCCTCCGCGATTTTGAAATTAGAGCCGAGAACGGCAAGTTTTCGCCGAACACGATTGTCGTAAACGACGGAGACATCATCAACGTGATTGTGACGGCCGTTGACGGTGACTACAACTTTTTCTTCCCGGACTTCGGCGTTTACCAATTCGTAAAAGCAGGCACGACCGCAAAACGGCAGTTCCAGGCGACTCCCTTCGGGCAGTATGAGTTTTACTGCAAAGATTGTGGGAACGATGCGAGAGGCACTTTGATTGTGAATGAAAAATGAACGAGGATAAGATTATTCAAAAGTTAAGCGAGCACGATAAACGGTTTAGTGAACTGGTGACTAAAGTTGATTTTAATGACTTTAAGAACCGGGTTTTTACGACTCAAGATAAAATGCTCACTATTTTAAACCGCCTTGATGAAGAGCGCGTTTTCACGACAGCATGGGTGGAGCGAATTGAAAAAGAAATGGAAGCGCATAGGCATGAAATTGCGAAGATAAAAGATCACTTGAAGATAAAATGAACCGGCAGAGGTTTTTAACCTTTTTCTTGATTATCGGTTTGACCGTTTTGGTTCCGGTTGCTTTTTCGGCAACCCAGCAGGTTTTCCAAGCCGGGAGCGGTTACGAAATAATCACCGATACTGCTACCCAAAATTTAAATATTTCGACCAAGTCCACTGACGGCGGCGGCATTCACATTAACGCCCGTCAGACAGGAAATGGGATTTTTGTGGATACCGCAAATAATGTCGGTATTGGGACGTTGAGTCCAGGATATCCTTTTCATGTCAACGGGAACATTGCGATGTCCCCGAACGCCGGTGCTAATCGTTATTTTTTTCTTGATAACACTGATACCGGTACTGGCGTGATGGTGCTTCAAGCCGGCGCGGGTTCGGCAGGATTTGGAGGTGCTCTTAATTTATTCGCTCACTCACATGCTACAAAGCCGGGTTGGGTAACGGCTGGTCTTTCAAGCTCTGCTGGTTCGGGAGCAACAGAAGCAAGGTTTACAGTTAATAATCAAGGTCTTGCCGGTGGAACAGATGTATTTACAGTTCTAAGAACCGGCAACGTCGGCATCGGAGATACTACCCCTACCGAAGGCACTCTCACTGTAAGCGGTACCGGGTACTTCTCCAACACAGTAACTGTCGGTACCCCAACTGCCGCGGGTCACGCCGCCACCAAATCATATGTTGACTCTATCTCCGCCGGCTCCTCCGGCGTCTGGCTCCTCTCTGGCTCGAATCTCTACGCTTCAAGCACGGCTTGGAATGTCGGTATCGGGACGACGGGACCAACTTCTAAATTACAAGTCGTAGGGTCAGGTCTGAATTCTATATTTTCCACCACAGATGGTTCAAGTTATTCGCAAACAGGTTGGACGGCTGGAACGGCAAGTGGATACGTTTGGGAAAACGGACAAAGCGTTGCTTCTGGTTTCTATGGCGGTCCATCAGCAATGAATGTTTATAATGGAGCAAATGCGCCATTGACATTTTCGACAAATGCAACCGCACAGATGACGATTTTAGGAGGTGGCAACGTCGGCATCGGGACGACGACGCCGGGGGCAACTCTTCATGTTGATGCTACTGCTGGTGGAATAATTAGGGCAACAAGATTAGGCACAGGAGCGGGGGTAATTCAGTTGGAAGCTGATGGAACAGACGGAAAATTAGCGACAACTAATAAAATGTTTTTTGATACAGGTGGCTCTACAAAAATGACTATCTTGGGAACTAACGGCAACGTCGGCATCGGCATAACAAACCCTTCTGCAAAATTGCATATAGAAGGGTCTACTCCCGTCATAAAAATTCTTAACACAGCTAATCGTGAATATTCAATTAAAGTAGAAAGCACCAGTTTTAAAATAAGAGACGAAAGCGGAGCTGCTGATAGATTAACAATAGATGTGAATGGCAACGTCGGCATCGCCACTACCTCTCCCGCCTACGCCCTCCAGGTATACGGCACCGGCGCTTTCAGTCAGCCAGTTGTTGTCGGCACCCCCACAGCCGCTGGTCACGCCGCTACCAAGTCCTACGTTGACTCCATCTCTGCCGGCTCCTCCGGCGTCTGGCTCCTCTCCGGTTCAAATCTTTACGCTTCTTCAACGAGTTGGAACGTGGGAATTGGGACAACAGCGCCCGACCTTAAACTGGTTTTACAAGCAACAGATGGCACGTCTCGAATAAAGATATTGGACGGTTCCTCTTTAAGATTTACAGCTGGTGATGATGTGGGGAACGGAGGTTTCCTACAGATAGCTAATGATGCAGGAACAGTAACGACATATCTAAGAGGTGATACAGGGAATTCATATTTTAACGGTGGTAACGTCGGCATCGCCACCACCTCTCCCGCCTACGCCCTGCAGGTATACGGCACCGGTGCTTTCTCCCAGCCCTTGATTGTCGGTACACCAACGGCCGCGAGCCATGCCACGACCAAAAGTTATGTAGACTCGATTGCCGGTGGCTCAACCGGTGTCTGGCTTCTCTCTGGTTCGAATCTTTATGCTTCCAGCACGGCGTGGAGTGTTGGTATCGGAACGACAAGTCCCGACGGGAAACTGCATATAGCTGGAACGGGGGCTTCACCTGCCAAAATGATTTGGGAGAGAACCGATGGTGCGACTGGTGCGAAAGATTGGACGGCTTACATTGCAAGCGACCATAGGTTCCTTATTGGAAAAGCGGATGACTCCGGAACATTAACAAACGAGTATCTTACCATACTGACAGGCGGCAACGTCGGTGTTGCGACCACAACCCCGGGTGAGAAGTTGAGCGTAACCGGCAACGTCAATGTAACCGGCAATATCACGGCTGGCGGGAGCGTCACGGGCAGTGTGAGCGCCACCCAGGTTTCGGCCGGCATTTTCGGTTCGGTTGCCGGCAAGGGCAATTACACTTTTCAAAAAGCCGCTGACACCGACCCGGTTCTTTATGTTGATGCCACAAACGGCCGCGTCGGTGTTGCGACCTCTTCGCCGTCGTATGCTCTTACCGTGACTGGAGATATATACGCGACAGGCGATTATCTTGGTAATATTAAGAAACTTATCGAGGAATTTACCGTTGAGACGGGACAGACGATAACGGCGGGGAACGTTGTTAGTTTTATCAACGGTAAAATCATGCCGGGAACAGTTGCTGGTTCAACAATAAACAGCGTAGGAGGTCAACAAGGGCCGTTCTCGACCGACTATAGAGATGGCGGAGCAGTGGGACTTGGTTCTAATAAATTTGTCATAGCATATAACTATGTGGGAGGCAGTAATGTGGCCGTAGTTGGGGAAGTTGCTGGCAATAGTGTTTCATTCGGCACTATGGTATCACTGTCCCCTGGTAGCGCGACAATGGGGTGGTTGGATATCGCAGCTCTTTCCTCATCTAAAGTGGCTATTGCTATGGGTGGCTCTACCGGTGGTTTTATCGGGTGGGGAGCTATTGTATGCGATGTATCGGGTTTATCGCTTTCTTGCGGTTCACCATCCGTAGCAAATAGTGACTTATCGTCTGCACAAGGGCTGGCAATCACAGCGCTCTCAAGTACGCAATTTGTTATTGGATATTATGCTTCCGCTCAAGGTTCGGCAAGGGTTGGTAACGTCAGCGGTACTACTATTTCAAGTTATGGAGCAGAAGCTAATTCAGGTGGTGGCTACAACCAGCAGATGGCGACATTAGATAGCACACACTTTATTGTTGCGCATGGTGGCGGTGGAGGTACTGGCAGGGCTAGGGCGGGGTCTATCTCTGGCTCGACTATAACCATGGGTTCAGAAATTATATTTAATAATGCTTCCACTATTGATACTGACATTTCTCCCATAAGCAGTTCTCAAGCGGTTGTGGTTTATAAGGATGTGGCTAATAGTAATCAGGGAACGGCCATGGTCTTAGAAATAAGTGGAACCACCGTTACCTCTAACACTGAATATATCTTTAATAATGCGGACTCGACTTATCTTTCTTCTGTTATGTTGGACTCAACTCATGTTGCTATTGCTTACAAAGACAGCGATACTTATGCAAAAGCAATAGTTGGCGCAATCAGTGGAACGACAATAACATTTGGAACAGAAGCGACAGTGAATGGAGCAAACACCAACAGGACACAAGTAGCATCTTTAGGGAGTGGAAAATTCACAGTTTCATATGATTCGACTTATGGTTACACAAGAATTTTAGAAGCGGCGGGAGGCAGATTTGTCGGTGTGGCTAAGCAGTCTGGCAGTGCTGGTTCCGTTGTGGGAGTCATAACAAGCGGTGTGGCCGACGTTTTTTCCAGTTTGACCACCGGGAGCACTTACTATGCGCTTGCGGACGGAAGTCTTACGACGACCGAAAATACATATAGGGTTGGTCTCGCTATAAGTTCAACCAAAATATTATTGAATGGCAACAGGGATAATTCCGGCCAATTCTTCGGTGATATGATTTTTGCGAACGACTTGAAAATTACGGAAGATTGGGGAAATTCCGGTTTCGGCCGCGGTTTGATATTCAAGAACACTTTAGGCAGGGATATGCTGACATTGTATGAGGGCGGCGAAGCTAAATTCGCCGGAGCTGTTTACACCGCCGGCAACATCTCCGCCGACGGCACGGTGACGGCGGGGCGGGTGAGTGCCAAAGAACTCTGCGTGGAGGATGTTTGCGTCACTCGCGACCAGTTCTTGAAAATGGTAGAATTATCCAACAAGCAATGATTCAAAAAGGTCGTGAGTAACGTACAATTAACATAACATTATGAGTAAAGTAAATAAGGTTCTTCTGGCGGTCGTCATAATTTTGGTGGTTCTGGTTGTAGCCGCTCTTGTAGTCTGGAAGGTTGCGTTTAAGCCGGCGACTTACTCCGCCGTTTTCTTGCGAACCGGCGACCTCTACTTCGGCGAGCTTACGCAGTTTCCTTACTTCGGTTTGAAGAACGTCTACACTCTTTCCCTGACCCAGGACGCGCAGACGCCGATAAGCATTCAGCGGTTTAAGAATGTTTTCTGGGGACCGGAGGATAAAATAAAACTCAACCGCGATGAGGTTGTTTGGATTACCAAGCTTGACCCGCAAGGTCAATTGGCCCAACTTATAAAGACTAACCCGGACCTCTTGCCTACACAGCAACAGGCCCAGGAACAGGTACCGGCCGCTTCCGCTGAAGAAGGACAATAATAGAAGCGGATAAAACGCGGATACCATAATTTAACTTAGAAGCGGATAAACGCGGATGTTACTCTGCGTAAATCCGCTTCTATTGTTTTTTAGTTCCGCGCATATCCGCTTCTAAAATCTGGTATTATTAAATAGATGAGATTTTCTAGTGGTGGTCAAATCGCTCTGCCATTTATTTTATTGGTAAGCGGAATCATAGTTGAGATAACGATTGCCGGGTCTTTTGTCACTTATTTTTTGAGCACGAGCGGTTTGGGCGAACGGCTGTCCTTGAGGGCGTCGGCGGCGGCTCATTCGGGCATTCGCGACGCAATGATAAAAATCTCCAGGGACAAAGATTACGCTTCGGCTCCGCAGAATTATAACTTGGGTGTCGGCGATGATACCACTTCGGTTTCGGTCTCAAGAACTTCCAATGACGCCCAGGACGCCTATGTTTACACCATCACCTCAACCGCCACGGCCTCAAGCCGCAAGAGGAAGCTTGAAGCGACGGTTATCGTCAGTCAGACAACGGGTTTTATCCAGCTTCAGTCGCTAAGCGAAGAACCGGTATCGTAATATGGATAGGATAATCAAATTTTTTGCGGATCTTTTGGAAAAATTGAGTTCCAAACCGAAAATCGGCGGACTTGTGATTACGGACGCGTCTATTCAGTATCTTTTCTTGGACGGTGAAACGCCGAAATATTTTTCGGTGCGCTTGCCGCCGGGGGTGATGAAAGAAGGAAAAATTGAAGCGCCTGACCAATTTACCATGTACCTGCGCGAGCTTCGTCGGCTCGCAGCGAGCGGCCAGACTCAGGCAATGAAAGTCGTAGTAGCCTTGCCGCCGGCCGCGATTTACACCCAGAGTTTCAACGTCCCCAAAATAAACGAAGAGAAGCTTGAGGAGGCATCGCGGCTGAATCTCCAGATAATTTCCCCGATTGACGCCGGAAAGGCTTTCATGAGTTCGCAGGTGATAGGCGAGACCGAAGACAGGTACGACATTCTCGGCGCTTTTATTGATAAAGAAATTGTCATAAAAATGAAGGACTTGCTCATTGCCGCCGGTTTTGAACCGCTCATTTTTGAGTTTCCCACTCTTGCCCTTACGCGGGTCGTTTCTGCTTCCCTGAAGCTCCAATCCCAGCCGGTTTTAATTCTTCAGGTTTCAAGCGACGGGCTTGACCTTGCCATTGTTCGCGGCGGGGAACTCTATTTCGAATATTTCCGTTCCTGGCATTCTATCCAGGGGGAAGGGAGGGAAATAACCCATGCCGCTTTTGAATCGGCGGTGGCTCAGGAAGTGAAAAGAGTGATTGATTTTTCGCTGTCCCGTTTCAAAGAAAACTTGAGTCAGGCGCTCATCATCGCGCCGGGCTTCGAGAACGAAATTATCGGCCTTTTTGGGACAAGCTTCGGTTTCCAAGCCGTTCCCCTCGTTTTGAAGTCCTATTCGCTTGCCCCAAATTGGTATGTGGCGCTGGGGTCCGCGATAAGAGGGAAAAATTACAGCGACGTCGATAGAGAGATAAACCTGAGCGGCATGAGCTTGAAGGAAGTTTTCCGCGAGGAGCGTATTATGAGCTTCATCGGGTTGTGGCGGAACATAGTCGCGGGCGTGGCGCTTATAATGCTCATTATTTTCGGCGGGAGTGCTGCCATGCTGGTCAGCCAGTCGAAAACAGCCACAGCCCGGCTCACTTCTTTTACCGCCCAGATTTCCGAAACGGAACTCGCCAGCCTGAAAGCAAAAGTTTCCGAATTCAACAACCTGGTTGCTTCGGTGGAACAGGCAAAAGAATTATCCCGGCCCTGGCATGAGATTTTAAGTAATTTAAGGACGCTTGCCGATGAAAACAACGTGACTTTAGACGGTTTCGGCGTGGGAGCAACCGGAGGAGGGCTCAGTCTTTCCGGTCGGGCGCCTTCCACCTCGCAGGTTCTGAAGTTCAAGAACATTCTCGTTGAAGAAGAAGGCTTTTTAAACGTTAATCTGCCCCTTGCCGCCATCACCACCCTTGAGGACAACTCGGTTGGTTTTAGCGTGAGCTTTGAAGTTAAATAGAAGCCAAACGGCGCGAAATTTCCTCAAAAGCCGCCTCGAGCGTTTTTTTGTTTGTGGCGGAAATTTTATTAAGGACGAAATCTCCCGCCTTGACTCTCGCCTCGCTTCGCGGGCGAAGCGGGCGGCGAGGCAGGTCCGCTTTCTTTCGCGTAGTTTCGCGTAGAATTTCGCGCGGTTTCGCATCACGGATACCGATTCTCACCCGCCAAAAGTTTTTAGTTCGGAGCGCTTTAATAACCGATTCCACTCCTTTGTGGCCGGCCGAACCCCGGCCGAAACCGATTTTATATTTACCCAAAGCCAGGTCCGAATCGTCGTGAACGAGGATAAATTCTTCGGGTTTTACGCCGCGTTTCTGAAGCACCTTCCTTACAAAAGCACCTGATAGATTCATAGAAGCGTCGGATTTGGAAACAGACATTGCAGGCTTCTGTTTCTTTAAGTAATCGGCGAACAAAAAGCCCGCGTTGTGGTAGGTGTTTTCGTATTCCTTATCGGGGTTGCCGAGGCCGATTATTAACCTTATTTTTGCGGAGTTGAATTTAGCCTCCATTTCTTATAAGATTACCACATATTTTCCGTAGCGGTCACAGGTCGCGAGTCATAAGTTATAAGTCATTAATCATTAGTTAGTCCATGCGCAAGGTCCTTTGGTCTTTTTTTGAGGTAGTCGAAACGCTCGTGATAGCCGTAGTCGCCGTCTTTTTGGTGAGAAATTTCATCGCCCAGCCGTTTCTTGTTTCCGGCTCGAGTATGGAACCGAACTTTTCCGACGGCAACTACCTCTTAATTGACGAGCTCACTTACCAGTTTCGCGAGCCGGAGCGGGGCGAGGTTGTCGTTTTCCGCTATCCGCTTGACCGCCGGGCTTTCTATATAAAGAGGGTAATCGGTCTGCCGGGCGAGCGAGTGGTTATCGATAACAGCGAAGTCACGATTACGAAAGACGGTGAAAAAATGGAGCTGAAAGAATCTTATCTTCCCGTTGATATAACCCGGGGGCGGTTTGATGTAACGCTCGGGGACAGCGAATATTTCGTCATGGGCGACAACAGAAACTTCAGTTTTGATTCCCGCAGTTGGGGATCACTCTCCGGTGAAGACATTATTGGGGTCGTGCGGCTTCGGCTCTGGCCGGTAAACGAAGTAATGGCGTTTAGCGTCCCGCAATACTGACAACATGGCCAAAACAAAAAAACAATCTCCCGGTGTTTTTAAAAAGAAACAGCTCTTTCAGTTGGTGAAAGGGATGCACGATATTTTGCCCAAGGACCAGGACTGGTGGCAGTCCCTGCTTGAAGCCGGCTGGTCGGTGGCCGAACTTCACGACTTCAGTTTTATTGAGACACCCGTTTTGGAAGAAGCCGCCCTTTTTGAAGCCGGCGTGGGAGCGGCGACCGATATCGTCGAGAAGGAAATGTACGTTTTCAAAACTAAGGGCGGAGAAAGAGTGGCGCTCCGGCCGGAAAACACGGCCCCCGTTATGCGCAGTTACCTGGAGCATCACCTCGGTTACTTTGCCTCGCCCCTCAAGGTTTTTTACTACGGGCCGATGTTCCGGTACGAGCGGCCGCAAAAAGCCCGTTACCGCCAGCATCACCAGTGGGGTTTTGAAATTTTGGGCGACGGGGACGCGGTTTACGATACCGAAATCATTCTTGCCACTCTCGATTTCCTGAATTCCTTGAAACTCAAGGATTTGGTTTTGAAAATCAACACCATTGGCTGCCGTATTTGCCGGCCGACTTACCGTAATAAGCTCAAGGATTATTACCGCCACCGCAAATCCAAGCTCTGCAAGGACTGCCTGCGGCGGTATGAAGACAACATCTTGCGTCTTTTGGATTGCAAAGAGCCCGGCTGCGTAGAGTTGAAGAAAGAGGCGCCGATAATTTTAAATCACCTTTGCTCGAGTTGTAACAATCATTTTCGTTCCGTCCTGGAGCTCGTTGAGGACAACGATATTCCTTACGAACCCGACCCTTATCTCGTCCGCGGTCTCGATTACTACAACAAAACCGTTTTTGAGATTTTCTCGCCGCGCCTGGAAGGTTCGGCCTTGGCCGGCGGGGGACGCTACGATTATCTGTCGGAAATTTTGGGCGGCCGGCCGATGCCGGCGGTGGGCGTTGCAATAGGCTTAGAGAGAATAATCGAAGCGATGCAGACAGTCGGCGTTTTTCCCCAAATCAGAAAAAAGAAGAAAGTCTTTTTCATCGCCATCGGCGATGATGCGAAAAAGGCGAGCTTGAAATTCATCAGCCGGCTCCGGAGAGCGGGGATAAAAACCTTGGAATCGCTCGGCAAAAAATCCCTCAAAGCCCAGCTCAAATGCGCCGACAAGCAGAAGGTCGAACTTTCGGTCATTGTCGGCCAGAAAGAAATTTTCGAAGGGTCAGCCATCGTCCGCGATATGAAAACCGGCGCTCAGGAAACAGTGACTATCGATAAGCTCCTTGAAAATATCAAAAAGAATCTCCATTAATATGGAAGACTGTATTTTTTGCAAGATAGTAAATAAAGAAATTCCGGCCGATAACATAATTTACGAAGACGAAAATTCTCTCGGGCTTTTGGATGTGCGCCCCATCGCTCCCGGCCACTCGCTCGTTGTTTCCAAAGTCCATGCCGAAAACATCCTTGGCCTTCCGGACGACAAAATCGGAGGCATTTTTACCGCCGTAAAAAGAGTTTCGGAGATGTTGAATAAGTCCCTCCGGCCCGACGGGTTCACTTACGGCGTAAACGACAGGATTGGACAAGCAATAGGACATTTGCATATACTTATCATTCCGAGGTATAAAAGTGATGGCGGTACTTCCGTCCACCAAGTGGTTTCAAACCCGCCAAAGGAATCGCTCCAGGAAATAAAGGAAAAAATCTTGAAACCCCGTTAGAAGTTCTCGGCAAAAAACTTTTTTCAAAAAGTTTTTTGCTTGGAACAGACGGGGGAAAATGGGGAAATCAAATTTATTCAGAATCATTGTAAGGTCGTGTAAATACAAACTTCTAACAGGGTGAAATATGGCAATTAACATCAAAAAAAGGGAAAACGAGAATTCTAGTTCTCTTCTTTTCCGTTTTCAAAAAAGGGTAAAGCAGAGCGGTGTTATGAGAGAAGCGAGGAAGAGACGGTTTCATTCGAGAAACGTCAACCGGGTAAAAAGACGCACTTCCGCCATTTATCGCGCTAACAAAGACCTCGAAATCACCCGCGAGCGCAAGTATGGCCACGCTTAAGGACCGTTTAAACAAGGACTTGGTTGTAGCCCTGAAGGCAAGAGACGAAAACAAAGTCGCCACTTTGAGGTTTTTGAATTCCGCTATCCACAACAAGGAGATTGACAAGCGTGCCCAAACCAGTGGCGGCGACGAGCTTTTAACCGACGAAGAGACGCTTGCCGTCTTGAAAAATGAAGCCAAGAAAAGGAAGGAAGCGATAGAGCTTTACGACAAGGGCGGCCGGGCTGATTTGTCGGGGAAAGAAAAGAGCGAGCTTGAAATTATCGAAGAGTATTTGCCGGCGGAGCTTAACGACGGGGAGCTTGAGAAAATTGTGGCGGAGGTTTTTGAGGAATTGGGCCGGCCCCAAGGGGGCCCCGTTGGGGCCGATTTCGGCAAAGTTATGGGGGTGGCAATGAAGAAAGTCGGCGGCAGGGCAAGCGGCGACCGGGTTAAGGAATTTATTCAACGGAAGCTTACGTGATTAAAGTTATTGTCAGAAGCCGTTACGGCAGGTACGAAAAACTTGAAAAAGAGGTGAAAAAGGCGGCTCGGGCTGCCTTGGATTTTTTAGGGAGGGACGAAGTTTCGGTCGAGATTAACCTGGTTGGCGACGGGGAAATAAGGAACTTGAACCGCAAATTCCGCGGGAAAAACAAGGTTACGAATGTTTTGTCTTTTTCCGAGCCGAAGGACTTTCCCCACCCGGAATCCCGCCTCCGTTTTTTGGGCGAAGTTTACCTCGCCCCCGACTATGTCCGGGGAAAAGGGGAGGGGCTTGCCCGGCTTGCCGTTCACGGCGTTCTCCATCTTTTGGGCTTTTCACACTCCCGTGAAGGTGATAGGATGAAGATGGAAAAACTGGAAGAAAAAATCAATGGCTAGGATTGTTACCAGCTTGGACATAGGTTGGCCCAGATAAAATGCGTCGTGGCCGAGGAAAAGAAAGACGGTTCTCTTTCGGTTCTTGCCGCCGTAAAACGGCCTTCAGTCGGCCTTCGCCGGGCAATGCTCGTTGACGTCGAAGACGCGACGAGAATTTTCCGGGAGATGGCCGTCGACCTTCAAAAAATTTCAAAACGCGCCGTTTCAGATGTTTATGTGAACGTGAACGGCGAACACCTCAAGCCCCGTCCTTCGCGGGGCGTTGTCGTTGTTTCCCGGGCCGACCAGGAAATTCAGGAAGACGACGTTGAGCGGGCGCTTGTGAGTTCAAAAGCAATCCGTCTTACACCGAATTACCTCGTTCTTCACAATATTGCCCGCGAATTTATCGTTGACGACGTAGGGGATATCCAGAATCCGCTCGGTATGACCGGGAACCGGCTTGAGGCTTCAACGCTCATTATTGAGGCTTTTGCACCCCAAGTTAACCTTCTTGTAAAGACCCTTGAGCGGGTGGGGATGAAGGTTGGTGGCCTGATTTACAATCCGATTGCCGCCGCTCGCGCCGTTCTTTCGAAAAAACAAAAAGATCTGGGAGCGCTCCTCGTCGATTTCGGTTTCGGCTCCACATCGCTCGCGGTTTTTGAGGAAAACAAAGTGCTTCACGCGAAAACCCTGCCCGTCGGCGTCGGCCACGTTACGAACGACATCGCCATCGGCCTTAAAACTTCCGTTGATGCCGCCGAGAAAATAAAACTGACCTACGGTTTTGCCATGGCTCGCGAAATTTCCCGGCGCGATTTCGTCAGCCTTGCCGAGTTCGACCACTCTAATCAGGCCGACGTTTCCAAAAAGTTCATTTCCGAAATCATCGAAATCCGGCTTGCGGAAATTTTAGACCTCGTGAATAATGAATTAAAGTCCATCGGTCGTTACGGTGAACTCCCCGGCGGTGCAGTTCTAACCGGCGGCGGCGTAAAGCTTGCCGGCATGACCGAGCTCGCGAGAAGGGAGTTGAAACTGCCGGTTCAGGTCGGTTTCCCGGACTTGAGCGGTTTCGAAATTTTGAATCCGGCTCACGAGGAATTGTTGGACGA
>JAZDPW010000011.1:0-3183 GCA_043797305.1 Candidatus Jorgensenbacteria bacterium
CAAAAGGTATAATGTACGACAGAAGGAGTTTGAAAAACATGGTTAAAAACGCTACTTCCCTGCCTGTCGGCAGACATGGCCTGCCTGCCGGTAGGCATGGTCCAGTAAAAAGGACGGTTCATTTTATAGGCGTAGGAGGGATTGGTATGAGTGCTCTGGCGCGCTGGTTTTTGGCTCAAAAATGGGCTGTTTCGGGCTCCGATATAACCCTGAGCAATTTGACTCAAGCCCTTCAGAAAGAAGGCGTAAAAGTCAAAATAGGCCATAAAAAGGCCTATGTAAGCCCTGAAATGGGCCTTTTAGTCTATAACCAGGCTATCCCGGCCTCGAATCCCGAGTTAAGGGAAGCAAGGCGGCGGGGCATACCGGTTTTGACCTACCCGGAGGCTTTGGGAGTGCTATCTCGAGAATACAAGACGATTGCCGTTTCCGGCGCCCACGGCAAGAGTACCACCACCGCTTTTCTTTCTCTGGTTTTGACGAGAGCCGGTTTTGACCCGACGGTAATCTTGGGAACGCTTTTTCGCGAGTTCGCCGGGAAAAATTTTCGGGCGGGGAAGAGCGAATACTTGGTAATCGAAGCCGACGAATGGAAAGCGTCTTTTTTGAACTACTCCCCCACTTACGCCATTATTACGAACATCGATAGAGAGCACTTGGATTTCTATAAAAATTATTCGAACGTCAAAAAAACTTTTCTTAAATTCATTTCGAACATTCGGGAGGACGGTGTTCTTATAGCAAATAGAGACGATAAAAATCTTTTTGCCTTAAAACGGCACATTGAGAAAATTGCCAAACGCAAAAACTTCAGAGTAATTTGGTACGGCGCTATAATTAATTATAGCGCCTACCGGAAAATAAGGACGTTTCTTGAAGTCCCTGGGAAACATAATGTCTCGAACGCTCTGGCTGTTTACGTCCTTGCCCGGGCGCTTGGCATAAAAGAAGAAGTAATATTAAAAGCACTGGGGCGTTACCGCGGCGCCTGGCGCCGGATGGAATATAGAGGCAAATTGCGAATAGCAAATAGCAAATCGCCATTAGCTATTAGCCCCGTACCGGTGTACGACGATTACGCCCACCACCCCACCGAAATAAAGGCCTCGCTCCAGGCTTTCAGAGAAAAGTTTCCGAAGAAGGAAATTATCTGCGTTTTCCAGCCGCATCAGGCCCACCGTACCAAAAACCTTTTCAAGGAATTCATAAGCGCCTTCGATTTGGCCGATTATTTGATACTGCTCCCGATTTACCAAGTCGCCGGTCGTGATAAGTCACACAAAGGCTACACCTCGGCCGATTTGGCAAAAGCTATTGCGCGTTCTAAAAACTATAAGCTAAAAGCTAAAAACTCGGTTTCGTATCTCCCCTCCCCCAAAAAATTGAAGTCACTACTAAATTCTAGATTCTATTTTCTGGATTCTGCGGTAGTGATAATGATGGGCGCCGGCGACATCGTAAATTACACCAGTTTATTAATCAGAGGCAGATAACGGTGTCCTCAAAATTTATGTCCATATGGACATAAATTTTGAGGACGTGGTCAGTCAACTTCAAAGACGGCTTGTTATAAAGCCGAGGCATTGCTATCATTTATTACATTCATGTATTACCGTGACGAAAAACATTTTAAATCTCTTTGCGGGTATGAAATTGACGGTTTTTGGTATCCGCGGGTGACGAAAATCGTGGAAATTAAGGCCAAGCCGGCCTTATATCGTTTCTATGCCAATATGAATAATTTTGCCGAGGGTGAGCAGATAAAACAACGCTCGGCGACCGAGGGCACGATGATTCACGAAGCGGTTGAAGGAATTTTGACCGGCAAGAAGCCGGAAATAGCCGACCAGATTAAGCCTTCCATCAAGGCTTTTTTGGAATTTTTGATAGAACGGCATATTCAAGTTGATCCGGAGCACGTTGAGCATCGGCTCGTAAATTACGAGCACCGCTATGCCGGGACGCTCGATGCGATAGCTTTGATTGACGGCAAAGTCGGAATTTTGGACATTAAAACTTCACTTGAAATTTACCGTGACTACGATCTCCAAACCGCCGCCTATATTGCGGCGATGAAAGACACGATGAAAGAACTTGAGACGCGGTGGATTTTACGGATTGACCAGAGCCGGGATTGTGTCCACTGCGGAGCGGTTCTGCGGAGCAAAGGCGGCCGGGATAAAATCCGGACCGACAAAGGCAATCCGTTCATGGAGTCGTGCGTTCACGAATGGGGGCCGGTGGAAGGAAAAATTGAACTTCGCGAATTCCCCTATTGGCAAGACGATTTCGAAGCTTTTTTGGGAGCAAAGAAACTTTGGGAATGGGAAAACGTTGATTGGCTGAAAACAGTTGGGTATTTATAAACGTTTTATGGATGTATCTTCCACTGGGTAGCCTTGGTAACCATCCTTTCGATTTTATCGGCAAGCCGCAGACGGCTTATCGCTCCCCTATCCAGAATTTTATGCTTTTTGGATTTGGCGAGAATGTCATCTATGTACCAAATGTTTTTCTCGGAGACGAGCCAGTCGGTGCCGAATTTCCGCAAATCCAGCGGCTCGGAATAGCTCCGCATCGTTTTCTTGCCGTTATCCAGGAAATATTCGTGGAAATAAGACATCGCGAGTTCCCGAATGTTTTTATAAACGGGTTCGCGATAGCGCAAAACAGGATGATTGGTTTTGGAAATTGCGCCCCATCCGCCGACTGGCGGATCTTCCTTCTTGAATAGTGCGAGAACATGGTCGAAATCCGGGTCAACGGTGTTGAGGCAAAAAACTAGCGGTGGGTGCCCGTGATACCAAAAAATAGCGGCGGCAAGAAACGCCCCTTCGATGCAATAGGCTCGGTTTCTGCGGAGAACCGTAAGCGGCGACCGGCAGGTCGTAGAAAAATTCATCGGAATTTCATCCACGAAATCCTGAATCTTTGCCGGCGTATTTAATTTCTTAAAAACCTCGAATTCCGGACAGTCGAAGACTTTCGGCCGTTTAAGCATTACTTATCTTCTCCTTCTTTTCGCTTTTGCGCGACGGGCACGGCGCATGGCATCGTACTTCCGCCAAGCTTTGGCTGCCTTTGGTTCAACCTTACTCAAGTGTTTCAGAGCCACTTTTTGCAAATCAGAAGTTCTTACCACCACTTTGCGCTTTGCGGCAAATTTCAGAACCAAACGGGAAA
>JAZDPW010000012.1:0-56418 GCA_043797305.1 Candidatus Jorgensenbacteria bacterium
TTAGCGCAACAACTCCTCTGAAAAAAGTTCATTTCTCTCTCCCGAGAGTTTTTGCCTGATTCGGCGCTTGCCCACAGACCTACTTTGGGAAGGAACTTTTTATTCAAGCCACTCTATCTTACCGGTCGTTCTTTCCACTTCGTCAACGCTCGTTATTCCTTTCAAAACTTTCAGGATGCCGTCTTCCTGCATATTAACCATTTCTTGTTCTTTTGCCAAGCTCTTCAGCTCGATTTCGGTAGGATTTTTGTAGATCGCCTCTTCCATTTTTTCGTTTATGACGAAAAGCTCGAAAATCGAGGTCCGGCCCTTAAATCCCAACCCCCCGCATTTATCGCATCCGCCGGGCGAGTAAATTCTAAAATCCTGGTAACCTTTTCTGTTTACTCTCTTGGGCAGGTTTTCGATAAACTTTTTTATTTTCTCTTTCAGTGTTTCCCCGACTTCTTTTTCAACCTTGCATTTGGAGCAGAGGACGCGCACCAGGCGCTGAGCAATGACGAGAGACAGGGCCGGTCCCAAAACCTGGGGTTTGGCACCTAAATCGATAAAGCGGGGGATGGCACCGACCGCGTCGTTGGTGTGGAGCGTGGAGAAAACCAGGTGGCCGGTAAGGGACGCGTTTAGGGCGATTTCGGACGTTTCCTTGTCCCTTATTTCACCGACGAGAATTACGTCCGGGTCCTGCCTCAAGATCGATCTTAAGCCGCTTGCGAAGGTATAACCTACGGCCGAATCAACCTGAGTTTGGGAAATGCCGGGCAGATGGTATTCAATCGGGTCTTCGATGGTGATTATTTTCACTTCCGGGGTGGTGATTTTCCGGAGGAAGGCGTAGAGGGTGGTGGTCTTTCCCGAACCGGTTGGACCGGTGTTCAAGATGAGGCCGTTCGGTTTTTCCAACTCGTCCTTCACTATTTCCAGGTCATCTTTGCGCCAGCCCAAATCTTCCAAATTAACCTTGAGCGACTTCGGGTCGAGCAAGCGGAGCACAGCCGTTTCGCCGTACTCCGAGGGGATGAGAGAAGTTCTTATCTCTATATCGCGGTCGGAGAGAGATATGGTAAAGCGGCCGTCCTGGGGCCGGTCGTGAACGTTGAGTTTCAAATTGGAAAGGAGCTTAATGCGGGTTATTATCGACAGTTGTTTTTGTTTTTCGATTTCGTTGGAGACGTTATGAAGAAGGCCGTCGATTCTCAAACGGAGAACGCTTGCCGCATCGGTCGGTTCGAGGTGAATGTCGGAGGAATTCAAAGCCATGCCGCCGGCAAGGATTATTTCCAAAAGCTCCGAAGTATAGGGGCTTTTAAAGTTATCGATCGTTTCGCCCAGCTCTTCCAGGTTATGGAACGTTCCTTCAAGCTCTCTTATTTTTTTTTCGTTTATCTCAACCCGCCCGCTTATTTCACCCGCCTCCTTAGTGACATATTGGTAGTGGTCCCAGGCGTGGGTGAGGCCGGTTTTCGAAACCACAAGTACCTCAAGTTCGTAGTTTTTTTTGAGCTTATCTATGAGGGTCTTGGTTTTCGGCAGTTCCGGGTCGAAAACGGCAAGAACGAGCTTTTTTCTCACGATCTGGAGCGGCACGGCAAGAGCCGCTTTGGCTTCCTCCTCTGGGACAATGCTCATTGCCTTTATCTCGGTTGGTACCCTAACCGAGATAAGATTCAAGTACTTCGCGCTGAGCTTCTCCGCTCTCCTTTGAGCGTCTTTTTCTTCAGCTTCCCGCCTCCCTTTCTCAAGGCGTTCGGAAAGTTCCTTGATTTGGGTCATTTAATTCAGATTATATCTTTTAAACCCGCCTTACAAGGCGGTTTTCTCCCATTTGACAAAACCTATAAAATATGTAATAATTTGGTCAGGACATTAAGTCTTTGTTTGACACAACTACCACGGACTTCATAGGTACGCCAACAGATGATAGAGGAGGTGGACAATGAAGAAGACGTTGCTTTTGGTTCCGCTCTTCGCGCTCCTCTCTTCCGGGTGCGCGACCTACACCATTCGGACATCTGACGTTCGGGAAACCGTCCGGAGCGGCTTCCGAGGGTTCCCGATTGCCACCTTGAGCGTCCGCAACAACAGCGGTCGCCCGGTGGTGATCGACGCTTTCCTCGGTGGGCCGGTCGAGCTGGAACTCAGCCCGCCAACCGAGGTCGGGCCAGGCGAGAAGTTCGTTGTGGAGGTTCGCCGCTACTTGCGGTCAGGTCTCCACTACACGGTTGAGGTCGGCGCGGTCGCCGCGACCGCGCCGAACGGCCGACCCGTCCGGGCGGCCGTGAGATCCTGGAGTTTCCACGACATGTCCCGTTCCGTGAGGAACGAGACGTGGTATGTGGAAGAAGGAGGCGGCGGCCTGAGATTCCGCTAACCTCCAACGCATGACGGCGCCCGCCCTCGAACAGAGAGCGGGCGCCGATTCGTTTATAATGAACTCATGCCCGAAATGCCGGAGGTTGAAACTATCGCAAGAGGCCTCAATCGAAAAATTAAAAATCGGAAAATCATGGACATTTGGACCGACTGGCCGAGATATTCTTCTTTACGCAAGCGCGTAGTCGGCAAAAAAATCACCGGCGTCACCCGCCGAGGCAAGAACGTTTTAATTCATCTCTCCGGCAATCATCTCCTCCTCATCCACCAAAAAATGAGCGGCCATCTTATGGTCGGAAAATGGAAACCGAAATCGGAATTAACGGCCTCGCAAATTGCTGACTTGCCGGAAGGGTGGCGGGAACAAAAATGGATTCCGGTGCCGCCACGGGGACCGCTTACGGACCCGATGAACAGATTCATCCGGCTTATTTTCTTTTTGGATAACGGTGAGATGTTTGCTCTCTCCGACCTTCGGCGATTTGCCAAAGTTCTTTGCGCCCCCGAGCGGGAAATTTTAAATTTGCCGGAGATAAAAAAATTGGGGCCGGAACCGCTCGACAAAAAATTTAACTTTCGCAAATTCGAGGAGCTTTTCCGTGGCAGGAAAGGCAGGATCAAGCAGGTGTTGATGGACCAGAATTTCATTACCGGCATCGGCAACATTTATGCCGACGAGATTCTCTGGCTAGCAAAAATCCACCCCACCGCGAGGATTGAGACTCTAAACGAGCGGGCGCTGAAGGTAATTTACGGTTCAATGAGAAAGATTTTAGGAAAAGCCCTCCGGCTCCGGGGAACTTCAATAGACGATTATCGCGACTCCGGCGGGGAGCGGGGCGGGTACGACCTTACCCGTTACGTTTATCAGCGGGAAGGCGAGCCCTGCAAACGTTGCGGCACCGAAATCAAAAGATTGAAATTGGGAGGCCGATCGGCCCATTATTGCCCGAAATGCCAGAAGATTTAGAATTGTTCAGGACCCATGATTATCCACCTCTACGGTAAAGATTCTTATCGCCGCAACCGCAAACTGAAAGAGCTTAGCGAAGCCTATCAAAAAAAGCACGCGCCGATCGACATGACCGTTTTCGACCTTGAAAACGATCCCGACGACTGGCAAAGAGCGGGAGATTTTTTCAACCAGCCGTCGATGTTCGTTGATTCCAAACTCGCTGTGGTAAGGGGAGCTCAGGCGGCGGACAATAAGGAATGGACCAGTATCTTGAAAGCCCAAGTCGATGCCGAAAAAGTTTTTGTCATCATCTCCGACAATAATCCGCCCAAGAAAGAATTCAGGTTTTTATCGAAAGAAACGGTGATGTCCCAAAAGTTCGACGAGCTTGAAGGAGCGACCCTTGCCGGTTTCCTGGAAAAAGAAGCCGCCCTCCGCGGTCTTCGGTTCACCGAAGACGCCTGGCATTTCTTTCTTTCCTACATCGCCGATTCCGAGGAGCGGAGCGCTCTTGCCGTAAACGAACTGGAAAAACTTCTCCTTTTGGGATTTCGGGAAGAAGTCACGCTTGCTCGCCTTCGGACGGTCATTAATTTCGAAAGAAGAGAAGAGGTTTTCAGAATTGCTTCGGTGATTTTGGGAAACGGGGGAATCGGCCGCAAACTCGGCGCGTTCGAAAAAGCCCTTCTTCAACGGGAAGCGCCGAGCTATATTTTCAATTCACTCGGTTTTCAGGCGCAAGGCAAACCGGCTCTTCAGCTTGCCGATTACGACATTTCCTTGAAGAGCGGCGGTTTGGAGTACGAAGAAGCGGTTACGGACTTTATTTTATCTTCTTCGTAAGGCGCGATTTCAGGCGATTGGCTTTATTTTTCTTGATGAGCCCAGTTTTCGCCACCTTATCGAGTGCTTTATAAACTTTCGGCAAAAAAGCCCGAGCCTCCTCGGTTTTGCCGCTCAAAACGAGCTTCTTAAACTCTCTTATTGTTTCCTTTACTTTTCTCTGCCGGTCAAGGTTTCTCGCCCGGCGGCGGGTTGCCTGCCGAAGAGCCTTTTTAGCCGATTTGATTTTTGGCATGTCGTTTTATTAAAGCTGACGGGCGAAGCGAAGTCAAGCTTTATCATAAAACGAGCACTCTGAAGCCCGCTGAAGAGTTACCTTATTTTAATAAAAGTCCTTATAATAAAAGTATGATTTATTCCGTAAAAGGGAAGGTAACCGGCCGGGGCGACTCTTTCGTGGTTATTGAAGTCGGTGGAGTCGGTTTCAAGGTTTCGACCGACAGCCGG
Source organism: Candidatus Jorgensenbacteria bacterium (assembly GCA_043797305.1). Lineage (GTDB taxonomy): Bacteria > Patescibacteriota > Minisyncoccia > UBA6257 > GWB1-50-10 > CAZGHF01. Next base: position 4,619 of record JAZDPW010000012.1, read on the forward strand.
ACCCTGAGAGAAATTGCCGGCACGAACGAGGAAGTGAAGCTTTTTTGTTACACCTACTTTCGCGATGACCGTCTCGAACTTTACGGATTCAAGGAAGAAGAGACTCTCCGCCTTTTCGAAATGTTGAACACGGTAGGCGGCATCGGCCCCAAAACCGCCCTTGGGATTCTCGACGTCGATACGATTCCGAACATTATGGCGGCGATTATTGAAAAGCGAGCCGAGCTCCTTACCCGCACTTCCGGCATCGGCCGCAAGACTGCCGAGCGGATAATCTTGGAGCTCCACGGTAAAATCAAATTGCCGAAAGCCAAGATGCTCACCGAAAAGATGGATATCGACAGGGAAATCGAAGAAGCGCTCGCGGGTTTGGGTTACGGCCGGGGCGACATAAGACGGGCGATTGAGGCCGTTCCCGAGAGCGAGAAAACTCTTGAAGAGCGCCTGAAGTACGCCCTAAAGTCGCTCGGCCGGCGGAAATAAGATAATGCTCGAGAAGATTTTACGCTTTTCCAAAAAGTATCTCATTCCCAGACCGGTTTTTCGGCTGGTTCAGCCGTTTTATCACTATTTTCTCGCTTGGCTCGGCGCCGTGATTTGCGGCGCGCCGTCAAAGAAGATTTTCGTGGTGGGTATCACCGGCACCAAAGGCAAAACGACAGCTCTTGAGATGGTAAACGCCGTTCTCGAATCGGCCGGAAAAAAGACGGCAATGTTTTCCTCGGTCAGCCGGAAGATAGGAAGCGAGCGGCGGGGGAACCCAACCGAAACAACCATGCCGGGCCGGTTTGCTCTCCAGAGGTTTTTTGAGGAAGCGGTCCAAGCCGGTTGTACCCACGCCCTGGTTGAAGTCACCTCCGAGGGCGTGACCAGGCACCGTCACCGTTTCATCCACTGGGACGCGGCGGTTTTTTTGAATATTCATCCCGAACACATCGAAGCCCACGGCACGTTCCACGCCTACCTTAAAGCCAAGCTCGGTTTCTTCCGTTATCTCAAGCATTCCGCCAAGGAGAAAAAGTATTTCCTCATTAACAAAGACGACTCTCACGCCCCCGATTTTGTGGAAGCGGCCGACGAAACGAAGAGAAAAGAAGTGATACTTTTCAGCCGGGACGATGTTTCGAGGGTTTTGAACGAAATTAAGGAAGAGCACAGCCCGGACTGGCTCTCCGCCGACTTCAATTTTGAAAACGCGGCCGCCGCAAACGCCCTCGCCAAGGTCTTAGGAATAAAAGATGAGGAAATTTGGGAGGCTTTCCGGAATTTCAAAACCCTGAAAGGGAGAATGGACTTCGTCCAAAAGGAGCCCTTTGCGGTCGTCATTGATTACGCCCACACCCCGCTCTCGCTTCTTTCGGTTTACGAAAACCTGCGCCGGGAGCCGATTTTCAAAAAAGGTTCGCGCCTGATTTGCGTTTTGGGCTCGGCTGGCGGCGGCCGGGACAAATGGAAACGGCCCGAGCTCGGTAAAATCGCCGCCCACCACTGCGACCAGATTTTCATTACCGACGAAGACCCTTATGAAGAAGACCCCCGCCGAATCATGGAAGAAATAAAGTCCGGCATTCCGGGGGATGAATTGCCGGCGCCGAAAATGGAAATGGTTTTGGATAGAAGAGAGGCTATTGAGAAAGCGATTTTTACCGCCCAAAAAGGCGACGTGGTTGCGATAACGGGGAAAGGAAGCGAAGAGTGGATTCACATGAAAGGCGGCGCAAAAATTCCCTGGGACGACCGCAAAATTGTCGAAGAGATTCTCTTTGACACTCGGTGATTATTAACGTATAACTTCTCTAGTTCCACTCTCTGACGGAGGTAAGAAACATGCCGTGGGACATACCATGGGCGGTCCCCATCATCGGCGCCATCTGTGTAGCGGCCGGGTTTCTCACCGCCTGCCTTTTCGGTGAGGCCGTCGCCTCGTCGATGCAGATCCGGATCGTCGATGGGCAGACGACCCGGAGGAAATCGTGGATTCTCCTCCTGGTCGGGCTCGTACTCACCTTCTTCGGGATCGTGCTCCTGTGGTAGCCGATCCCGCGACAAAGCAACACACCCTGGTTGTCTCAATGGATTTTAGTCCAGCGAGGCGGCCGGGGTGTTGTATTTTATCTGCCCTAGGTTTTAACCTAGGTTAAAACCTAGGGCAGATGTGGTATGATAATTTAATATGACAAGGAGGGAAATTTTTGACGAAGACGTAAGGAATATTCAAAAATCGAAACGGAGCTATTACATCACGCTCCCCATTCGCCACGTGCGGGAATTGGGATGGCGGGAGACCCAAAAGGTGGTGGTGAAAAAAGAAGGAAAGAAATTAATCGTCGAAGATTGGAAACCATGACGCTTACTTTTTACGGCGGCGTCAAAGAAGTGACCGGCGCCAACTATTTGTTGGAATCGGCCGGGGTGAAGATCCTCGTTGACTGCGGGATGATTCAGGGCGGGAATTACGCCGAGCGGCAGAACTTCGAGCCGTTTCCCTACGACCCCAAGGGCATAAAAGCGGTTCTCGTAACCCACGCTCACATTGACCATACCGGCCGCCTGCCGAAACTCGTCAAAGACGGGTTTCGCGGAGAGGTGCTTTCCACTTCGCCGACCCGGGAGTTCGCGAAGCACTTACTCGAAGATTCGGTTGATATTCTCTCCCGGGAAGCGAAAAAACACGGTCGGGAACCGTTCTGTGAACCGGAGACGCTCGGGATTCTCGCGAATTTGTGGCAGGGAGTAGGGTACGGCGAAGAAACCGCTATCGGGCCTTTCAGAATTATTTTCCGCAATGCCGGCCATATTTTGGGTTCGGCCTTCATTGAAATGGAAGCGGAAGGCAAAAAAATAATTTTCTCGGGCGATTTGGGCAACTCCCCGGCGCCGCTTATCAAACCCCTTGAGTACGCAAGCGGAGCCGATTATTGCCTAATAGAGTCCACTTACGGCGGCCGCGCTCACGAAGGGGTGGATAAAATGAGGGACGATTTGGAGGATGTGGTTGAAGATACGGTGCGGGCCGGCGGAGTGCTCCTTATCCCGGCTTTTGCTATGGAGCGGACTCAGTCGCTTCTCCACCACTTGGACGGCCTGATGGGGGAAGGGCGCATCCCTGAGGTGCCGGTATTTCTCGATAGCCCCCTTGCTATTCGTCTTACCACCGTCTATCAGAGCTTCGGCGAGTACTTAAGTGAAGAGACGCGGGAATTTTTAAAAAAAGACAAAACCCTTTTCGATTTTCCTTATCTTAAGAAAACCTCCAAGACAGAAGAATCGAAAGCGATTTCCCGGGTGCTGCCGCCTAAAATCATAATTGCCGGTTCGGGGATGTCTCAGGGCGGTCGGATTCTTTATCACGAAAGGGATTATCTCTCCGACCCGAAAAGCACGATTTTGTTCGTCGGTTACCAGGTAAAAGGTTCGCTGGGCCGCCGCATTTTGGACGGCGAAAAACAAGTCAGAATCTTAGGCGAGGAAGTGCCGGTGCGGGCGAAGGTGGTTGTTATCCACGGCTATTCGGCTCACGCCGACCAGGGACAGCTTCTGGAGTGGCTCTCGCCGATGCGGCAAGGCCTGAAAAAAGTTTTCGTGGTTCAGGGCGAAGAGGAACAGTCAACTTTGCTTGCCCAAAAAATCGAGGATGAGCTTGCTGTTTCCGCCCATCTTCCTTCTTCGGGCGAGCGCCTGATGTTATAATTACTAGCGAGGAGAAAAATGTAAAAGAGAGGTTTGCATTTTTTCCGAGCGACGTAATTATGAGCGAAGCGATATAATAAAAACGCATGAAGAAAAAAGAACAGATTCTTGTTAACCCGAACCACAATCGCAATTACAAATTGAAGTATAAAATCTGCGTTTCCGGCGCGGCTGAGACCGGGCACTGCGGTCCCGACGCGCTCGAGCAGGCGGAAACGATCGGCCGGGAAATCGCCCGCCACGGCCTTGTTCTCGTGACCGGCGCGACGACCGGTATTCCGTATTGGGCGGCCAAGGGCGCGAAAGCCGAAGGCGGCATCGTTATCGGTCTTTCGCCGGCCGTTTCCAAAGCCGCTCACATAAAAACCTATCGTCTTCCGACTGACTACCACGACTTGATAATTTATACCGGCTTCGAGTATTCGGGCCGGAACCTGCTTCTTACTCGCGCATCGGACGCCGTAATCGTCCTTTGCGGCCGGGTTGGGACCTTGAACGAATTTACGATTGCTTTCGAAGACGAAAAACCGATAGGCGTTCTCGAGGGGCCTTGGTCCACCGACGATATCGTTCATGACATCATTAATAAAGGCCATCGCGGCCAGGGGAAAGTCATATTTTCGAAAAAACCGGCGGAACTTGTCGATAAACTGGTAAACTTAATAGAGAGCGAAGAGGCGAAAAATGGCATTAAAGGTCGGGTACTTTAATTGGAAAATGGGATTTTTTTTCAAAAGTAAAAAAGACGAACTCAAGCCCATCGGTCAGGTTACCCATTACTACGGCGGTATTGGCGTTGCCATCGTTAAGTTCAAAAAAGGAGTGAAAGTCGGCGATCGGGTGCGTTTCAAGGGTGCTACCAGCGATTTTGAAGAGACGATAAAGTCAATGCAGTACAACCACGAAGATGTTAAGGAAGCGAAGAAGAACCAGGACATCGGTATCAAAGTGGGTGACAAGGTAAGAGAAGGGGACGAGGTTTTCGAAGTTTAAGGATTTTCATGAAGGGTTTTACTCTTTCGGTCGGGCTTCTTGCCGGGACGATTATTGGCGCAGGAATTTTTTCTCTGCCTTACGTTATAAACCAAATAGGCCTTATCACAGGCGTTTTTTATTTGGGTTTTTTTGCCCTCGTTTATTTTTTGATTTTCATAATGTACGCCACCCTCCTTGAAAGTTCCGAAGGAGAGCACCGCTTTATTTTTTTGGCCCGGAAGTTCCTGCCCCGGCCCATCGCCGGTCTCGCTTCTTTTACGGCCATTACCGACCTTATCTTTACCCTTACCATTTATCTTATTCTCGGCGTTTCTTTCCTGGGGTTGATTGCCGACATGTCGGTTCTTACCGCTCTCTTCGCTTTTTGGTTTTTCAGTTCGATTTTTATTTTCGCGAAACTTTCGTTTCAAGGCGTGGCGGAGGTTTTAGGGACGCTCGCAATTGTTGCGGTCGTAGTTCTTGTTTTCTTCTCGGGTAGCGGCGTGCCGGATGTGCCGCTTTTCAAGGAACTGGACCTCAATAAGCTTCTTCTTCCTTTCGGGCCGCTTCTCTTCGCCTACGCGGCGAGAGTCGCCATTCCCAAAATTATCGGCGAATACAGGCGGGGAAAATCGGCCGGCCGCCCCTTTTCTTTCAAAAAGGCGATATTTTTCGGTACTTTCCTGCCGGCCGTCGTTTATCTGGTATTCGTTTTCGGAGTTTTGCGGCTCGCCCCCGACGTTTCACCGGAGACGCTCGGTAGTTTAACTTTTCTTTCTCCCATCGTTCTTCTTCTCCTCGGTATTTTAGGAATCCTCGCCTTATGGACTTCGTATTTTATGATTGGAGCGGACGTGCGGGAAACGTTGAAATACGATCTTAAGATTCCCGGTTGGGCGAGTTCTCTTTTCGTTCTGGCTCTACCCCTCGGTCTTTATTTTGCCGGTTTTCAGGAGTTTTTGACCGTTTTGAGTTTTACGGGCGGCGTTTTCCTGGGGCTTGAGGGAATCTTCATAATCGCCATGTGGTGGCGGGCGTTTCCTTCGCACCGCCTGCGGTATTTCACTCTTCCACTTTCCGCCGTTTTCGTCCTCGCTCTTATTTACTCCTTAGTCGATTTCGTTCTATAGTAGATGGATAATGCCCTCGTCGTTTAACTCCGACGCTCGCAAAGCGAGGTCGGAGCTCCGACCCCAGAGGGGCGTCGGAGCGGATAGGATAACATTTATGAAAGGGTATGTTTATGTTTTAAAGGACAGTCTTGGTAGGTTCTATGTTGGAAGCACTGATAGGCCAGAGAGAAGAATGCGGCAACACCAAGGAGGACATACACAGACCACACGTAATATGAAATCATGGGGTTTGGTGCTTCTCCAAGAATATGAATCGCTTCCAGAAGCCAGACGAATTGAAAGAAAAATTAAGCGAATGAAAAGGAAAGATTACATTGAGAAAATGATTCGTGAAAAATGTATTAGAATAAAGTAACCCTTGCCCTCGTCGTTCAACGGATAGGACGTGAGCTTCCGGAGCTTAAGATAGGGGTTCGATTCCTCTCGAGGGCGCAAAAACAAAAAGCCGGGCTTTATATCCGGCATTTTATTTTCTCGTGAGGAATCGAACACGAGAGGGGGTCGGGGAGAAGTTCAAGGTCTCCCCGTGTCGGATTGAGGTCGCCTGAGGCGACCGGACACAAAACCGAGGGTTTTGTGGGAGCAAATGAAGATGAGCGACGTTCGCTTCCTTCGAGGGCGCAAACTTCAAAAACGGCTCAACCTGGTTGAGCCGTTTTTGCTTTCCTGTAAATAATTTTGTAAAATCCTCACAGAACCCTTACAGGAGGAAGGCCCATGTCTGATAACTCTAAGGAATTCCCGTCGGTTGAGAACTTGGAGGCGGTCGCTTGGCTCTGCTTGGAAGGAGCGGCTATGACCGATCTCGATCAGTTCCCGCCCGGCTCCGGGATGAGCAGTGCCCGCAGGCTTCACGCGCGCAAGAGGCAATTCGAGGAAGCCGCGGTCAGGCTGAAGGCCGGAACCGGCATCCGGGAACTCGGTCTCTCTTTCACGGACTTCGCCTGGGCCGCTTCCATGGCGTACAGAGCAATCGATAAGGAGGGATGGCGGCGCCGTTTCGAGGCGGCGGCCGACGAGATGAAGGAACCGGAGTCGGTGGAAGGAGGATAGGGTCATGCCCAAAGGAACCGTCGTTTACCGCGCCGAGAACTATATCCTCGTCAGTCTGGCAGCCAGGCGGGTCAGGGTTGGTGCCAGGCAGAGCGTACACCCACAGACGCTTCTTCGTTGGGTTAAGACTCGGAAGGAAGTGAACGGACAGCCGATCCGAGCGATTCAGGACCCGATGAGTCGCCGCTACTACGTCCTCGAGAAGGACGTTGAGCGGATGTCCGATCCGGACAGGTTCTTCGAAGTGGTGGTGCCGAAGCCGAATGGAGGCTAGGACTTACCACTGCAGTAAGCATTGAGCAGTAGTTTTGCTCCCCGCCAACAGCAACGTTGGCGGGTTTGCTTTTGTTGGGGTTCCTAGCTGCTCAACGCGCTCTGCCGTTTTCTGTTATTATGGTGGAAAGAGATTTATGGTTATTAGAAAAAACGTCCCGCTCGCGCCGCTTAGCACCTTCCGGATAGGAGGACGGGTTGAACGCTTTTGCGAAATCCGCCGTCCGGAAGAATTATCCGAAGCCGTTAGGTTTGCCCGCACTAAAAAAATTCCCTATCGGATTCTGGGCGGTGGTTCGAACGTCGTTTTTCCGGACGGCAAGCTAAAAGGACTTTTGATAAAAATATCGGTCGGCGGGATAAAAAGGGGAAAGAACCGAATCACGGCCGGTGCCGCCGTTCCGTTAACCGACGTGATTAAGACGTCAGTCCGAGCTGGCTTAAAAGGACTTGAAACATTATCGGGTATTCCCGGCACGGTGGGAGGCGCCGTGGTGGGAAACGCCGGCGCCTACGGCCACTCTATTTCCGAAGTGGTTGATAAAGTCAGGGTTTGGGATGGCAGAAAAATAAGGGAATTGAGGAAAAAAGACTGCCGATTTGGTTATCGGGAGAGTGTTTTGAAACACAAACCCTACATTGTCTTGGGGGCAACGCTGAGATTTAGAAAAGGAGATGCTAAAAAACTCCAAAAAACATCGGGAGAAATCATAAAAACCCGGGAGAGGAAATATAAGCCGGGAATCCGGTGTCCGGGCAGTTTTTTCAAAAACGTATTGGCAAAGAACGTTTCCAAAAAAGCGCTCTCAAAAATAGATAAATCAAAAATCATTGAAGGGAAAATCCCGGCTGGCTATCTTTTGGAAGCAGTGGGCGCGAAAGGCATACGGGTCGGCGGGATAAGGATTGCCGACTTTCACGGTAATCTTTTCGTAAACAACGGTAGGGGTAAAGCGAGAGACGTTAAGAAATTGTCGCGGATCTTGAAAGATCGGGTAAAGCGGAAATTTGGTATTTGCCTTGAGGAGGAAGTGAGGTATTTTTAAATTTATGGAGAGCAAGGAGGAAAAGCTCAAAACCCTTGAGGGAGAGATGGAAACCAATACCTCGCTTCCGCTTCGGGAATCGAATTTGGTTTTCGGCGTGGGGAACATCGATTCGGAAGTAATGTTTATCGGTGAAGGCCCGGGTTTTTACGAAGACAAAATGAAGCGACCGTTCGTCGGCCGGGCTGGCCAGCTCTTGGACAAACTCATTATTGGTATCGGCTGGAAAAGAGAAGATGTTTATATCACGAACATCGTGAAGCGCCGGCCGCCGGGCAACCGCGACCCCCTGCCGGAAGAGATCGAAAGCTACAAACCCTACTTGACTTGTCAAATCGAAATCATTAGTCCCAAGATAATCGTGCCGCTCGGCCGTTTCGCGATGAATTACTTTCTGCCGGCGGCAAAAATTACCCGCGATAACGGTAAAGTTTTCCGGTCGGGTAAATGCTGTGTTATTCCGCTCTTTCACCCGGCCGCCGCCCTTCGCTCGACGCAGGTTTTAGAAGAACTTACGGAAGAGTTTTCCAAACTCCCCCAAAAAATAAAGGAGTGCGAATCCCTGCTTTTACAGCCGGAAGAGCCCCAAAAAGAAAGCCCGGAGAGCCAGAAAACTTTGTTTTGAGCTATAATTAAAAAATGGATTCGGCCCCGGTTTATTTAATCGAGAGATTCTTTTATCGGATTCGGACATTTATCGAACATTGGTATGTCGTGAGTTTCAAAAAGTACTCCGACTTCGTTTTGAACCTCCTTTCCAAAGTGGATTATTACCTTGCTTGGGAAATCACCCTGAAGCACCTTTTTCACCCGCTCTACAAGGATTACACCTTCATCGGTTATGTTTTGGGTTTTATTTTCCGTTCGGTGCGGCTTCTCGTCGCCGGCGTCATTTACCTCGTTTTGTTCGCCATAATCATCGGATTGTATCTTCTCTGGCTTCTTATTCCGCCGGCCATAGTTTACACGATTTTTACCTGAAATGGCTCTCTATTTTAAAGAACCGAGATTGGGACTTACCAAAATAGGCGAGTTTCTCACCCGGCTCGTTGCTTACTCAACATATATCGGCCTTACGGCCGGCACACTCCTTCTCTTTTTTTCCGACCTGCCTTCTTTGAAGCGGCTCGCGGTTTTAATCGCTCTCTTTCTTATCGACAGGGTTCTCCATCTCGGCGAAGCCGAAATGTCAATCCGCGACTTGGATAAAACGGAAGAAAAAATCAATCTGGCCGAAGTTTTAACGCCGGCCGCCTATAAAATCATCAACCACGCTTTTCGGAAATCGCTCATGGTCGGTCAGAATTTCAATCTTCTTATTTTCAGAGAGCTTGTCATGCGACGCGACGTAAGAGAAGCCCTGAGGCGTTTGAGCGTTCCGTTCGGCGAATGCCTCGATAAAGTCGAGGAACACCTCGAAGAAACCGAACATTCCAGCCGACCGGAGCTTTTGAAATCAATCGAGAAACTGGTTTTGGCATCCTACGAGAACGCGGTAAGAACCGATGAACAGTTTATCGAGCCCCGGAATATTTTCGTCGCCCTTTCCCGGACGGGCGACGAAAAAATCGCCAAGCTTTTTGAGCTTTTTAACCTGACCGGAAAAGATTTGGAAGAAACGGTCATTTTTGGAAGATATAGCCGGCTCTTTTCTCGCGTCCATCGTCTGCCGGCGGTTTTAGGCGGTTTCGCCCATCGCCCCAATCATCTCAGGAAAAGAGTCGTTAATCGCGCCTGGACTTCCCGGCCAACGCCTATGCTCGATAGTTTCAGCACTGACTTTACTGCCCTTGCCCGTGCCGAAAAAGTCGGATTTCTCGTCGGTCACGAAAAAGACTTCGATTCGATGTTGAATGTCATTTCCCGGTCGGGCAAACCGAATGTTCTGCTTGTGGGAGAACCCGGTGTCGGGAAATCGACCTTGATTCACCACCTCGCTTTCCGGATGATTAAAGACGAAGTGCCGCCGATTCTTTTCGATAAGCGGCTGATTTCTCTGGAGCTCGGCAATCTACTTTCCGACGCTCCGGCCGACGTTTTGGCTGCACGTCTCCGGAAAATAACGGAGGAAATAATTCTTGCCGGCAATATTGTTCTTTTTATTCCCAACATCCACGACTTGTTCCGAACGGCCGAGAAAGACGCCTTAAACGCGATAGACATTATTTTGCCGGTAATAAAGAACGCCGAGATACCGACAATCGGCGAAACATTTCCGAAAGAATTCAAGCGCTACATCGAGTCGCGTTCGGATTTTCTGGAGCAGTTTGAAGTTGTTGAAGTGGCTGAAATCACCAAAGAAGAAGCGTTGCGGTTTCTTGTTTACATGAGCTTAATTCTCGAGAGGGAATTTAAAGTCGTTATTACCTTGAGGGCGATAAGCAAAGCGGTAGAACTGGCCAGCCGTTATTTCCGGAAAAAGCCCTTGCCGGGGTCGGCTGTTGACCTCTTGAAGCAAGCTCTTGCCTGGGCGAGCGAGCAAAAATTGAAGGTTCTGGAAGAAAATCTCGTTGTCGAAGTAGCCGAGGGACAAAGCAAGATACCGATAGAGAAAGCCGGAACGGAAGAAACGGCAAAACTGCTCGACTTGGAAAACATCATCCACCGAAGGTTGGTTAACCAAGAAACGTCGGTCCGGGCGGTCTCGCGGGCGCTCCGGGAATATCGGAGCGGCCTTTCCCGGCGCGGCGGCCCGATTGCCGTTTTTCTCTTTGTGGGGCCGACCGGTGTCGGCAAAACGGAACTGGCCAAAATTTTAACCCAGACCATGTTTGGTTCGAAAGAATCAATGGAGCGTTTTGACATGTCCGAATATCAGGACAAGACAAGCGTTTTCCGTCTCATCGGCAATCCGGACGGTTCGCGCACCGGTTCTTTGACGGACGCGATTTTAAAGAAGCCCTACAGCTTAATTCTCCTCGACGAGTTCGAAAAATCACATCCGGATATCTTAAATATTTTCCTTCAGGTTTTTGACGACGGGCGCCTGACCGACAGTTTGGGCCGGACCGCCGGTTTCGAAAACACCATCATCATCGCTACCTCGAACGCCCATTCCAACTTCATCAAAGAAGAAGTCGAAAAAGGGAAGTCGATTGAAGAAATCAGCGAGGAGTTGAAGAAGAAACTGACCGAATATTTCAAGCCCGAGCTTCTGAACCGTTTCTCCGACATCATTGTTTTCAGGAATTTGAAGATTGAAGAAATTCAGGTAATTGCCGGCATCCTGGTCGGAGAAGTGACGGAGCTTTTAAAGGAAACTCACGGCATCGTTCTTCGGGTCGAGGAATCAGCCATAAGAGAAATAGCCAAGCAAGGTTTCAGCCCCGTTTACGGCGCAAGGCCTCTCCGGCAGGTCATTTCGGAGAAAATAAAGAGCCCGCTTGCCGAAAAGATTCTCAAAAAAGAAATAGCGCGGGGCAACGAAATTTCGGTTGTTTTCGAAAAGGGCCGTTTTGAATTTAAACTGACCTCATAGGACTATGAAGTTTAAAAAATTCAAAGCCTTCGCGGATATTCGGGTCAACAAAGTTGTCAGGCATTTTATTATTTCCGACCTTTTCTTCGTCGCCGGCTGGGGATTTATAAACCCCGTTTTGGCAGTTTTCATCATCGATAAAATAACCGGCGCCACCATTGAAACCGTGGGTTTAGCCGCCGCCGTCTATTGGATCTTGAAAGCAATTTTCCAGATGCCGATTGGTATGTATCTTGATAAAAATGAGGGCGAGAAAGACGACTTTTACACTCTTGTAATGGGCCTGGTTCTGGCTTCGGTCACGGCCTTTCTTTTCGTCTTTATTGATAAAATTTGGCAGCTGTTCGCTCTTGAGGCGCTTCACGCTCTCGCTTTCGCTTTTTACAGTCCGGCTTGGAACTCGATTTTTTCCCGCCACATCGACAGGGATCATTACGCTTTCGACTGGTCGCTCGATAGTACTACCGTCGCTCTTGCGGCCGGCGTAAGCGGCGCCTTGGGCGGCTGGATCGCCCAGTCGTTCGGTTTTGACGCCATCTTTGTCTGCGCTTCCATTCTCACCATGATTGCGGCTATTGTTACCTTCCTTTCGCCGGATATCGTTTTCCCAAAACCTCCGTCGAGGCAGCCTTTTCCTCCCCAAGACCACAGGCCGCACATTTTCGGCAGCTAAAAATTTTTATGATTTCTAACATTGAGGTCGCCAAAGTTTTAAGAGAAATAGGCGAATACTTGGAAATGCAGGGTGTGGCGTTTAAGCCGCGTGCTTACGAAAAAGCCGCCGACGGAGTGGTTGGACTGGAAAAACAAGTTTCGGAAATTTATGAAGACGGAGGCCTGAAGGCGCTCGGAGAAATTCCCGGCGTCGGTTTGTCCATCGCCGAGAAAATAGAAGAGCTTCTCAAAACCGGCCGTCTTCGGTACTACAACGAGCTGAAGAAAAAAACGCCGGTTGACTTGAGCGCTCTTACCGAAATCGAGGGACTAGGCCCGAAAAACATAAAAAAACTTTACGAAAAACTTAAAATCAAAAATCTCAGAGATTTGGAAAAAGCGGCTCAGTCCGGGAAGATAAGGCGTCTCGAGGGTTTTGGTGAAAAATCGGAAGAGAGAATTTTGAAAGGCATCGAATTTTTGAAAAAATCCGGCGGGCGGGCGGTTTTGGGTTTTGTTCTGCCGGTTGTAAGGAGCATCGAGGAACGTCTCAGGATGCTAAAAGAAGTGGAAAAAGTCACGGTTTGCGGTTCAATCCGGCGGATGCAGGAGACAATCGGCGATATAGATATTTTGGTGACGTCTCGGAAACCGCGCGCCGTGATGGATTACTTTGCGGCCATGCCCGAAGTCACTCACGTTTACGGAAAAGGCGAGACAAAAACCATGGTTCGCCTGAAAATCGGGCTGGATGCCGACTTGAGAGTGGTGAAACCCTCTTCGTACGGCGCGGCAATTCAGTATTTTACAGGCAGTAAGGAGCACAACATCGCTTTAAGGGAGATAGCGATAAAAAAGGGTTATAAGCTCAATGAATACGGGCTTTTTCGGGGCAAAAAAATAGTGGCTGGCCGGACCGAGGAGGAGATCTATAAAACTCTCGGTTTGGTCTGGATGCCGCCCGAACTTCGGACCGATTCCGGCGAAATCGAGGCGGCAGGGAAAAACAAACTGCCGGAACTTGTGAAATACGATTCTCTCCGCGGCGACCTTCAGGTCCAGACCAGCTGGACCGACGGCAAAAACTCTATTGAAGAAATGGCCCGGGCCGCCCAGACCCTCGGCTTGGAATATATCGCGATAACTGACCACACCAAGCGTCTGGCGATGGCCAAAGGACTCGACGAAAAAAGAATCATCAAGCAGTGGGCGGAGATAGATAAAGTCAATAAAAAGTTGAAAGTTCAGGGTTTAAAGTTAAAAGTTCTCAAGGGCACCGAATGCGACATTTTAAAAAACGGCTCGCTCGACCTACCCGATAAAATTCTTTCCCGGCTTGACGTAGTCGGTGTTGCCGTCCATTCCCATTTCAATTTGAGCCGAAAGGAGCAAACCGAAAGGATAGTAAGAGCCATTTCCAACAAGCACGTTCATATTCTTTTTCACTCAACCGGCCGGATTTTGAACAGGCGCAAGCCCTACGAAGTCGATATGGACGAGATTATCAAAGTGGCGTTAAAAACCGGTACGGTTTTGGAAATAGACGCTTATCCCGATCGGCTGGATTTGAAAGACGAGCACATAAGGAAATGCGTTTCCTCCGGCGTTAAGATGTCGATTGATTCCGACGCCCACTCCACTACTCACTTTCAGTATCTCGAACTTGGCGTTGCCCAAGCAAGAAGAGGTTGGGCCGAGGAAAATGATATAATAAACGCCTGGCCGTTGGAAAAGATGAAAAAATTCTTGAAAAAATGAATCCCGTTAGAAGTCCTAGGCATAAAAATTCCAATGGAATTTTTATGCAGGGCACTAACGAGAACAAACCAAGCCAATCATTATTCACCAATATGACAAGGTCAATATTAAATAAAACAGACTTCTAACGGGATGAAAGAACTTTCTGCCGGAATAATAATTTACAGACGGACCAAGGAAGGTCCGAAGTTTTTGCTCCTCTATCACGGCGGGCGGTACTGGAATTTCCCGAAAGGAAAAATCGACGACTCTTTGGGTAAAGAGACGACTTTCAAAGCCGCTCTTCGGGAAGTGAGGGAAGAAACAGGCATCCTGCCCCGCGACTTGCGTATCAACAGCTGGTTCAAGAGTTACGACAAATACGTTTTTACTCAAAAAGGCAAAAAGGTTTTCAAGACGGTCGTTTATTATCTTGCCGAAACGAACGAGCGAGACGTGAAAATTTCGGACGAGCATTCCGGTTTCGGCTGGTTTCTCGAGAAAGAAGCCCTAAGAATGCTTCTCTACGGCAACCTGAAAAATAATCTGAAAAAAGCTTATGAAGTCGTTCAAGGAAAGCGTTTACCCCCACACCAAACGAGGACTAATCCGAAGCTGGAGAGAAAGTGATGAAGAAAAATCATAAATCATCGGCGTTTGGTGTGGGGGTTTACCGAGCCACAAAAAGGATACCCCGCGGTAAAGTTTCCACTTACGCCGCAATTGCCCGCGTTATCGGCCGGCCCCGCGCCGCTCGGGCGGTCGGCAATGCCTTAAACAAGAATCCGTACGCTCCGCAAGTTCCTTGCCACCGGGTCGTCCGTTCCGACGGTCGGGTGGGCGGTTTTGCCGGCGGGCCGGCTAAAAAAACGCACCTCCTTAAGAAGGAGGGCGTTGGGGTAGAGTTGGGGAGAATTGACTTAAGGAAGTTTGGGGCTTAATCTTTGACGAATTCAACTATCTTTTTGAAGGTTTCAGGGCTGTCTTTAGCGAGACCGGACAGGATTTTCCGGTCGATTTTGACGCCTTTTTTCTTCAGGGCGTTTATGAACTTGCCGTATGTTAAACCCTCTTCCCGGACAGCGGCGTTAATGCGGGTATTCCAAAGGGCGCGGTAGACCCGTTTCTTTTCCTTCCGCCCGCGGAAAGCGTGAGTCCAAGCGTGGAGAAGAGCCTCTTTGGCGGCCCTTTCTTTCGACTTGCGGCCCCAGCGGAAACCCTTGGTGTATTTCAACACCCGCTCTCTTTTTTTATGGGCGACTTTGCCCCGTTTTACTCTCGCCATGTTTAGTAATTTTTAATGTTTTCTTTCGGAATATTCAACCCCCGCTTTTTTCTCCTTCTCAAAATTTGAACGTTGCTCTTATTGGCGCGGGAGTGTCCTAACCCCATCGCCCGGCGTTTTATTTTTCCGGTCTTCGTTATTTTTATTCTGTTTTTAATACTGTTCTTCGCCATTTTATTATTTCGCATCTATTTGCATTATGAATCCTTTGCCGCCCCATTTCGGTTCCATCGTCACTTTGTAGGGAACTCTGATTAGTTTCAAGAAATCACCCAGTTTTTCCAATCCCCAACTCTTGTTGGCTTTTTCCCGGCCCCTCAAGAAAAGATTCAATTCCACTTTGTGGCCTTCCTTAAGAAATTCGTCGGCTTTTCTCGCCTTGATCTGGAGATCGTTTATGGCGGCGCGGGGCGTGACTCTTATCTGTTTTAACTCTTTGCGTTTTTCTCCCAGTCTTTGTTTTTTTTCTTCTTTCTCTTTCTGGTAGCGGAACTTGTCGAAACTGATTATCTTCGCCACCGGAGGCTTGGCATGGGGCGCGACCTCGATAAGATCAAGTTCCTTTTCTTCGGCGAGACGGAGAGCCTCTTCAGTTTTAAGGACGCCGAGGCTGTTTCCCTTTTCATCAATGACCCTGAGCTCGCGTGCTGATATTTCCTTGTTTATTCTGTAATTTATGACAATCAGCATAGTCGGTTTTGATTGACATTGCAAGCTTCCGCCCTCCTGCTATAATTTTTACCATTATAAAATCAATGGCTTTTTCTAAAAGACCGGTAATAAAATTCGTAAAATACGTCCTTAGTTTTTTTGAACTTTTCCTGGGGTTGCGGCTTATTCTTCGCCTGCTTGGCGCCAATCCCTCGACGCCGATTGTCGATTTGCTCTACACCCTCACCGACACCATCATGATTCCTTTCCAGGGGATATTTTCCAATATGCGGTTTCAAAACGGGAGCGTTCTTGATGTCGTTGCCATAACCTCGATGATCGGTTACCCGATTATCGTTTATTTATTGATAGAACTAATTGACGCCATCGCCAAAGAGAAAAAGCGCGGAGTGGGAGACATCGAAATTTAAATGAGGGCCCCGGGTGGGTCCTCTTTGATAATTCTGTAAAACTAATACAAAAACTAATACATCCCGAAGCACAAGTGCCGCGGGATGTAATGCGATTGGGTCTTTTGACCCGATATCTTCCGTGGGCCTGGGAAACCCACGAGATGAGGCACGTATTCAACTGTGGAGAACTGAACTTATTATAACCTTATCGGGAAACCTGTCTTGTGGATAACTCCGACACCCCGACTAATACGGTTGGGGGTCGGAGTCCGACTGAAACGTCGGACTTTTTATAAGCTATAATAGACTTAGAATATGGGCTTTTCGAAGAAATTTTTCATTGCCTTGGTCGTGCTGGGAGTGCTAGGCGGGGTTTTTTATTTTGTTCTTGATAAGCCCAAAGAGTTGGGGGCGAAGGGGAACCCCCTTTTGAATTTATTCCTCGGCGACCCGGAGGATGCGTCCGATGGCGGAATAATTTCGGACGCCAAAGAATTTATCAGTGACAAAACCTCTGCTTTGAAAGAAAGTATTAGTGGGAGCGTTAAAGAGAGCATTGAAGAAAAAGAGGGAGAGTTGGTGAATTACCTGAAAGAGGGGGCGAATGAGGCGATTGATACCGCTCAGGAGAAAATAGTCGGTGTGGGCAAAAGCGGGAGTGGTGGCAGTATCACGGTTTTGCCGGTAGTAAAAGCCGGGGCGAGTGCTTATTTTCTGATATCAAACCCGGAATCATCGGGAGAAGTTAAGTACGAGGTGGACTGGGGCGACGGTTCGGCGGAAAACGGGGTTTTGGCCACCAAAAACAAGACCGTTTCCCATTCGTGGGATAATGCGGGAGAATTCTCGGTAATTTTTAAAATTTCCGGCGCCGATTCCGTGAGCAAATCCATTAAGGTTATCGTGACCGAATAACAAAAAACCGCCTTAAACAAGGCGAGTTTTTGTTTGTGGACATGGCGAGAGTCGAACTCGCGTGTAGAGAGTTTCTCAAAAATCGTCTACAGGCTTACCCGCCGTAGAGGCGAGGAAATTTGGTTCCATGGTTTAGCTTACGACTATCGAACCGTTTCATCGTAAGCGAGCTCAATGTATTACACCGGTTGAACCCTTATTGAGCATCAGGAACCGATGCCCGCTTAAGCGAAAGCTAAAGCAGGAGCTGCAACTTTGTTGTTGGCAGTTAAATTTGTTTGCCGAATTTTTAACGAGTTTCGGCGGCTCGGCCTGCAAATTCTCGAAAACGCACTCTGTCAAAGCCCATCATGCCCGCGAATTTCCCGTTCCGTTTCCCGTTTTTTAATGAGCTCGCGCTTGTCCTTTTTCTTTCTTCCTCTCCCGAGTCCCAATTCAACCTTTACCAATCCGCGGTCAGTATAGACGCGAAGGGGTACCAGAGTCAAATTCGCCTCTAGTTTACCGATGAGATAATTTATCTCCTCCCGATTCATAAGGAGTTTTTTGGTTCGTTTCGGGTCGTAGTCGGTTGGAGCGTTTCCCGGTTGGAAAGAAGGGACTTCCATTCCGAGAACGTAGAGTTCGCCGCCGCGAATTATCGCGTGGCTTCCGGCAATATTTATCCGGCCCATTTTTATGGATTTTGCCTCATGGCCGGTAAGTTCAATACCCGCCTTGAATTTCTCGAGGATTTCGTAATCAAAGCCGGCTCGCTTGTTTAAGGCCAATACCTTCATAAACCCATTTTACCCCGTTAGAAGTTCGTATCAATCCACCCCCCTTTATTACATTTATGTTTTTGTTTTTTTATCCTTATTTTAAGCCTTTGACAAGAAAAAATTTTCTGAAATTTTTTCTGTCCAGAATTTCTAACGGGGTTTACCGCCCAGTCCGGAACGGGGTATAGTTATAGGGTGAGAAACAAAATCATCGGCTACCTCAAAAAAATCGTCCCGAAGGGCGTAGAAATTGACCTTTCTGTTCCCGAGAGCGGGAAATTCGGCCATTACTCCACAAGCATCGCTTTTGGGCTTTCCAAGCAGGAGAAGAAAAGCCCGAAGGTAGTTGCCGAGGAAATCGTCCAAAGGCTTAAAAAAGCGGCGCCAAAAGGCTTTTTCCGGAAGATAGAAATCGTAAACGGTTTTATTAACCTTTGGATTGGCGACGGGGTGTTTTACAGGGAAATCGTGGAGGTTTTGAAAAAGAAAGGTGAATACGGCCGCAACAACAATTTGAAAGGCCAGAAGACGATAGTGGAGTACACCGACCCCAATCCCTTCAAGGAGTTTCATATCGGCCACCTGATGCCTAACGTGATCGGCGAAGCCGTCTCGCGCCTCGTCGAATGGAACGGCGCGAAAGTGCGGCGGGCCTGTTACCAGGGTGATGTCGGTTTGCATGTTGCCAAAGCCGTTTGGGGTCTCCAAAAATCGGGAATAAAAAAGATTGTTTCGGTATCGGATTTGGCAAAAGCTTACGCTTTGGGAACACAGGCATATGAGACCGCCGATTTGGCGAGAAGTGAAATTAACACCATCAACAAAAAAATATACGAGCGGAGCGATAAGGAAATAAACCGCCTGTATGATGCCGGCCGCAAATTATCCCTCAAATATTTTGAAGGCATCTATAAAAAGCTCGGCACCAAATTCGATTATTACTTCTTCGAATCCGAGAGCGGCGAACACGGGAAAAAGACGGTTCTTGCGGGGCTAAAGAAAGGCATTTTTGAAAAGAGCGACGGGGCGATTGTATTCCGGGGCGAGAAATACGGTTTGCATACCCGGGTCTTTATAAACACCGAAGGTTTGCCTACCTATGAAGCCAAGGAGCTGGGTTTGGCCGAGATTAAATACAGAAAATACGCTTACGATAAGTCTATAATCGTTACCGGCAACGAGGTAAACGACTATTTCCGGGTTCTTTTGAAGGCGATGGCGGAAATTTTTCCGAAACTCGCCGAGAGGACCGAACATCTTTCCCACGGCATGATGCGGCTTGCAAGCGGCAAGATTTCTTCGCGAACCGGCGAGGTGATTACGGCCGAGTCGCTTATAGACAAAGTGGAAAAACTGGTTGCCGGAAAGATGAAAAACGAAGACTTGAGCGTTAAGGAGAAAAACGAGGTAAAAGAAAAGGTAGCGATAGCCGCCTTGAAGTACTCGATTTTGAAGCAGGCGATCGGCGGCAGCATTATTTTTGATTTTGGGAAATCCATATCTTTCGAGGGCGATTCTGGTCCTTATCTCCAATACGCCTACGTGCGTGCGAAGTCGGTTCTGGAAAAAGCCAAGCAGGAAAAAATTAATGCGTCTTTGAAACGTTTGCCGGAGAAAATTTCCGAAATCGAGCCGGTGCTTGCCCGTTTTCCGGAGATTGTGGAGAGAGCCGGCCGGGATTACGCGCCGCAATACCTCTCGACTTACCTCATAGAACTCGCCAGGATTTTTAATTCCTACTACGCCAAGGTCAAGATTGTTAAAGCGGGGGATAAAGAGTCACCTTATCGGGTGGCTTTAACTTCCGCTTTCAGTGAGGTAATGAGAAACGGTCTTCGGATTCTGGGAATCTCCGTCCCGGAGAAAATGTAGTATGCGAATAGTCTTTCAGGAATTTATATATGAATAAAATTAGGGTGGTATACTTAAGTATACCACCCTAATTTAGTAAAGAAGTTATGTATAAATCAGAAACAAAAAACTGTCAGAATTGCAAAAAGGATTTCGTTATAGAACCGGACGATTTTGCTTTTTACAAGAAAATAGATGTCCCGCCGCCAACTTTTTGTCCAGAGTGTAGAGTGGTTCGGCGGCTTGTCTGGGTTAATGACAGGTCACTTTATAGACGTAAGTGCGGTTTCTGCCCCAAAGAAGTGATTTCAGCTGTTCCTCCAACGTCGCCTATGCCCGTATATTGCAATCATTGTTGGTGGTCCGATAAGTGGGATCCGAAGGACTACGGTGTCGATGTTGATTTCTCTCGTCCTTTTTTGGAACAATTCTCGGAGCTTTTGAGCCGCGTACCCTGGCCTGCGCTTGACACAATCGAGTCGTCAAACGTGCGGAGTGAGTACACTCACCACACATCTTATCTTAAAGATTGCTACTTAATGGCAAACACCGATTATAGTGAGGATTGTGCTTATGGAGCTTATGTGGAATACAGTAGAAACTCCTTTGATCTTTTGTTTTCCGATTACTGCACGGAGTGTTATGAAGGAGCAAACCTGTCAAAATGTAATAAAGTTTTTTTCTCATTAAATTGCGAGGATTGTTACAACGTTGCCCTTTCAATTAATTGTGTTGGTTGTTCTGACTGTTTCGGTTGCGTCAATCTTAGGAACAAGCAATACCACATTTTTAATGAGCCGTACTCGAAAGACGACTATAAAAAGAAAATTCAAGAGTTTGATTTAGGCTCTTTTAAAACCATTAATTTAGTAAGGCAGAAACTCAATGAACTATCCACCCGTTCTGTGCATCGGTATATGCATGGCAGAATGAACCGCGATGTATCCGGAGAGTATATTTATCGTTCCAAGAACGTAAAAGACAATTATCAGGTGATGGATACGGAGGATAGCAGATATTGCCATTTTATGATTCTTCCTACGACAAAAGACAGTTATGATTTCACGATGTGGGGTGGGAATGCAGTTCGGATGTATGAGTGCGTATCATGCGGAGGAGGTAGCAATAACGTGCGATTCACTTTTCAGTGTTGGACCGAGCCGATAATAAACGTGGAATACTGTACTTATCTCACTGCCGCCCCATGCCAAAATCTTTTTGGCTGTATAGCGTTGAAAAAAAGCAAAAACTGTATTTTAAACAAACAATATACGGAAGAAGGGTTTAAGAAACTAAAGAAGAAAGTTATTGAGCACATGAATAAAATGCCCTATGTCGATAGAAGAAACAGGATTTATAAATACGGAGAATTCTTTCCAATAAATTTTTCACCATTTGCTTATAACGAAACCATTGCCCAGGAGTACTTCCCCCTGACCAAGGAACAAGCTATATCTCAAGGATATCGTTGGAAAGACCTCGAAACCAAGGAATACAAGGTCACCAAGCGCCCGGAAGACCTCCCAGACCAAATCAAGGACGTAGACGACAGAATCTTGAAGGAAACCATCGGTTGTACCCACGCCAGTCCGCCAGCCGGCGGATGCAACGAACAATGCACTACCGCTTTCAAAATTATCGAACCGGAACTTCAATTCTACCGCAAGATGAACCTTCCCTTACCTAGATTATGTCCCAATTGTCGTCACTACCAACGCTTAAAACAAAGAAACCCCCTTAAGTTGTGGCATCGCACTTGCCAGTGTGCCGGAGATAAATCAGAAAATAGTATCTATTCAAACAACACAAAACACTTCCATGAGAACGGTCATTGCCCCAATGAGTTTGAAACACCTTATTCTCCGGACAGGAAAGAAATTGTGTATTGCGAAAGCTGCTACAATGCTGAAATTGCATGAAGAAAGAAATTGTCTACTCCGACGCCCAAAGAGGTCGGAGCCCCGACTGGAACGTCGGGGCTGCGAACAATGCTATAACGCCGAAATCGTTTAAAGGTAATCTCTCGGTAAATCTCGGGACTCAAATTTATGGTAGAATTTATATCACTGAAGGTTGTGTGAGCACAGATCATAAGGCAACCCCGCCTCTGGCGGGATGCTCAAATTTATAGCTTCACTTCGTTTCAGATAAATTTGGCACATGCTAAGAAAAATAAAGGATTTTTCGCTGCCGGAAGTTGAGGAGAAAGTTCTCAAGTTCTGGACCGAAAACAAGGTTTTTGAGAAGTCGCTCAATAACCGAAAAAACAAAAAGAAATTTGTTTTCTTCGAAGGTCCGCCGACGGCAAACGGCCGGCCAGGTCTTCATCACGTTCTAGTCCGTTCCTTTAAAGACATAATCCTCCGCTACAAAACGATGACGGGGTTTTTCACGCCGCGGCGCGGCGGTTGGGACACTCACGGTCTCCCGGTTGAAATCGAGGTGGAAAAGGAGCTGGGCTTGAAATCCAAGCAGGGGATTGAAAAATACGGTATCGCCGAATTCAATCGAAAATGCCGTGAATCGGTTTGGCGGTACAAGGACGAATGGGAAAAGCTCACCCGCCGCATCGGTTTCTGGTTGGACATGGACAATGCTTACGTTACTTACGAGCCAAAATACATCGAAACGCTTTGGTGGATAATTTCCGAAATTTGGAAAAAGAAACTTTTATACAAAGGTTACAAAGTCGTGCCGTGGTGCACTCGTTGCGGCACCGGCCTTTCTTCCCACGAACTCGCCCTGGGGTACAAGGAGGTTGAAGAAAACTCGGTTTATTTGAAATTCAGGAGTAAAAGCGGAAAATTGAAGAACGCTTATATCCTTTCGTGGACTACCACTCCCTGGACGTTGCCGGGGAATGTCGCTCTTGCGGTAAACGCCAAAGTGAAATACGTATTGGCGGAAAAGAACGGGGAAAAGTTAATTTTAGCCAAAGAACGGATCTCAGCTCTCGGCGAGTCACCGGAAGTTTTGAAAGAATTTTCAGGCAAAGAACTTTTGGGCTTGGAATACGAGCCGCTTTTTAAGGTTTCGGCGCTTAAGTCCAGGACTTCATACAAAGTTTATGCCGCCGATTTCGTGACAATCGAAGAGGGTACGGGCGTGGTCCATACCGCGGTGATGTACGGCCCGGACGACTATGATCTCGGGATAAAAGTCGGCTTGCCTCAGTACCACACCGTCGACGAGAAAGGATTTTTCCTGAAGAACGTGCCGGTTGTGGGCGGTATGTATGTCAAGGACAAAAAGACCGAAGAAAAAATCATAGATTATTTAAAAACCAAAAAGTATTTGCTGAAAACCGAACTCTACAAGCACGATTACCCATTTTGCTGGCGTTGCAGCACGCCGCTTCTCTACTACGCCCGCGATTCCTGGTTTGTGGCGATGTCGAAGCTTCGGGCGAAACTTATCGCTTCCAACAATAAAATCAACTGGATTCCGGAGAACATAAAACAAGGCCGTTTCGGCGAATGGCTTCGGGAAGCGAAAGATTGGGCTTTTTCCCGCGAACGTTATTGGGCAACGCCGTTACCCGTCTGGATTTGCGATAAATGCGGTGCGGCGGAGGTTGTGGGCGGCGTGGAGGAACTCGAGAAGCACTTAGGTAAGAGCACGAATAAGTACATTCTTGTACGGCACGCGGAGGCCAAGAATAACGTAGAAGGTATCGTTAGTTGTTGGCCGGAGAAGAAGAAATACCCTCTCACCACTATTGGAAAAGACCAGGCTTTCCAGCTCGGTCAGGAAATGAAAAAACGGAAAGTAGATTTGATATTTGCTTCCGATGTGCAAAGAGCCAAAGAAACTGCCGAGATAATTTCCAAGGAAACCGGTCTAAAAGTCGTTTATGACCCGCGGTTACGGGAGTTGAACATCGGCGATTTTAACGGTAAACGCCACGAGGAATACAGCCGTTATTTCAGCGATCCCCGCGAACGTTTTAGTCGCCCGGTTCCCAACGGCGAATCTCTTTATGAAGTAAAGAAACGAGTTTTTGATTTTATAAAGTCCGTCGAAAAGAAATACAAAAATAAAACTATTATTGTGGTAGGCCACGGCGATCCTTTATGGATGATGCAAAGCGTAATGGCCGGGCTTTCGGACGGAGACATGACTGGGGAAGACGGTCTTAAAAATTTATATCCCGAAAAAGGCAAAGCCTATCCGGCGCATTTTAGAAACATCTCCCGCAACGAAATTGGCGAGTTGGACCTACACCGTCCTTACATTGATGGAATTCATTTCCCTTGTCCCAAACCGCGGTGTAAAGGCAAAATGGCGCGGGTAAAAGAAGTTGTTGACGGTTGGTTCGATTCCGGAGCAATGCCTTTCGCCCAAAATTATTACCCTTTCGATAAAAAATTGGAGTTTCCGGCCGATTTCATAGTTGAAGGCGTTGACCAGACCCGGGGCTGGTTTTATACCCTCCTTGCTACCGCTGTCCTCTTAGGCAAGGGCGCGCCTTATAAGAACGTGATTTCCCTGGGACTGATCTTGGATAAAAACGGCCAGAAGATGTCTAAGTCCAAGGGCAACGTCGTGAATCCCTGGGAAATGGTCCAAAAATTCGGAGCGGACGCGATTCGCTGGTATTTCTACACCATAAACCCGCCCGGCGAGTTCAAGCGCTTCGACGAAAAAGACATCATAAAAGGAGCCCGCCAATTCATTTCTCTTCTCTATAATTCATTCGCTTTCCTGAACACCTATGATACCGGAACGCATAGGATTCCGCAGTTTACCGCTAAAACCGCAAACTCAAACGTTTTGGACAGGTGGATTGTTGCCCGTCTTCATCAAACCATTGATTCGACAACCAAGGATCTGAATCGTTATGAGGTCGGGGGAGCGGCTCGCGGAATCGAGAGTTTCGTAAACGATCTCTCGCGTTGGTATATCCGTCGTTCCCGTCGCCGGTTCCAAAAACCAGAGAGCCGAAAAGATTACGAGATGGCTCTTAGCACGCTAAATTACGTGCTTTTGGAAACGAGCAAGCTTATTGCGCCGTTTACGCCGTTCTTCGCCGAAGCTTTGTATAAGTCATTAGTCATAAATCATTCGTCATCAGTTCACCTGGAGGACTGGCCCACAGCGAATAAAAAGTTAATTGATAAGAGATTACTGAGCGAAATGGAGGCGATTCGCTTAGTTGCAAGTTTGGCGCTTGCCAAAAGAGCGGAACTGGGAATTAAGGTTCGCCAGCCGTTGCCGGGATTGAAAATCAAGAACCAGGAATTAAAGGACAAAGAGCTTTTGGAAATATTGAAAGATGAAGTAAACGTCAAAAAGATAACAATTGACAAGAAGTTAAAAGAAAATATTGAGCTTGATATCAAAATTACTCACGAGCTAAAGGAAGAAGGGTGGCTAAGAGAGCTGGTGCGGCTTACCCAGGGCTTGCGGCAGGACGCGGGTCTAGAGCCGAAAGACGTAATCGTGTTTGTTGCTGAACTTCCCAAGGAACTGCAATTTGTCTTGGAGAAGAATGAAGCCTTTTTCAAAAAAGAAGTTAATGCAAAAGGCATCGAGTACCGCCGCTCGGATAAGTTTGAAGCCGAACTTGAGACGAAACTGGGCGAATGGCCGGTTTGGCTTGCCCTGAGGCGTCTCGAAGGGATTGGTTTGAGAAAGCCACGATAATTCATGAAAATAGAAAAAGAAAAATTGTTTTTTGAGCAGGAAGAAAAATCACGCCGGCTTGAAGATGTTATGGATTTGCTCAAAACGGAAACCGACGAAGAAAAAATAAAGGAACTTACGAAAGAGGCATATCCGCTTATTAAAATCAGGTTTTTGGAATCCGGCGGAGTTTTTCACGATGACATTGAAGAGCTTTATCACGGCT
Organism: Candidatus Jorgensenbacteria bacterium; assembly: GCA_043797305.1. GTDB lineage: Bacteria > Patescibacteriota > Minisyncoccia > UBA6257 > GWB1-50-10 > CAZGHF01. Next base: position 30,385 of record JAZDPW010000012.1, read on the forward strand.
TGAGAGGGAATTTTATTGTCAGAATGGATAGTCCCGAGAGGGTCGTGAGTTCCATCGGGACGCATGAAGATTTGAGGATTTTGCCGAAAAAAGACCATCCTAATGCCGTGGAGTGGCGAAGCGAATACGGTTCAATAGGTCTTCAAGATGCTTTCTCGGAAGGAACGGGTATGTTGGGCGGCCTTATTACGGTCATTGGTTTCAAAAAAGGGAGAGATATTAAGGTGGGCGATGTCGGAGAAGAAGAAAAAGACATGTTTGGCCGGGAACGCGGCCTGGTAAGGGTTGCAAAAGGCAGGGTGCACCCCAAGGACGTGCAGTTTGTCATCCTTCGCTTACCGACAGATTGTTTCCCGGAAGAGGAAATTACACCGCAGGAGAAAATGGATATCCAGAAACGTAATCGGCACTTTATTTTTAGAGGATTCGCTTTCAACGAAAGTGCCAAACCTGCAAGAGAGGAAAGAATAGCGGCTTAGCCCTGGTTAAATAAAAAGTCCAATTTTCTTTTTGACTTCCAAGAGTTTTTTGGAGGCGACAGCGTTTGCTTTTTTGTTCCCCGAAGCGAGCGCTTTTTTAATTTCCGCAGTTTTTATTCTTTTCTTCCTTTCCTGGAACGGCCGGAGGGCGCGGATTACGATTTCAGCCAGACCCTTTTTAAACTCGGCGTAGCCCTTACCGGCATACATTTTTTCAATCGCATTCACCGGTTTGCCGGAGAGCTCGGAATAAATCAAGAGCAGATTACTCACACCGGGCTTCGACTTCTCGTCGTATTTGATTTCTTTCCCCGAATCAGTCGTTGCCCGCATTACTTTCTCGCGGATTTTTTCGGGCGAGTCTTCTAGGAAAAGACAACCGGTAGGCTGAGATTTGGACATTTTTTTAGTTGGGTCATCCAAACTCATCAGGCGCGGCACTTTGGTAAGAAGCGGTTTTGGTTCGATAAAAGTTTTACCGAATTTGTTGTTGAACTTTCTTACAAGCGTCCGAGAAAGCTCAAGGTGTTGTAGCTGGTCTTCGCCGACCGGCACCACCGCCGCGTCGTAGAGGACGATGTCGGCAGCCATGAGCGCCGGGTAGGTCAAGAGACCGATATTGATGTTTTGTTTTTGGGCTTCGGATTTGTTTTTAAACTGCGTCATCCGCTCCATTTCCCCCAAAGGGGCGACGGTTTCGAAAATCCAACCAAGTTCCGGGTGAGCCGGCACTTCCGACTGCTGAAAAATGACGGAGTTTTTGCCGATGCCGGCGGCAAGATAATCGGCCGTGAGGTCTAGAATTTGCTTCGGTTTCTCCCGCGGGTCGAAAAATTCCGTAAGCGAATGGAGGTCAGCGATGAAAAAATAACACTCGTATTTGCCGGAATTCTGGAGCTCGACGAAGTTTTTAAGAGCGCCCAAATAGTTTCCTAAGTGGAGTTTCCCTGTGGGCTGGATGCCCGATACAAGAATTGGTTTTGCCATTATACCTCTATTATAACCGGTAAAATCATCGGTCGGCGCTTGGTCTTATTGTAGAGGAATTGACCGATTTGGTCGCGAATCAGAGACTTGATGTAGTCGGCGTCAACCGTCTGATGCCGCGGGATGCGGCCTAAAATCCCCCTGATTCTCCGGCGAATTTCATCCAATAATTCCTTGTGGTCCTTGAGGTAAATGAAGCCGCGGGAGATGATATCCGGATTTTTGAGAACCCGGCCGCTCTGGCGGCTTAGTGTCGCGATGACAACCACCATTCCTTCCTGGGCAAGAGTGAGTCGGTCGCGGAGGACCACCTCACCGACATCGCCCACTCCCAAGCCGTCAACCATGACGTAGAAGGCCGGAATTTTTTCGCCGCTTATGACGGCGGAATTTTTGGTAAACTCCACCACCAAGCCGTTGTCGGCAATCAGGGTTTCTTCCGGTTTCAGGCCCACTTCATTCTGGGCGAGTTTCGCGTTTTGGGCGCGCATAAAGTAGTAGCCGTGGATGGGCAGGAAAAAGCGGGGCTTTACGAGCCTTATTACGGTTTTCAGCTCTTCCTGAGGAGCGTGGCCCGACGAGTGAATGTCGAGCATCTTGTAGTGATAAATGGTCGCACCCTGGCGGGTGAGATTGTCTTTGAGGTTCTGAACGCTTCTTTCGTTTCCCGGCACGATTGAGGCAGAGAGGACAACCGTATCGGTTTTCTTTATTCTTACGTGCTTGTGTTCGCCGTTTGCAATGCGCATCAGAGCCGCATTCGGTTCGCCTTGGGCGCCGGTCGCAAGGACCATTACTTGCTCGTCCGGATGCTTATTCACTTCTTCTATCGGGATAAGCGTGCCTTTTTGGATTTTAAGGTAGTTAAGATTTTGGGCTATCTGGATGTTGGTTTTCATCGAGTAGCCGCTTATCGCCACTTTTCTTTTCAGCCGTTCGGCAATTTTTATGATTTCGCCCAAACGGTCCAAGAGCGAAGAGAAAGTGCCGACGACTATTCTGCCTTTAGCCGACTTGAATATTTTTTCGAGTTCCTTTTCAACCACTCTTTCGGAAAGGGAAAAGCCCGGCGTCTCCGCTCCGGTTGAGTCGAGCATTAAGGTGTGGATTTTTTGTTCGCCGACCCATTTCCAGGCATCCAGTCCCCGGGGCTTGCCCTCGTTGTCGTAATCGAACTTGAATTCGCCGGGATGGACAATATTGCCTACCGGCGTGTGAAAAATCATTCCGACTCCTTCGGGAATATTGTGGATGACGTCGAAGAAAGTGACCGAAAAGTGCTCTCCCAGCCTGTGAGTTTCTTTGCCCTTCACGATTACGAAGGCGGGTTTCGGCGAGTTCGGGAAATCTTCCTGTCTTTTAAGGATTATTTCCTTGCTGATTTCAGTCGTGTAAATCGGCGGGTTGCCGAGTTTGTGGAGGACGTAAGGAATGGCGCCAATGTGGTCATAGTGGCCGTGGGTGATGATGAGCGCCTTGATGTGCTGTTTTCTGGTTTCAAGATAAGAGACGTTGGGGATAATGTAGTCGATGCCGGGCGTTTCTTCTTCGGGAAACTGCAAACCGGCGTCAACAATGACGATTTCATCCTTGTATTCCAGGAACATCATGTTGCGGCCGATTTCTTCCAAGCCGCCGAGCGCCGCCCAGCGGACTATTTCTTCCTTGCCGGTTCTCATCGGTTTTTTGACCGGCGCCGCGGCTCTTGTTCTTCTTCTCATTGTTTTTGCTGTTTGTGTAACCATAAAAATAAATTTCTAATTTCTAATTACTAATTTCTAATTTCGATGTGCCCCCGAGAGGATTTGAACCTCTAACCCTTTCGGGATACGCTCCTGAAGCGTACGCGTATACCAGTTCCGCCACGGGGGCGCGGTTATCTGATGATTCTTACCTCCGAAACGTGCCACTTATTGATATTTTTGAACCGGTCTGACGGCGTGACGATGAACTCGGATTTATCGGAAAAACCGAAACCTTTCAAATCGGAATCGTGAACATAAGTATAGGGAATTGAGTAGAGGAATATTGCCGGCCTTTCATTTACGATAATTTCTTCAGCCGCTCCGGCAAGCTCTTTTTGCTCCTCTTCGCCTTCCGCCTGGCGAACCTTCTCTATAAGAGTATCAACTTCCGAATTTTTATAAAGGGACAGGTTAAGGCCGGGCGAAAACCGCTTCGACGAGTGCCAGAAAGGAAAGAGGTCGAGCGGATGCTCTAGGACATTGCCGAAAAGAATCATTTCGTAGTTGTTGGTTTTTACAACCCCCTCGATAAACTCGGCGGCCGGGGGAGTAATGACGTTGACTTTATCGATGCCGATGGCGGTCCAATCATCCCTTATCATTTCGGCGGTCTTTTTCAAGAATTCAATGTCCGGGGTAATAATAGTAAGCTCGATGTTTTCCTCTCCCAAGGATTCGATATACTCTTTTGCCTCTTCGGGGTTGTAAGACGTTTCAGGCGCGTTCCCGAGCCGGCCCAAGGGACCGTTTACGGCCTCAGCGCCGTTTCCGAGCGCTTCTTCAATGATGCGCCTTTTATTGAGACCAACGTCGAGCACTTCGCGAAAATCGGCGTCTTTCAAAATAGGCTTCAGGTTTTCGTTGAAGAATATTGCGTAATAGCTTGGCATCGGAACGAGACTTATGGAAGCGCTCGAGGGCAGAGCTTCCGGATTAATGGGCGTAAGACTGCCCACGCTGTCAACTCTTCTCAACTTGAAATCCTTCAGGAGAGCTTCCTGGTTTTCGTAGAAGATGAAATGAAATTCTTTTAGGAACGGTTTCTCGTCTTGGTAGTTTTCATTGGTCTCCAGATTATAAGCGCTTATGAAACCGTCTTTTCTTTTGGTAAAGGACTGGAATTTATAAGGGCCAGAGCTCACCGGTTCCAGGTTGTAAGCCGAGAGTCGGAGATTGGCCGCTGGGATGCTGCCGAAGATATGGACCGGGATAATGAAAAGGTTTTTCAGATTTTCGGTAAAGTAGGTGTAAGGTGCGGGAAGAGCCAAGCTTACCCTTACTTCACTCAATCTTTCGGCAACCACGCCTTCCCAGCTTGTGGCATAAGGCGAGCGGGCGTCGGGGTTTTGGATGGTTTCAATCGTGAAAATAACGTCGTCGCTCGTAAGCGGTTGCCCGTTTGACCAAAGAAGCCCCTCTTTGAGTTTTAGAACGTAGGTTCGGCCTTCGTCTTCCGTTTCGAAACTCTCGGTAATGTCGTAGAGGGAGCTGTAGATGAGCCGGCTTATGTCCTGGTCGGCTTGATTTTCGGAGATGACCGGATTTACGGCAACGGGTTGGCCGACCATTCCCTCGCGATACGAACCGCCCCGGACGGGGACCCATTCGCTCGACTCCTGGAAAGCCAGAGCAAACCTTGTGGTTGAAGCAAGGACAAGAATCGCCCCGGCGATTATGAACACCAAGCGCTCTTTTTTGGTCAGGGCGCCGAAAAACAGTTTAAATACCGTCATTTGAAATTCTAGGCAATAAAGAGATTTACGATTGCGAGCGCCGCGAATATTACGGCCGAAACTATCGTGCCCCAGAAAATTCCTTTTTCGAGTCCCCGCCGGGTCTGGTAAGGCGTACCGCCGGCGCCGCCGAAAATGGAACCCATTCCGCCGCCGCGTTCCTGAAGAAGGATGAGGGTAATGAGAACTATCGATATTATAACTTGTGCGGCAATTAACATACTTTAACAGTCATTAATCTTTATGCGTCGATCTTGCAGAAAAGCCGATAAGGCCATTTACGATGCTAAAAAGCAGGGTAGCAAGAAGGAGTGGAAAATACCCTTCTATTGTAAGGGGATTGCTCAGGATGTCAAGTAGGTAAAGCGTTAAGGCGTTTAAGACGATTATAAAAAGACCGAAGGTAAGCACTATGAACGGTCCCAGGATGAGTTTTAAAACAGGGCGGAGGATGAGATTTATGGCGGTAAGAATAGCGGCTGCGATAAAGAGGGCGACAAAGTCGCCGGAAAAATCAAAGCCGGTTATAAAGTAAGCCGCCGCAAGAATGGCGATGGCGTTGGAGACGACGTGGAGGATGATATTGCCTAAGAGTTTCATCTTTATATTGTATCAAAAAAAGCGCGCCGAGGGTCAGATACAGATAGACCATCGGCGCACGGGTGCTGGATCGGCGGGGGGCGAAGCCGGAACGTTCCCTCCCCCGGAACACGGGAACGATTCCCGGTTCCTTGGCGTTTCGGCAACGCCCCACCGCCTATGTGGTGCCGGTAGCACATCGAGAACGCCAACAGGTCCGGAATCCGTGGACTTATACCTGTCAACGCTTCGGTGTGCTACCGGCGGGTGGGGAGCACAGGTCAGGGCCACAAGGAAACCCTCGGGAATCCTCGGACACAAACCGTGTGCTCCACCACCGTGTATGTACCCGTACTGATGGAGCGCTGCTGACGACCCCTACGTTCCGAGGCGTGGGGTCAACAGACGGATAAGAAGAACCTCCCACAGGCCTCCTTGCCCGAGAGCGCCTATCAGCAACACTCTACCAGTACGGGTCGGTGTGGTACGAGCGTACCACTGCTCTGTTTAGGGGAAGAGCTGACCACGTCGTCGCCTTGGCGGCTCGTTGTGGTTCCACTCACTTTCTCCCCAGATCCGTTGGTTGAAGGACCCGGTCATGACTATCGGCCCTTTTTGGATCGGAGTAGCGCGGTACAACCCGTACCACACCTATTTATGTCAAATAGCTTACCACTTTAGGGTAATAGCTATTGTATAGCCCCCCTTTTAGAGTGTCAAGAAGTCAGTTGCCTAAGCAGGCTCTCGCCGGTCATTTCTTCCGGTTTGGGGATTTTCATAAGTTCCAGGAGAGTTGGAGCCACATCCGAGAGGATGCCGATAACCGGCATTTTCCGGGGGCTGGTGTCGGGGATGGAAAAAGGTTTTTCAAATTCCCGGGCCACAAGATAAATCGGCACGGGGTTTGGGTCGTGAAAAGTTTCCGGCTCGCCGGTCTGGAGATTTAAAACCGATTCGGCATTGCCGTGGTCGGAAGTGACGACAAGAACATGGTTTCCTTCCAGTACTTCCTTTACCAATCGCCCCAGCTCCTGGTCAACGATTTTTACGGCCTTAAGAGTCGCCTCGTAATTGCCGGTATGGGCGATAAGGTCGGGGTTTGCGTAGTTTATAAGGATGAAATCGAATCCGCCTTCCCTTAAAGCGATAATCGCCCGGTCGGTTACTTCTTTTGCCATCATTTCCGGATTCTCCTCGTGCCGGATAGTGGTTTTCGAAGGGACGAGAACCCGGAACTCGTTCGGATAGGGAGCCTCCCGCAGGCCGTTGAAAAAGTAGGTGATGTGGGCGTATTTTTCCGTTTCGGCAATCCGGAGCTGGGTAAGGCCCTTATCGGATAGCAGTTTCCCGAGAGGATTTTCCACCTTGCTTTTCGGGAAAGCGGCCGGGGTTTTTTGGTCATCGGTGTACCCGGTCATCGTGACTACAAAAGTATTTTTAAGGGGTTTAATCGGGAACTTATTGAAATCCGGGTTCAGAAACGGTTCGGAAATTTGGCGCATGCTGTCTTCCCGGAAATTGAAGAAGATGATGGTGTCGTTGTCCTTGACTGGGTGCGGCTCGATGACGGTCGGTTCAATGTATTCGTCGTCGAGGTCCCGGCCGTAAATTTTGTTTATTGCTTCTTCCAGATTTGCCGCCGTTTGATTTTCGCCGGTAATGGTCTGATAAGCTTTTTCGGTTCTTTCCCAGAGATTGTTTCTGTCCATGCCGAAATAGCGGCCCGTCACGCTCGCGATAACGCCCACGCCGGTTTTGGCAATAACTTCATTGAGTTTTTTGAGAAGAGGAAGAACCGAACGAGGCGGACTGTCGCGGCCGTCGGAGAAAAGATGAAGATAAAGATTTTGCATTTTCTCTTTTGCCGCCATTTCAATTAAGGCGGCGAGGTGGTCGAAGGAAGCGTGGACGTTGCCTTGGGTGAGAAGGCCGATGAGGTGAACCGAAGAAATATTCTCTTTGGCGTGGGAGAAGGCGTTTTTAAGTTCGGGTACCTGGAAAAAGGAGCCGTCTTCAATCGCCATCGATATTTTCGGGAAATACTGATAGATAATTTTTCCGGCGCCGAGGGTAAGGTGTCCTACTTCGCTGTTGCCTTCTTCTTCCCAGGGGAGGCCGATGGCGATGCCGGAGGCCTGAAGAGCACCCTTGGGAAATTTCGTTTCCAGTTCCTTTATGGTTTCCAAATCTGCCTTATAAATGGGGTTTGACTCGTTGAATTCGCCCAAACCCCAGCCGTCGAGGATTGCGAGAATAAAGGTTCTTTTCATTAAATCTAATTCTATCATCTTGCGGGTTTATAAACCCTAAAAATAGGAAAATTAAGAGATTAGCCAAATTGACAAAAGCGAAATCCCGGTTTATCCTAAAAAGAATAAATTCGTTAAAAAAGTCGATGAACATCAAACTTGCATACTTATATGATTTTAGGAACCAGTTTGCCGGTGGCGCTGGGTTTGGTTGCTCTTGGAGTTGCGATAGGGTACCTTATTCGGCGTCAGCTGGCCTTGGGCAAGATATCTTCGCTCGAGCGCAAAATTCAGGAAAAATCTTCCTCGGCCGAGCAAGAAGCTAAAGAGGTCGTTTTGGCGGCTAAGACACAGGCCGCTTCAATCTTAACCGAAGCTCAAAAAGAAGAGCGGGAGCGGAAACACGAGCTCCGGCGGCTTGAAGAGCGTCTTTTGAACAAGGAAGACTCGCTTGAGAAACAGCGGGTAGACTTTGAGTCTCAGGAGGGGGCTCTGAAAAAAGAGCAAGTCCAGCTTAAGGAGAAAGAAGAAGATTTCAAAAATCTTGAGGAAAAAATAAAAGTTGAACTGGAAAAAGTTTCGGGACTCACTCGGGAAGAAGCGAAGAGCAAGCTTTTTGAAGAAATTCAGAAATCCCACGGAGAAGAAATGGTTGAAATGCTGGGGCGGTTTGAGCGGGAGAAAAAGGAAGCGGCAGAAGCCAAAGCGCTCGATGTCATCACCTCGAGCATCCAGCGTTATGCCCGAAATCACGTTGCCGATATCACTACCAGCATTGTTAATCTTCCGAACGAAGATATAAAAGGAAAAATAATCGGCCGGGAGGGGAGGAACATCAGAACTTTCGAGCGGCTGACCGGAGTGGAAGTCATAATCGACGAGACGCCGGAGAGCTTGCTTCTTTCTTCTTTCGACCCCCTGCGTCGGGAGGTGGCGCGTATCGCTCTTGAAAAGCTTATTGCCGACGGCCGGATTCAGCCGGCGAAAATCGAAGAGAAGTTTGAAGAAGCCAAAGAAGAGCTTGAGGAGCGGATAGGACGCATCGGCGAAGAAGCCACTTATGAAGTTGGTATTCTTGACCTACCTAAGGAAATTTTGAAACTGCTCGGCCGCTTGAATTATCGCACCAGTTACGGCCAGAACGTGCTTACGCACTCAATCGAAATGACTCACATTGCCGGAATGATGGCCTCCGAACTGGGATTGAACGTCGAGGTAACCAAGAAAGGCGCTCTTCTCCACGATATCGGCAAAGCGATTGACCACGAGGTGGATGGAACCCACGTTGAACTCGGCCGGAAAATCCTTCAGAAATATGGGGTTGCTCCGGAGGTGATAAAAGCAATGGAGGCTCACCACGAAGAATATCCTTTCTCGTCTCCGGAATCGTATGTAGTTGCAGCGGCTGACGCGATTTCGGCTGCCCGGCCCGGTGCCCGGCGTGATACCCTCGAAAAATACCTGAAACGACTGGAAGATATCGAGAAAGTAGTGAAAAGCTTCTCGGGAGTGCGGGACGCTTATGCCGTTTCCGCCGGCCGGGAGGTGAGAGTGTTCGTTACGCCCGAGAAAATTGACGACTTCGGGGCGCTTCAACTCGCCAAACAGATTGCCGGGAAAATAAAATCGGACGTTAACTACCCGGGTGAGATAAAAGTGACCGTTATCCGGGAAATTAAGGCTGTGGAATATGCCCGGTAGCCAAAAAAGCCCTGATTTGCTATAATAATCAGAGTTTAGACATAAACCCAAAAGGTCGATTTTCTCTAAATAAGTCCAAAAATCCGATCATGAAAAAAGACGGTCTCGTAGAAGCAGTAATGAAAGCTGCTGAGATTGAAACAAAAAAGAAGGCTCAGGAAGCGGTTGAAGCGATGTTTGACACAATTGTGAAAACACTCGGCCGCGGTGAGGAGGTTGGAATTACCGGTTTCGGTACCTTTCGGGTCGTAAAGAGAGCGGCAAGAATGGGTGTAAACCCCAAAACGGGCGAAAAAATCCAAATTGCAGCTTCAACCAAACCAAAGTTCCGAGCTGGCAAGGTTTTGAAAGAAGCAGTCAAATAGTTTATCTAAACGAGCTCGTTTAGACGAAAAACAATTCCGCCCCGACTTGAATCGGGGCGGAATTGTTTTATTTACCCTTTTTCCCGCCCCATCGGCGGGAGGGTTTTAATTGAGCAATTTCCTCACCAAACTGCTCATTTCAATAAAGACCTGATAGGCATCCTTGATTTTCACCAAGGAGTCTTCCACCAGATCTCTTATTGACGGGGGTTGAATCGCGAGAGTGCTCGAAGCGCTCTCGTCGGTGCTGGTTGAATTGACTTCTGTTGAGCTTGCCGTAGTAGTTGCGTTCAATTCTTCCGGCAGGACCGGGGTTACTACAACCGAAGCCGGAGTAGAGGTGGTGGAAGAAGCGTCGGTTAAAATGTAATTTTCCCAAAAGAGACCCCCCGCTTCGCGGTTCAGGTTCTTTCCCTCGCCTATAATAGTCCCGGCATCATTAAGAAGTTGTCTTAATTCACTTACGCCTTTAATCTTGGCTTTCTCCAATTTTTTGATATCCTCGTCGATTTTTTGCCACCGGCGTTCGGCAATTTCAATGGCATTCTCTTCCTGGTGAATCAGGAGAAATTCGTTTATTTTTTCGGCAATGGGGAGGTAAGTCGTATCGCGCCACTCTTTAAAATCGGTGGCAAGAGCCTTAATTTCGTCCAGGTCGATTTTCGACGTGTCTTCGATGGCTGCTTTTTCGCTCTCGTAATAAACGAGGGCGTTGTTTAACTCTTTAATCACGTTTTCACGCCAGGCGTTTTCATCTTCGCTTAAGTTCTCCAAGGCAAGGAGCTTTATTTTCAGGTCTTTGGCTTCGGAGACGGAAAACTCTATGACCTTCTTGAAAGTTTCAATCCGAAGAGCAAGCTCGCTTCCGCTTTTCTCGTCTTTGGCAGTGACGAGGTTTTCAACCTGGCCCTTAACGCCTTCGAGGGTTGATTCAAGTTTTGTCTCCGCCCGAACGGCGCTTGCCGGGAGAAAGGTGGTCGCGAGAATCGTTAATGTGAGTAAAAATTTTTTCATAACTCTAAAAAATAACCGTTTCAAGGAGAGCGTCTATCTCCGGGTTGGTTGATTCGTCAAGGTGGATGCCCTCCGCTTCGCCGCGAAGCAGAGAATCGTTTAGGTGTTTTACGTTCGTATTCTCAATCTCCTGCAACGCCGAAACAATGGTTTCGTTGGCTCTTTCCTGGGATTTGGTTTCTTCAATCTGGGTGTTTATGGAGAGGCCATCAAATTCCTTCTGAAGGGAGCTCGAATTAAAAGACGATGAAAGAACGGGGGTAGGGGAGAATTCAAAGACGACGGCGGTTACTACGATTATAAGAACGGCAAAAGCTCCAACCACCTTCAAAAACGGCATTCCAAAGAACACATTCTTTTCGGATTTGTAATTCAAAATCAGCGCCCGTGACGTCCTTTTAAATCCCGGGTCGGGCTCTATAACTTTCAACCCCTCTAAACTTTTTTTGATATTTTCGCTTGTAATCATATTTCTTCAATCAGCTTTTTCAGTTGGCGCAGAGCGCGATGCTGGATGACTCTTATTGCTCCTTCGCTTTTGCCCAAGGCCTCGGCTATCTCTTTATTCGAGAGCTCGTCCACGAATTTCATTACTATCACGTCCTGCTGGTCCGGTTCCAGTTTGGCGATGGCGTTTCTCACGTGCCCCAAACTGATTTTCTGGTCAACCTCTTCATGAAATGCGGGCAACTCCGAGAGCAGGTCGTCTTTCACGAGATCGATGCTCACACTCGGTTTTCTCGTCCGCCAGTGGTCAATCACGGCGTTCAAAGCAATTTTGTAAAGCCAGCTCGAAAAAGGAAATCCCCGGAATTGATAATTTTCTATTTTTTGCCAAGCCGAGAGGAATACCTGGTGAGAAATGTCTTCGGCGTCGGTTTTGTTACCCGTTTTGAGGTATATAAACCTGTAGATTGAATTGAAGTACTTGTCGTAGAGCAACCCGAATGCCTCACCCTCTCTTTTCCTGGCTTTTTCAATTAAATCCCGTTCTTCCTTATTCATATGCTAAAACGATAAAATTCCATATATGTTTCTTGGGGCTCCCGAAGGGACCCCCTTGGGGCTGTAACAAGGCGTTTTTTAAGTGTAACGTTACAAGCGAAATCTATCAAATCGGGCGATTATAAGCAAATTCAGCCTCCTACTGGAAGCTGTTTTTGATTGGATGGTGCGGGATGGGAGAATCGAACTCCCGTCCACAGTTTGGAAAACTGTTATTCTGCCACTAAACTAATCCCGCTTTCTTTAGCTATATCAATATACTATTTTTAAATCTCTCTTCATATTTTTGGTCGGGCCGCCGAGACTCGAACTCGGACTAAATCCTCCCAAAGGACTCGTGCTAGCCATTACACTACGGCCCGCCTCCTCTTTAAATTATCCGATTTACGGTTTAAAATCAAAAGCCTCCCCTCGTAGTTCAATGGACAGAACGAAAGGTTTCTAACCTTTTAATGCGGGTTCGATTCCTGCCGAGGGGACAAAAACCTTACTCCGGAACCATTACGCCAATGGTCCAGAGGAGAACTAAGCCAAGGATTATAAGTAAGAGGTGGGTGAACTCTTCCGGTTTGCCTTTATGGTGAAGCTCGGGCATCAAATCGGACATGGCGATGTAGATGAATATCCCGCCGGCAAAGGCGGTGAGGATCGGGACGGCGTTCGGAATAAAGGGAATAAGAAAATACCCCGCAATTGCGCCAACCGGAGTGGTAAGAGCGGTCAAGAAATTATAAAGGAGAACCTTGCTTTTGCTGTAACCGGCGTGGAGCAGAACTCCGAAGTCGCCGATTTCCTGTGGCACTTCGTGGAAAAAGATGGCAATGGTGGTGGCGATTCCGACCGGAGTGCCGAGGCTGAAACTCAAAGCGATGATTACCCCGTCAATGAAATTGTGAATAGTATCACCAAAAAGGATAGTACCCGAAAAACTGTGGAACTCGCACCCTTCTATGTCGTGGCAGTGATACCAGCGGAGAAACTTTTCGAAGATAAAGAGCAGGAGGATGCCCGCCAGGGTAAAAATGAAAACATTTTTCCCGTCGCCGGCCGCTTCGAGCGCTTCGGGCAGAAGGTCAAAAAAGGCGGCGCCCAAAAGAGCTCCGATTGCAAAACTCACGAAAAAAAGAGAAGCCTTTCTTGCAACAACCTCCCTGGTAAGCAAAATAATCCCGCCCACGAGGGCGAAGACGCTGCCGACTAAACTTGCGATGATGATTTGGGCTAACATTTATGTGCCGCGGGAGGGAATCGAACCCCCGACGCCAGCCTCTTCGGGGCTGCGCTCTGCCACTGAGCTACCGCGGCGTTTTACCTCCTTTTCCATTCCAAAAGCTTTTAGCATTTTATTGTATTTTTTCTTGAGAAACAAGGTCGGAGAACGATTTCATTTTCGCCGCCAAAATTAACGCCATTACTTAATAATCTGCCCGCCGATTTTCTCCGCCGTTTCCTCGGCCGCCGCTTCTTTTTTGATGAACGATTTCAGGAAATGCTTGGTGCCGAAGATGATAATCAAGATAATGACGACAACTACAATCTGTAAATTCCGGAAGAGGTCTACTCCTTGGAGAACAATAAAGCCGGAAGCAATGAGAAAATAAACTATGCTGTTGCCGCCAAGCCAGAGGGCGTTTGCTATTAGTCTTGTCTTGGAGAATTTTACCCAGCTCATTTTCGTCCAGCCGCTCAAAGTCAGCATCGCGATGTTCATGTAAGCTACGAACCGGGAAAGAATGAGGAGTAGAGTAGCGTTTTTATTGACGTGAAACTCCACCCGGGCGTAATGAGGAATTTTCCTTTCAATGAAACGGCCAAAGCGGCTGTCGTTGAAATAGCGTCCGAGAAAATAAAAAAAATTTTCGTAGACGAATACGCTCATCCCGGCCGCGAACAGGAAACTACCAATTGTGAGGTGCCCTGTAACGACGAGATACATCGAAAGAAGCATCGTAATTTCACCCTGAAGGAGTATTCCCACGGCAATTATCACGTGCCGCCAGGCATAATGGGTCATTATGAATTGTCCGGCCGTCTCAATTATCTGGTTGTCCACGAGTCCATTATACCTTAAAATTATTTAGGGAGATTAAGCCATGATTATTAATTCGGAAAACGTGAGATTCAAAGCGGCGCGCTCTTCGGGTCCGGGTGGACAAAAAGCCAACCGCCGTTCGACAAAGGTCCAGCTTTGGGTTAAAATAGGGGACCTGGCCTTAAGTTCTCTGGAAAAGAAGAGATTAAGGAAGAAACTTGTGCGTCACATCAATCATCTCGACGAACTTCAGGTAGAGAACGAAGAAGAGCGCTCGCAGAAAATGAATCGGGAGAATGCGTTCAGAAAGTTAAATGAATTGATAAGCGGGGCGCTTAAAGTTCCCAAGAAACGAGTCCCGACCTTGCCGCGCCGGAGCGCCGAGGAGGCGAGAATTCGCGCCAAGAAAATTAAAAGCGAGAAAAAGAGGGGCAGGCGGATAGTTCATTAGTAATTAGAAATTTGTAAGATTAAGATATGGTGCCTATGGTGTAGTGGTAACACAACGCTCTGTGGCAGCGTTATCACCGGTTCAAATCCGGTTAGGCACCCCACAAATTAAGTGTAAGAAACGTTTTAACGTAAGAGTCGTTTTAAATATATGGCAAAAATAATACTTTCGTTATTAGTCGCGTTCACTCTCGTCGCACCGGCGGCGGCGCAGACTACAACCGACGGTTTTCGTGACAAAAATCGCGAGGTTAAGGAAGAGTTTCAAAAAGAGAGGGAGGAGTTCAAGGCAACGACGACGGCAATAAAGGAAGAGTTCAGAACCGATATAAAAACTCTCCGGGGCGAGGACCGTGAGGCTTTTGAGAAAAAGAGGGAAGAGGCCAAAGATGAGCTTGAGAAACGTCGGGAGGAATTCAAACAAAAACTCGAAAACGAGAGAGAAGAGGTCAAAGAGCGCTTGGAAACCGCCCGGGAAGAATTGAAGGTGCGCCTGAAAAAAATTAAAGACGAAAAGAAAGTGGAAATCGTTGGCCGCTTAAGCGGGAGCGTAAACTCCTTAAATGAGAAGCTGACAAATCATTTCCTGGAAGTTTTGGAGAAATTAGACAAGGTTTTAGACAACGTTACGAGCCGGACCGACAAGGCCGAAGCTCACGAGCTTGACGTTTCGGCGGTTCGGACCGCCATCACTGCGGCCGAGATCGCCATTGCTTCCGCGAGGGGTGCAGTTGAAACCCAGGCCGGGAAAACTTACTCGTTCAACATTACCACGGAGGAAAATCTGAAAGTTGACGTGGGCGCGGCGCGGCAGGCGCTCCATAACGACTTAACGGCGGTGAAAGAGATTGTCCGGACCGCCCACGTTGCCGTAAAAGATGCGGCGGTTAAGCTCGCTCAAATTCCGCGGGTTGACGACCTGGAGGTTGAAACGGACGACGCAACCTCAACAACGCCTTAATAAAAATGAATCCCGTTAGAAGTCCTTGGCACTAAAAATTTCACAGAAATTTTTATGCTCGGTGCTAACAGGGACAAACCAAAAAATCACTATTTACTAATATAACAAGGTCAACATCAAATAAAACAGGCTTCTAACGGGATGAAAAAAACCTTAACGATTGTTATCATAGTAATCGTTCTTGCCTTGGTTATCTGGTTTATTTTTCGCTCGCCCGAGCCGGTTTTTTCGCCGGAGGCGGGGACGACTGGGGTTTTGGGAGGTGACACAACTTCGGCTATTAATAACGACTTAAACAGCCTGGACTTAGGTGACCTGGATAGTGAATTCCAGCAGATTGACGCTGATTTAAACCAACTCTAGAAACGAAATAATGCTAATCGGCGCGAAGGCGTTTCGCGCCGGTTCGCGTTTTGATTGGCGCCGATTCGCTTCTATAATATTTATATGAAGACCAGGTTTTTTACGGGTGACGGCGATAACGGAGAGAGCAAAATCGGCAACAATAAGGTATCAAAAAGCAGTCCGGTTATCGATTTGCTCGGTTCTCTCGATGAGCTTAATTCCTGGGTCGGTTTTTCCAAAGTCGAAGCCCAAAAAAATTCCGCCGGATTATCGGACGTTGCCATCCCAACCGTCTTAAAAGAAGTGCAGGAAATACTCTTTATCATTCAAGCCGAGGTTGCCGGCATAAGCTTCGGTTATGAGAAGCATCCGAAGACGGAAGAAAAGCACACCAGGGGACTGGAAGAAACCATAGGGGAAATAGACACGATTCTCCCGCCGCTCAAGAGTTTCGTCATTGTCGGCGGCAGCGAGCTTTCAGCCCGGCTTGATGTTGCAAGGACGTTTGCCCGCCGGACCGAGCGGATTGCCAAAAGAGTGAGCGAGGAAAAGGAGTTGCCGACCCCACTCCTTCAATACTTGAACCGGCTCTCAAGCCTGTTTTTCGCTCTCGCCCGATACGTCAATTTCAAACTCGGTTACGAAGAAGAACACCCTAATTACTCCGCTTGAATTATGAAGAAAATATATTTGGATTGCGCGGCAACGACGCCGGTTGATAAGAGAGTGCTTGAAGCAATGCTGCCTTATTTCGGCAGTCCGCCGGCTGGCGGATACGGCAATGCCGGGTCGCTCCACTCTTTCGGCCGGGAAGCGATTGCCGCCATCGATTCGGCCCGCAACGATGTCGCGAAAGCGATCGGCGCGGAGTACGGAGACGTAATTTTTGCCGGAAGCGCCACCGAGGCGAATAACTTGGTGCTTCGCGGCGTCCTAAAAACCGGCAACCGTAAATCGAAACCAAAAATCATCGTATCGGCAATAGAGCATGAATCGGTTTTGGAAACCGCCCGGGATTTGGGGAAAGAAGGCGTCGAGGTTGTTATTCTGCCGGTAAACGGGGAGGGCTTTGTCGATTTGGAAAAATTCAAATCTTCCCTGGACGAACGGATTGTTCTGGTTTCGGTGATGTATGCCAATAACGAAATCGGAACGATTCAGCCGATTGCCGAAATTTCCAAAATCGTAAAAGAATTCAATTATAAAATCTTTTTCCATACTGACGCGGTCCAGGTATTCCAGTACCTGGACTGCAACGTAAACGTGCTCGGGGTGGATTTCCTGACCTTATCGGCTCATAAGATTTATGGGCCCAAAGGAGTTGGTGCGCTTTTTATCCGCAACCGGCAATCAGCGGCCCATAATCTGAAACCCGTGATTACCGGCGGCGGCCAGGAATTCGGCCTACGTTCCGGCACCGAGAACGTTCCGTCAATTGTTGGTTTTGCCAAAGCCGTGGAATTAGTGAACCATTCGCGCGAATCGGAGAATGGACGGGTCGCAAAATTGCGTGATTACTTTTTTGAAGAGATTAGGAAGATATACCCGCCGTCCTTGCGGAACGGCGGAGAGCCGGCGTTGCCGAATATTTTAAACGTTTATTTCCCCGGCCACCGGGCCGAGGACTTGCTTGTTAAGTTCGACAGAGCCGGTATCGCGGTTTCCGCCGGTTCGGCTTGCCAATCCCGTGCCGCCCGCCCCTCGCACGTGCTCCAGGCACTCGGATTTCCCGAAGAGCGGGTAAAATCAAGCATCCGTTTCAGTTTTGGAAGACCTACCACCGATTCTGAAATCAAAACCGTTTTGAAAAGAGTAGAAGAGATGAAGATTTTAGCTTAATTTTAGCAAATACGAACGATCGCTCGTATTTGCTATTTTTGATTCGCCGGGGTTTTTACTATATCTTTTTAAGTAGCTCATGGATATGTGAAGCTCGAAGATATTGTGGCTCGAGACTTAACTTGGAGGGTGGAAGCCATGCTAACTTTCGTTCCGTTGCTGGCTGCCCCGTTTCTGGTGGTGGCCGCGGTTCTCGCGTTTGAAGGGTGGATCAGCAAGGGCGGCCGGTTGCGAGGTCTTTTGTTGGTCTCGGCGATCGTCGCTCTTTTCACCTGCGGTTGGCTGATAAGCCCTACTCCCTAACTATAGGAATGGCCTTCCTCATCGCGCTCGCCCCGGAGGTGAAACTATCCCCGGGGCGGTTCGTTTTAAAGAATATGAGGGTTGACTACCTCATTTAATTAATTAAAATTAATTCTATGAATCCCGTTAGAAGTTCTCGGCAGAAAATTTTAGGTTAAAATTTTTTGCTCGGAACGAACGGGTCAAGTGAGAAAATCAAAATTATTTTAGAATAAATACAAAAGTCGCGTAAATACAAACTTCTAACGGGATGAAAGAAACAACAAAAAATTATTTGGGGGTCGCGATAATCATTTCCATTCTCATTGTCGCTTTTTCGTCCTGGAGCTTCGTTCGTTCCTATTCCCGCTCGATTGAGCCGTCGTCTTTCCGGAGCTTTTCGGTTTCCGGTGAGGGAAAAATTGTCGCTGTGCCCGACGTGGCGGAATTCTCTTTTAGTGTGATTACCCAGGGCGGTACCGATATCGCGAGCTCCCAGAAAACAAACACGGAAAAAACCAATGCCGCGATAGATTTCGTTAAATCCAAAGGAGTGGACGCGAAAGATATAAAAACGGCGAGCTACAACCTAGAACCGCGCTACCAGTATTACAACTGCCTCCCGAATTACCTTGAGGACGGCAGTGTGCGGCCCTGTCCGCCGGCCGAGATTGTCGGCTACACCGTGACCCAAACCGTTCTCGTGAAAGTCCGGGACTTTACCAAAATCGGTGATATCTTGGGAGGGGTTGTTGGCGCGGGCGCAAACAGCGTTTCCCAACTGAGCTTTACGATTGACGACGAAGAAAAAGTTCAGGCGGAAGCAAGGGAAGAAGCAATAAACGTAGCCAAGGGAAAAGCCGAGTCTATTGCCAAAGCCGCGGGTTTTAGCGTGGGCCGCCTTCTCTCCATCAGCGAATCGGGTGTTTATCCGCGGGCCTATTACGCTAAGGAAATGGCTTACGGCCTAGGCGGTGGAGATACGGCCGCCGCCGTGCCGAGCATAGAACCCGGCTCGCAAGAAGTAACCGTAGACGTTACTCTCACTTACGAAATTCGTTAAAACCAATAAGTTAAATTTCGCATGAAGAGCAGAAACCTATTAGTAATAGTGATTGTTTCGGCCCTCCTGGGCGGAGTTTTCGGTTCCCTGATTTCCGCCGAAACGTCCCGGGCGAATTTTTTTGAGGATATCCTTAAATTTTTCCAGCCGGTCGAAATCGGGTGGCAGGAAGAAACGGTTCCGTCCGGTGAAACCGGGCTTTATAAACCCGCCCTCGATTACGAAGAGGCGGTGATAGCGGCGGTTGAAGAGGCGGCCCCCAGCGTTGTTTCGATAGCCGTTACCAAAGATTTGCCGATTATCGTCAATTGTCAGCGTGACCCGTTTGAAGGCGTTGTCCCGCCGGAGTTTTGGGAGTTTTTCGGCGGGTTTGATTTTTCGGTGCCTTGCGAGCAGGGGACGGAAAGGAAAGAAGTCGGCGGCGGCAGCGGATTTGTCGTTTCCGAGGACGGCCTTATTTTAACCAACAAGCACGTGGTGGCGGATACGGAGGCCGAATACACCGTTCTTACCAATGACGGCGAGAAATACGAGGCTCGGGTTTTGGCAAGGGACCCGGTTCAGGATATCGCCATTATAAAAATCGAGGCCCAGGGATTGAAACCGGCTAAACTTGGCGATTCCGATTCAATCAAGCTTGGTCAAACCGCTATTTCAATCGGCAACTCCTTGGGGGAGTTTCGTAATACCGTCTCGGTTGGGGTAATTTCCGGCCTTTCGAGAACGATTACGGCAAGCGGCGAAGGTATCGGCACCGAAGTTATTCAGGGAGTGATTCAGACGGATGCGGCCATAAATCCGGGCAATTCCGGCGGCCCGCTCCTTAACCTTAAAGGCGAGGTAATTGGCATAAATGTAGCCGTTGTTTCCGACGCCCAAAGCATCGGTTTTGCCATTCCGGTGAATTTTGCCCGTCGCGATATCGAATCGGTTAAAATTTCCGGCGATATCAAAGTTCCTTATTTGGGCGTCCGTTACCTTTCGGAAGAAGAAGGAGCGCGCCTTCGGGGGAACGAAGACGGTCCGGCGGTAATGCCCGGTTCGCCGGCGGAGGTTGCCGGACTTAAAGCGGAGGACATCATTCTTGAATTGAACGGCGAGAAAGTTTCTTCCGAGAAACTGCTCGGCTTTTTAATCCAAAAATACAATATTGGCGATACAGTTACTTTGAAGATAAAAAGAGGGGAAGAAGCCTTGGAATTAAAAGCAACTCTTGAAGAGAGGCCGGAACTACCTTAATATACGAATCAAGCGCGGATAAAAGTTATATGCCAAACTTCCATCGTTTCACAATCAAAGCTCAGGAAGCGCTCCAAAATGCTCAGGAGCTCATTTCGAAATACAATCACGGCGAACTCAAAGCCGTTCATCTTCTTTTTGCGCTTCTTGGCGATGACACCACCCTCGTCCGGCCGATGCTTATCCGGGCGAACGTCAATTTAGCTGAACTGGAAAAAGAACTGGAGAGCGAGCTTCAAAAATTGCCTAAAATTTTCAGCGCTTCCGGCAACGTAAGCCAGCTTTATCTTTCCCAGGAACTGATGCGGGTCCTGGATAAAGCTGCCGACATCGCGATGCGCCAGCGGGACGAATTCGTCTCCTGCGAGCATTTGGTTCTCGCCTTGAACGAAGTGCCGTCGCTTGCCCGGGAAATTCTCGCCCGTTTCGGTGCGCGGCGCGACGTTCTCATCCGGACATTGGCCCAGCTTCGCGGTTCGGTGCGGGTGACCGACGAGACGCCCGAGAGCAAGTTCCAGGTGCTTGAGAAATACGCCGTAAATCTTACCAACAAAGCCAGAGAGGGAAAACTTGACCCGGTTGTCGGCCGCGAAGACGAACTGCGGAGAGTAACCCAGATTCTTTCGAGGCGCACCAAAAACAACCCCGTTTTGATAGGCGAACCCGGGGTCGGCAAAACCGCGATCGTGGAAGGCCTCGCTCAGCGAATCGTCTCCGGCGACATTCCGGAATCGTTGAAAGAAAAAGAAGTGATAATGCTTGACCTTGGGTCGCTTATTGCCGGCACCAAGTTCCGGGGGGAATTTGAAGACCGCTTAAAAGCGTTCTTGAAGGAAGTCCAGCAATCGGCCGGGCGGATAATCCTTTTTATTGACGAAATCCATATGATTGTCGGCGCCGGCGCGGCCGAAGGCGCGGTTGACGCTTCCAACCTTCTGAAGCCGGCTCTGGCAAGGGGCGAGCTCCACGCCGTGGGCGCTACCACTCTTAAGGAATATCAAAAACACATTGAGAAGGACCCGGCCCTGGAGCGTCGTTTCCAGCCCGTCATTGTTGAAGAACCGGGTATTGAAGACAGCGTGAATATCTTGAGGGGGCTCAAAGAAAAATATGAGATGCATCATGGTTTGAAAATTTCGGACGACGCCTTGGTTGCGGCGGTAAACTTGGGTGCTCGCTACATTACCGACAGATTTTTGCCTGACAAGGCCGTTGACTTGATTGATGAAGCGGCCGCCGCCCGGCGCCTTGAATCGGACAGTACCCCGATCCAGATTGAAAAGCTGCGCCGGGAAATTACCCGGCTCGAAATCGAGCAGTCCGCCCTTACTAAGGCCAAGTCCAAAAAGAATATTGAACGGATGAAGGAAGTGAACAATAAACTGAAAGTTTTGAAGGAGGAAAATGACGCGCTCTCCGCGGGCTGGCACGCCGAAAAAATCGCCGCTCAAGACCTTCATAATTTGAGAAAAACCGTCGATGACTTGCGGCATTTTGCCGAGATTGCCGAACGGGACGGCGACCTGGAGCGGGTAGCCGAAATAGTTTACGGCGAACTTCCGAAAGCCGAGCGCGAATTAAAATCTCTTGAGAAAAAAAGTTTCAAAACCGAAGGCGGCAATTTCATTAAAGAATCGGTTGACGAAGAAGACATTGCAATGGTCGTTTCCCGCTGGACCGGCATTCCGATTTCCCGGATGCTCGAGTCGGAAATGAAAAAACTCGTCCGGATTGAGGAAGAATTGTCCCACCGGGTAGTCGGCCAGGAAGAAGCGATCTCCGCCGTTTCACGCGCTCTCCGTCGGTCGCGGGCGGGTCTGAGCGATGAAGACAAACCGGCCGGCTCTTTCATGTTTTTGGGACCGACCGGCGTGGGCAAGACCGAGCTGGCTCGGGCTCTAGCAAGCTTTATGTTTAACGACGAGAAAGCGCTGATACGCATCGACATGTCGGAATATATGGAGCGCCACACCGTTTCGCGCCTTATTGGCTCGCCGCCGGGCTATGTCGGCCACGAGGAAGGGGGACAGCTTACCGAAATCATCCGCCATCGGCCTTATTCTTTGGTTCTTTTCGATGAGATTGAGAAAGCCCATCCGGAGGTTTTTAATATTCTTCTCCAGGTATTGGATAACGGGCGGCTCACCGACAGCAAGGGCAAAACCGTCAATTTCAAAAACGCCGTCATAATTCTTACCTCGAACGTGGGCAGCGAGTACTTCCGGCAGATTTCCTCGCTCGGATTCAAAGCCGGCGGGGACGAGGACGAAATCTCCTCGGGAGAAGAGGAGTTCCGGGAAAAAGCGATGGATTCCCTCAAACGGACTTTCAAGCCGGAATTCCTGAACCGATTGGACGAAATAGTGGTCTTTAGGGCGCTCACGCCCGCCGATATCAGGCAGATTGTCGATTTGGAACTGAAAGAGGTTGAGGAAAAACTTAAAGAGAGGGGAATAACCATAACCGTAGCGGCGAAGGTCAAAGAACATCTGGCTCGGGAGGGTTTCGACCCCGATTACGGGGCAAGGCCGCTGAAGCGCCTGATTCAGAAGACGATCGTTGACGGGCTTGCCGATAAAATAATAAAAGGCGAAGTTAATGACGGCTCGCGTGTTAAAGTTTCTATCAACCGAAAAGACGCTGTGGAAATTACTGCTTAAGACCTTTTTAGGGTCGCTTGCGGTTTTCCTCGTCTATAATTCCGGTTTTAATCCCTTTTTGGTTATTGTCGCGGCGCTTGTTTTTGCCGTGATTTATTTCAGGGAAATTGAAGAAAAAGCGTTTTTCCGGACTTCTTTCTGGCTTTTGCCGATTCTCGCACTTGCGGCATCCGGCGTTATGGGTTCTGTAGGACCCATTGCCGTTTTCGCCGCCTTATTCTTCGTTCTTCTCGGGCTTATAAACCTCTTCTTTAAGGAGAGGTTTCTGGTTTACGGCATTTTTAATGCCGCCTTTCTCGTCGCTCTTTTGCTTTTCTTCTTTTATCTCGTCGGGCCGGGCAGCTTTTGGATTTTGGGAGCGGTAAGTCTTGTCACCGTGTTTTTGGTGTTAAAAGAAGCCTTTAACTTCCTGGGGCCTCTTTCGGGCCGGCGGGCGGTCATTTTTGCCGGAGTTCTCGCCTTTCTCGGCTTGGAGCTATCCTATATTTTGCAGTTTTTACCCCTGGGTTTTATAAATGCCGCCGTTTACCTTACTCTTTTCCTAGTTTTGGGGAGAGAAACAGTCGTCTCTTCCGTAAAGGGCAGTCTTAATTTCTCCCAAACGATGAAGCAAATAACCCTCTTTGTGGTTCTTTCAATCGTCGTTTTTGCCGTTTCATTCTCCTGAAAAGACGGGTAACGTCTTTAAGGCACGTTCGTTCTATTACTTGAAGGCAGGAAAAATTCCCCGAAGGGGCGCCTTAGGTGGACTTATCCACAACTTGCTTTTTAACAGTTGCCTGCCTAGTATATAATGTATTCGTTAATCCCCCCTGGGCGCCGAAGGTGTCCCTCTGGGGAGGCTTAGAGTGAGGCTAAGCTAGTGTTAGACGGTGACTTATGACAATGACGATGACAGTCGTTGTCATAGTTATGGTAATGGTCATTGTCAAACAACGCCTCGCTCTAAGAGCGAGTTTTTTGTTTGACACCAACCCTATTTTCTGTAGTCTTCTGCCCGACGAATCCTCACTAAGTTCGGCAGGCGGTCGAAATTACAAGGAAATAGCGCCGAAAACAATAAAAGGTCGATGTAGTGCCTATTGGTCTTATAAGTCCTATAGGTCCTACAAAAAACTGAATAATAGTCGAAAAGAAAGAAATAAAAATGAATAAATTAACGAAAAGAATTGCAACGATTGGTGTGGTTGGAGTAGTGGCCTTATCAATGATAGGTACCAGCGCTTCAGCCGCATTAACTCAAGCTCAGATTGATGCCATCGTAACTATGGTCCAGTCTTTTGGAGCTGATGCAACCACAGTCGCGAATGTTCGTGCCTCCCTTACGGGCGGTACAACTACGACCGGTGGCACCACTGTCGCCACTGCTTGTTCCTTTACTAAGGACCTCACCCTTGGTTCAACAGGCACTGACGTACAGTGTTTGCAGCAGTACCTGAACTCTGCGGGCTATTCGGTGGCTTCAACCGGCGTGGGTTCGGCTGGCAACGAGAGCACCTACTTTGGTTCTCTCACCCAGACGGCTCTCGCCAAGTGGCAAGCCGCAATGAGCGTTAGCCCAGCAGCCGGCTACTTTGGCTCGATTTCACGGGCCAAGTACGCTTCGGTTGCCGGAACAACGACTGGCGGCACCACGACGGTTCCCGGAGTTGTCGTTCCCGGAACCGGCTTGGCGGTTAGTGTTGCCTCTGGCAACCCGGCTGGGACTACAATCCCGAAGGGCGGCACAGGTATTACTTACCTCAAGTTCAACATTGCCGGAACTGGAACAGTCCAGACACTCGTCGTTAAACGGACCGGAGCCGGTGCGACCACCGACTTCTCGAGCGTCTATCTTTATGAAGGCGGAACCCGTTTGACTTCCGGTCGTTCGGTTAACTCTTCCAGCCACGAAGTGACTTTCACTTCCCTTGCCTTAGCGGTAAATGGAGTAAGAACATTCTCCGTGGTGGCAGATATGTCGGCTACGGCAGCGGCCGCTGACAGAAATGCTCTCCAAATAAGTTCAATCGTAGCGGATAGCAGTGTCAGCGTTTCCGGCTTGCCGGTTTCCGGTAATGAAATGGCTGTCTCCGGTACGGCGGCTGGTTCCGTTACCTTAACGAAAAGCGGTTCGATTGCTAACCCGAATATCGGGCAGCTGGCTGCTCAGGTTTCCCAGTTCCGCATCACTGCGGCTACCGAGAACGTGAATGTCAGCCGAATAGCGCTTTTTAGCGGTGGTACGATTTCCAAGTCCAATCTTTCAAACTTCGTTTTGAAAGAGTACGCGACTGGCAACACCTTGGCGACAGCTACGGGTGTAAACGCCAAAGACCTGGTGGTTTTTGAGCTCGCTACGCCTTACCAAATCTTGAAAGGCGAGAACAAAACTTTTAGTGTCTACGCGGACATCGGCGGTGGAGCCAAGGTAGACGACACCATCAAGCTCTACATTGACGAGACAACCGATGTTTTCGCGATTGGCCAGCAATACGGCCAGGGCGTTACGGTTACGAGAACCGACTTCGATTCTACCGCGGCTGACCACCACGTCCTGACTCTTCAGGGTGCGACGGTCACCATCACTTTCAATGGCCCGAACACGGGTGATATCAGGAAGAACGGGAAAGACCTGTCTCTCTTTGATTTCAACTTCGCTTCGGCGAACAACATTGAAGTCCGGAACCTTCGTTTCACGATTACGGCTTCCACGACCGGTGCCGGTGTTGACGACTTGAAAGTCGTTGACGTCGACTCGGGTTTGGTTGTGGCCGGTCCGATGGACGACGCTTCCGGTGCTGAGGTATTTACCGACGTCTTTAACATTAACGCCGGTCAGTCCCGTCACTTGAAGTTGACGGGCGACACGGACACCACTTACCTTAACAGTGAAACTATCTTGGCGCAGTTGACCGCTTTCGCGGCAAGCGACGTCAAGAACCTAGACAACAACCAGTTCTTGACTGTTGCGACCGAAATTTCGCCTGCGGGGACCGTCTCTGGTAACACCCTGACGGTGCAAGCGCCGACTCTTAATGTTGGTCTGGCCGGTACTCCGGTTTCTGACGTCTTCATTAAGGGCACTACACTCGTTCCTTTCCTCGGCCTTAGCTTGCAGGCTATCGCCGATGATATTAAGGTGACGACGATTAAATTGACGTCATCGGGGTCCAGTTCCACTAACCCTGAGGATAAAGACGAACTGACGGCCATCAAGCTTTACGATGGCACGACTCAGGTTGGCACGGTAAAATCGCTTACCGGTACGGCTGATGATTACAAGGCGACCTTCGACAACTTGACTCTTTTGATTCCGAAGGGCAC
>JAZDPW010000013.1:0-11214 GCA_043797305.1 Candidatus Jorgensenbacteria bacterium
ACTGCAAGACTAGAGGATGTTAGAGGTCAATAGAACTCATGGTGTAGGGGTGACATCCGTTGATATCATGGGGAATACCAAAGGCGAAGGCATTTGACTGGGACATTCCTGACTCTGAGGCGCGAAAGCGTGGGGAGCAAAAAGGATTAGATACCCTTGTAGTCCACGCCCTAAACGATGATCACTAGCTGTCTCGAGTATCGACCCTCGGGGTGGCGAAGCTAACGCGTTAAGTGATCCGCCTGGGAAGTACGGCCGCAAGGCTAAAACTCAAAGGAATAGACGGGGACTCGCACAAGCGGTGGAGCATGTGGTTTAATTCGATGGTAAACGAGTAACCTTACCAGGGCTTGAAATTCCGGTGACGATTTTCCGAAAGGAAAGTTTTCTTCAAGGACACCGGGACAGGTGCTGCATGGTTGCCGTCAGCATGTGCCGTGAGGCGCTCCCTTAAATGGGGTAACATGCGCAACCCCTGCCTTGAGTTACAAGTGTCTCAAGGGACTGCCGTCTTATAGGCGGAGGAAGGCGGGGATAACGTCAAATCAGCATGGCCCTTTGATGTCCTGGGCTACACACATGCTACAATGGCCACTATAACGAGCCGCGAAGTCGCAAGATGGAGCTAATCTCTCAAAAGTGGCCTCAGTTCGGATTGAGGTCTGCAACTCGACCTCATGAAGTCGGAATCGCTAGTAATCGCGGATCATCATGCCGCGGTGAATACGTTCTCGAGTCCTGTACTCACCGCCCGTCACACCAAGGGAGCCGGGAATACCTGAAGGTCGCCTAAGGCGACTCAGGGTAAGCTCGGTGACACGGGTGAAGTCGTAACAAGGCACGCGTAGCGGAAGCTGTGCGTGGACCAATTAAATTAGTTTTCAAAATGAAAACTGGTGTCGGTTCCGCCTCATAGGCGGAAGGTGTTGGCCGAGGAGCCTTTATGTCTCGGCTATTGGGATGACTTAAAAAGCTTTCGATTTCTTATGCTATAATATTCCTAAAAATGGCTGACCAAAAGAAAACCATACTCCTTGTCGAAGACGAACCACTCCTCGCCAACCTCTTAAAACAGCGGTTGGAAAAAGAGAGTTTCACTGTTTTTCACGCTCCCGACGGCGAAGAAGCTCTTAAGGTTATGAAAACCTTACAGCCGGATTTGATTCTCTTGGACATTATTCTTCCCAAACTTTCCGGTTTTGAGTTTATGGAGCGATTAAGAAACGACCCGGCGTTCGGGAAAGCGCCGATAGTCATCATTTCGAATCTGGGGCAGGAAAGCGACGTTGAAAAGGGTAAGGTCTTGGGCGCAATCGGTTATTTTGTGAAAGCCAAGATGTCAATAGAGGATTTGGTTAAAAGAGTCAAATCGTTTTTAAATCAGTAACCGGGCCGGCTTGTGGATAACTCGGGTTTGGTTGGGGGGGGGTGTGTTATAATAAACATTAATAAGATGTCGAAGGACAAAGGCTTTACTCTCATCGAACTTCTGGTTGTGATTGCCATCTTGGCAGTTCTCGCAACCGCCATTATTTTGGTCATCAACCCGGCCCAGCTTTTAAGGCAGGCGCGCGATTCCACCCGGATTTCCGACCTGGCTGCTTTAAGCAGCGCCGTTTCTTTGTATTTGGCCGATGTGGCGACTCCGGGTCTGGGAGGAATAAACGGCGCTTCATGCGGTTCGACTACCGAAACCTGCACTTCGGGAGCTTCCGGCCGGCGGTCAGGCGGCGGAGTTTGCACGACTAATGCCACCACCACTGTTATCGGTACAGGTTGGATAACGGTTGATTTGGTGGACATTTCTTCCGGTTCGCCGCTTGCGAGATTACCGCTTGACCCGAACAACGGTTCCACGAACTGCGGCGCCGGAGCGGAGGCCTGTTTCTATTCATTCATTTGCAACCTTACCGGTTATGAAATAAGTGCGGCGATGGAGAGTACGAAATTTGCAACCGGCGGCGGAGCTGACGTTGAATCCAACACTAAAGACGGCGGTGACAACACCAACGCCTACGAAGTGGGGAACGACCTCGATTTGTAGTTATGAATAAGTTGGAAAAAATATCACAAGGCAAGGGCTTTACTCTCATCGAACTTCTGGTTGTGATTGCCATCTTGGCAGTTCTCGCAACCGCCATTATTTTGGTCATCAACCCGGCCCAGCTTTTAAGGCAGGCGCGCGATTCCACCCGGACGTCAGATTTGGCGGCTTTGAATAATGCCGTCAGTTTTTATCTTGCCGATGTTTTAACCCCCGGTCTCGGCGGGGTGAATGGTGCCTCTTGCGCTGCCGCAACCGAGACTTGCACTTCTTCAAGCACGGCGGCTAGGAAAACCGGAGGCGGTGCCTGCACTACTCACAACGCGACCACCACTGTTATCGGTACAGGTTGGATAACGGTTGATTTGGTGGACATTTCTTCCGGTTCGCCGCTTGCGAGATTACCGCTTGACCCGAACAACGGTTCCACGAACTGCGGCGCCGGCAATGAGGCCTGTTATTATTCCTTCATCTGCAACGGCACCGCTTATGAAATTGACGCGGCGATGGAAAGCACGAAGTTCGCAAGCGGCGGCGGAAGTGACGTTGAATCCAACACTAAAGACGGCGGCGACGACGATAATCTTTATGAAGTGGGGAACGACCTCGATATATAAGGGTTTTCCATAATTTTGTAATATAATTAAGCCAATGACCTCAATTGGCTTTTTTTCTTTAGCGGTCTTGGTTGCCGCTCTTGTTTTTCAGGTCGCGACCTATAAGACCAATAAGTCCAATGGGTCCTATAAGTCCTACAGGGCGCTTTTTTGGTTCTTGGTTGCCTCCATCGTTCTTTTTTATTTTTATCTGGTTTATTCTCTCTATCTTGCCTGGAGTTCCGGCGGGGGAATCGGCAAGTTTTTGGTTCCTCCTTACGGAGGAATTTCTTACGTTTTCGGTTATCAGTTTTCGAGATTTCTCCTTCATTATCTCGTTGCTCTTGCTGTTGCTTTTGCGCTTCTTGTTTCGGCAAAACGCCTCAATCGGCGGTTTGGCGAGAGGTTCTTTGAAAGCCAGGAACCTTATTTGGGAGCGATTTCCGTTCTTCTCCTCGGCCAATCCGTTTGGGATTATGCTTGGATTTATTATCTCATCGCTATTTTAGCTTTGGCAGTCGTCGGGTCGTTGGTCGTAAGTCACTGGTTGAAGAGAAAGGAACGTTTTTCTCTATACTGGCTGTGGTTGCCGGTTGCGATTTTGGTTATACTTATAAAAACGGCGTTGTGAGTTTTACTCGCATACAATGATTACCCTTCCTCCGGATAAATTAAAGGATATTCTGATTAAGCAAGGGCTTATCAGTTCGGATATTTTTGATTCTTTAGATAACGAAGCCAAGAGAAAAAGACAGAACCTGACCGACGTTTTAGTTTCTCAGGGAATTGTCAATAAGGAGTATTTGTATCTCATTATCGCCAAATCTTTGGGCGTTGAGCGAGTGAATTTGGGAAACGTTAAGATTGACGAGAGCGCTCTCCATTCTTTGTCTGAAGATACGGCAAGGCGAAGAAAGGTTATTGTTTTCGGCAGGGAAGCGGACGGGACTTTTCAGGTTGCGATGGAAGACCCGACCGACCTCGAAACGATTGATTTTCTTCAACTGCGACTTAGGGGGCCGATAAAACCCTATCTTGCGACCGACGATGATTTAAACCGGGGTTTTTCTCTTTACGAAGCCAAGCTTACCAAAGACTTCAAAAAAATAATCGAGGAAAGCATTAAGGAGTCCTTAAGGAGTAAAGCCAAAGGCGATTTGGAAGAAGCGGCGGCCGATTTGCCCGTCGTTGCCATCGTCGACAATCTTCTTGCTTACGCTTATTCTTCCCGCGCCTCCGACATCCATTTTGAGGTTCTTGACGATGTTATCCTGATCCGTTACCGGATTGACGGCGTGCTTCACGAAGTTATCAGAATGTCCAAAGAAATTCATCCGGCTGTCGTAGCCAGAATCAAGATTCTTTCGAGTTTGCGGGTTGACGAGCACACTCACCCCCAAGACGGCCGGTTCCGCTATAAGATAGGCGACGAGATAGTTGATATCCGTGTTTCCGTAATTCCGACTTTTTACGGGGAAAAAGTTGAGCTTCGGCTTCTCGCCGCCGCACAGAAACCTCTTTCTTTCACCGAGATTGGGATGTTCGAGGAGACGGAAAAAGTGTTAAGAGACGCGATAAAGAAAAGTTACGGCATGGTCTTAATTTGCGGTCCGACTGGTTCCGGTAAAACCACCACTCTCTATTCGATAATGAACGTTTTGAACAGGCCGGAAGTGAACATTGTGACGGTTGAAGACCCGATAGAGTACGATATGCGTTACGTAAACCAGGTGCAAGTGAATGTTGCGGCGGGCATCACCTTTGCCAACGGTCTTCGTTCGATTTTAAGGCAAGACCCGAACGTCATTATGGTCGGTGAAATTCGCGACCCGGAAACGGCAAACATCGCCGTCCAGGCGGCTTTGACCGGCCATTTGATGCTCTCGAGCTTGCACACTAACGATGCGCCGACGGCCATCCCCCGTCTTGTTGATATGGGTGTTCCTCCTTTCTTGGGAGCGGCGGTTTTAAACGCGGTGACCGCCCAGCGGCTCGCAAGACGTATTCATCTTGAGTGTATCGAATCGTACGCCCCCGAACCGGGAGTCGTCGCGACGATAAAAAATACGTTAAAGGAATTAGGGCTTGATCCGGAAACTTATCCTATCCCCAAAACTTTTTTTCGCGGCCGGGGCTGCAATGCCTGCAGTCACACCGGTTACTACGGCCGGCTGGGTCTTTTCGAAGTTTTGGAAATTACCGAGCCGGTGAGAAAAGCGATAACTGACCCAAACTTCAATTTGGATATTTTGAAAAAGTTGGGTCGGGAGCAGGGAGTACTCACTATTTTTGAGGACGGGTTGAAAAAGGTTCAGCGGGGGATGACCACGGTTGACGAATTATTCAGAGTCATTAGAGAGTAAGACAACTCCTCGGTGAACCTCGGAGTGCTCAAATTTATGGTAAAATTTATACTACCGAAAGGTTTTGTAGGTACGAGTTATAAGGTATCTTCGCCTTCGGCGAAATGCTCAAATTTGCAGCTAAATTTTCATCGCTGCACTTGAGCTCGAAAATTTAGACAAATTTGGCATATGCAGTTTCATTACATCGCATCACAACCGGACGGGAAGCTCGTTGAAGGAGAGATAGACGCAAAAGACGTTGCGGAGGTTTTAAGTTTCGTTGCTTCGCGGGGCTTAAGACCCGTTTCCGTAAAGCCGGCGGGCGGATCTTCAAGGATAAGAAAATTCAACTTTTTTGGCGGGAGGATTAATCTGACCGACCAGATATTTTTGTCGAAGTATCTGGCGC
This sequence comes from Candidatus Jorgensenbacteria bacterium, assembly GCA_043797305.1. GTDB lineage: Bacteria > Patescibacteriota > Minisyncoccia > UBA6257 > GWB1-50-10 > CAZGHF01. The sequence continues at coordinate 5,395 of JAZDPW010000013.1, forward strand.
TGATGCTCAAAATTGGCACGAGCTTGCTTCAGGCCATCAATATCCTCATTGAAGATTTTCGGAAATCAACCGTGCGCTCCCTTCTGGTGGAAATTCGTTCCAATCTCGAAAAGGGCCAGCCTTTCTATGCGACTTTTGCCAAGTACCCGCGGATTTTCAGCCAGGTTTATATCAATCTCGTGAAAGCCGGGGAGACGTCGGGTAATCTTGAGGATGTTTTCGAAAACCTTACGGTGTCGCTAAGCAAAGAAAAAATGCTCAAAGACCAGGTAAGAGGCGCGCTTATTTATCCAGTTCTTCTTCTTGCCACCTCCGTCTTGATTTTGATTTTTCTCGTTACTTTCGCTTTGCCTAAAATCGCGGGCGTTTTCATGGAATCGGGATTTGAGCCTCCGCTTTTTTCGAAAATCGTTTTTAGCGTCGGCCTCTTTTTTGGCAAATTCGGAATCTTCTTTTTAATCGCTCTCGTTCTGGGCATTATCGCTCTTTTTTTCCTGTACCGGACTTCGCTTCTTTTTAAGAAACTTCTCGCGGTGATCATGAACGAAATACCGCTTGTTAAAGATATCATTCAGAAGATTGCTCTTCAGCGGTTCGCGGCAACCCTCTCATCGCTTATCAAAGCCGGAATGCCGATTACCGATGCTCTCGATATTACCGCCGACACGGTTGGCCATATTGAGTTGAAACAAGCCCTCCTCCGAATTTCCCGGGAGGGGCTCGCCAAGGGTCTTACGGTCGGTGAAGCTTTCAAAAAAGAGCCGTTCTTCCCGAGAACAGTCGTGAACCTGATGGCTATTTCCGAAAAAGCCGGTCACATCGAGGAAGTTTTGAACACGCTTGCCGATTTCTATGCTTCGGAGATAGACAGTTCATTGAAGACTCTCGTTGCTTTCCTGGAGCCGGCTATGCTTCTCTTAATCGGTTTTGTCATTGGCGTTATCGCCCTCGCCATCATTGTGCCGATTTATCAGCTCACAACCCAGTTCTAGGAATAACGAATTAGGAATTATGAATCATGGAAATCGGGGTTTTACTCTTATTGAGCTCATGGTTGCGTTTGGCATTTTAATTATTGTTTCCAGTGTCGGGTTTATCAGCCTTTCAAGATATAAAGGAGGACAGGATATCGAGCTTTCAATGGAGGAAATTACTTCGGTCATTCGCGACGTTCAAAAGCGCTCAATTACCGAACAGGACGGAAAGCAGTGGGGAATAAGGTTCGATAACGCGAACTCTTCCTATAAAATTTGGAGCGGGTCGAGCTATGCATCAGGCACGGTTGATAGGTTGTATTCCCTGAAGCGCAATATTGTTTTCGGCAACCCTTCGACTTCAACCGCGGATATAATTTTTTCGGCAATAAGCGGAAAATTGAGCGAGCCGAGGATTCTTTCTCTTCTCAATACCAAAAGAGACGGAATTGTGGGAGATATTGTAATGACGGAGCGCGGCACCGTCACGAGCCGCTTGGAACATGGCCTGGTCGGTTATTGGCATTTTGATGAGGCGGCGAATACAAGCATTTATGATACTTCGGGTTTTGGAAACACGGGTTCTGCTAGTGGTACCTCTTGGTCGACCGTTTCTGACTGCAAGGCAGGTTCTTGTTTGAGTTTTAGTGCCTCTACTCAAAACGTATCTATCACCGATCAAGGTAGTCTCGATCCGCAAACAACTCTAACTCTTACAGCTTGGGTATACCCGACTAGCGTTGGTGGCTCTGATTCAGAGAGTACAATTATTTGGGGCGCCTCGCCACCTGCTTACTATTTGAGCTTTAATGATAGTACCTTAGCTTTAGATTGTTACTGGTACGGCACTACGCCCGCCGGTTATCACACAACATCCGCTGCTTCTGTTCCTTTAAACAAATGGTCTCAAGTAACCTGTGTTTGGGATGGCACCAATAATATACGCTACATTAATGGTACCTCAGCCGGTACAACGGCTGTAACCGGTACGGGTTTGTCGCCAACCGCGGTTGTAATAGGCGCCGAGAATTCAACTCGGCAGTTTGTGGGCAAGATTGACGAGGTTCGCATCTACAATCGTGCTTTGTCCGCCACCGAGATTTTGAATTTGTATGATGACCTCAAGTAACAAATGACCTATAACTTATGACATATGACAACAAATAACGCTGTGCGAAAAAATAAAAAAGTCATCAGTCATCAGTCATTAGTCATTAGTCGTGACGGTCAGTCCCTTATTGAGGTTCTTATCGGTCTTTCCATCGGGGCGATTTTAATCGGGGCGGCGAGCTTGGGCATTGTTTTTATTCTTCGTTCTTCCACTACCACCCAGTATCTCCAGAGCGGCACCCAATTTAATCAGGATTTGGTTGACAGAGCGCGGTCGGTGGCTGCCGCCGACTGGGCCGATTTGTACGGCCTCACCAAGGGCACGGGTACTTCTTACTTTGTCAGCGCCTCCGGGACGGAGCTTATAGCGGTTGAAGGCAGGGAAGGGGTTTTGAGCAACGAAATTTTTGACGGTCTTGTCGGTCATTGGAATTTTGACGAAGCGACGAGTACGGCGACGACCACGACTTTTGACACGTCGGGAAAGGCTAATCACGGTACTGTCGCAAGTGGAGCGGCAACGCGAGCAACCTCAACCTGCAAAGTTTCTTATTGTCTGAATTTTAATGGTCTTGACGATGGAGTGAATATTGGTAATAGTTCCGATTATAATTCTTCTGCTTTCTCCCTATCTATGTGGATAAAGCCCGTCACTATCAAGAGCGGGGATCAATTTAACAACATTGTGATGGGAAGAGAATCTTACTTAAGTTCGGGTTTTCGGTTTGGTATACGGGACTCCGGCAAGATGCTTTTTTGGACTAATCAATCCGGCGGCACGCTTTCTCTTCAATCAAACAACTCAATCACAACAAGTAATTTCTACCACATAGTTGTTACCTATTCCGGCACCACGGGAATTATGTATTTTAACGGGGTGGCTGATGCTTCCACGACTGGTTCTTACGTTGTTCCAACCGGCGTGACTATGTGGATTAACGGCGGAATCGGGGGGACACAGGAAAGTAATAGTTATATTGATGATATTCGATGGTACAACCGCGCCCTTTCTGCCGACGACGTCCAGCGTCTTTGGAACAGCACCGTTTTTACCCGTTACTTTACGATTGAAAACGTTATGCGCGATTCGAACGGCGACATTGCGGCCTCCGGCAACGACGACCCATCGACTCAAAAAATAACTTCTTACGTTAAATGGCCCGGCGCCGGTACTGCCGTCGGCCAGGTGGCAATTGTTGATTATGTTACCCGTTGGGCAAACCGGGTTTTCAATCAAAGCGACTGGTCGGGCGGCGAGGGGGATAGCGGCGTTCTTACCGACCCAAGTAACCGTTACTACGATGCCACGAGCGTCTCCAACCCCGCCGGCTCCATCCGAATCGAAGGGTTATAAATTAATAAGCGTTTTAACAGTCCTCAAAAATTATGTCCATATGGACATAATTTTTGAGGCAAGGTGGAGACCCATACCATGATATTTATTGATATTTCCTTTTTCGCCGGACTTACGTCAGATTTCTATGACGAAGCCGTTTTCGGGGATTTTCGATGTTTCCGATGGCGAGATATAAAAAATATTTCTCTCTTTTTGTTTTTCGGGGAGATAGGTGTCAGTAAGATACATTATTGTCTGGGCGGGCGAGCCGATTTTCCTGACGTCGTGGCCGCCGGTGTCGATAATAAGGTACTTCGGCGTCTCCGGCGGGAGTTTGTTCATTTCTTCGGCGACCCGGACTATATCTTGATTGAAAGCGCTCGCAACGTCAGGGCGTTTCGCCCAGTCGATGAAATAGGATGTATAGGCGTTTACGGCGGAGAAAACGATAAGAAAAATAAGTCCGATAGGACCAATAAGACTTATAGGACCAATAGAACGGATTTTTTCGTAAAGCCAGGCGCCGCCCAGAGCCGCGAGAATGAAAACGGGCGGAGCCATTAAAATGGCGCGGAGGGCATGGGGCATGCCTTCGTTGGATATGATTACCGGGAGCGCCGAAACGACGAGCCAGGCAAACAAGATTGAATTTTGGGTTAGTTTTTTTATACCCACGAAAATTCCCATCAAAAACAGAATCCCGACCGGCCAGTAGAGGAGCGGGCTCCCCGGAATATTGTGACGGGGATTGTAGTCGCCCGCGACGCTAAACATTCCGGCTGTTTTTAAAATATTAAGTCCCAGGTCTTTGAGCGGCGTCGGCGATTGCCAGACGGAAATCTGGCTGGTGCGGCCGAAGAAGTCAGCCGGGTTTTCCAGGAAATAAAATCCGAGCGGCAGAAAAACGATTATTGAGGCGACAATGAAGATTGCGCCAATTTTCAAAGTTCTTTTCCAGCCGTGTCTTATGCCCAACAACCATAAACTAAAAACTATTAAAAGCGGCGTTGCCCGGTAGGCGATATAAGAGTGCATACCGAGACCGTAGACAGCTCCCGCTAAAAGCGGGAGCAGATAAGTCCAATAAGACCTGTAGGACTTACCCGCTTCGCCCGCGAAGCGAGGCGAGTAGGACAGTAACAATAAATACAATCCCCACGTTAAAAACGCCGGCGCCATTATGGCGCGGAAGCCGATGCGGGAAAAATTAATGTGCCAAAACGAAGTCGCGATGAGAAAAGCGGCAAAGAGAGCAATTCGCTTATCGCCAAACAATTCTTTCGTCAGGAAATAAACTCCCAAAACCGTGAGTATTCCGAAAAGGGCGCTGGGTAATCGTAAAATTTCAATAGGACCAATAAGGCCGGTAGAACCAATGAGTTTAATAAAAATTGCCTGGATATTGATGAATAATCCTTCTCGGCCGTTGTTTTCGGCATAAAACGCCCTGAATCCGCCATCCGGCGGAGCGGCTTCGAGCGCTTGGACGGCATTGTTGCCGTTCGTCGCTTCGTCGGAATAGAGGCCGGGCGGCGCTGAATTCAGGGAATACAGCCGCAGGAAAGAAGCGAGAAGGAGAATCAAGATGAGTACGCCGACAAGCTTGGAGTTATTCGCCATTGTTTTATAATTATAGTATAACTCCGGTCAATGTTATTGTATTCGTGTCATTCGCATTAGATTCGCGTCATTCGTGTTATGTCAGGTGGCTTGAAAATAATGCTAATCTACGAATGGATGCGAATGACGCGAATATACAACTGATATGGTTAGAATAAAGAATTTCGACGAAAATTTGGAAAGAAGTTTGGAAAAGCTGGGAAAGCAAATTGAACAGGAGCAGGCATCTTACGAAACCGAAGCGCCGTCGGAGAAGGAAGTAGTCAAGCACTCAATTCAAGCTTTAAGCCAGGACTTGCCCGAAGAAGAGAAAGAGGAGAAGAAACCGAAAACCGAAGATTCGGCTCTGCCTGGTTATCTTCAGGACGGAAAAGGGGATGAGGGAGTAATAAACAAGGTGGAGAGTTTGATAAATTTGGTTTTTGATAAGGGACTGGAAACGGCCTTGAAGGAAGCGAGGAAGCAGCCGCCTTTTATTGAAGACGCCTTTCACGACGCTTTAGTTGACAAGCTTTTGCCGGAGCTGAAAAAGCGGGGAATTATAAAATGATTCATCTTTTTGGGCGAAAGAAACACATTGAGTCGCTGAAACTCAAACTTTATCTGATTCGTTTGCCCAGGCGAAGTAAAGAAGGGAAAGAACTGAAAACCGAAATTGCTACCACCGAACAATTTCTTTCGGCGCTCTTCGGTTTCGGCAAGCCCCTTGTTTTCGAAGTGGCGGTTCCTTACGTCGGCGAAGAAATTCATTTTTATGCCGCCATTGACAGCGCGTACGGG
>JAZDPW010000014.1:0-7661 GCA_043797305.1 Candidatus Jorgensenbacteria bacterium
TTTTTCAACCAATCACAATAATCAGGGCTCTTCGGCCTCCAATTTCAGCGATTCCGTAGCGGGACTTTCCGCAAATACAACTTATTACTTCCGGGCTGTAGCCAGAAACTCGGTTGGGACGGTATACGGAAGTGTTCTTTCGTTCAGGACAGATTCGGTGCCGACTCAAAACCCGCCGGCGGTAAGCACCAACAGCGCTTCCAATATCGGTGAAACCTCGGCAACCTTAAACGGCTACCTCGATACAAACCAGTCAACCAATACAACCCGTTGGTTCGAGTGGGGCACGAGTTCCACTAATTTGAGCCGCTCAACCAGCCGAAACGGTCAAAGCTCGGACGGAGCTTTCTCCGAGACAATTTCCGGACTCACCACCGATACTACTTATTATTTCCGGGCGGCGGGAGAAAACTCGGCTGGTACCGCCTACGGCAGCACGAGATCTTTTAGAACCAGTGGTTCTACGCAAACCCAAAGCCAACCGAGCGTCACTACTTCCAATGCTTCCAATATCTCTCAAAGCTCCGCTACTTTGAACGGCTACGTCAACCCGAATGGTTCGACGGATACCCAAAGGTGGTTCGAATGGGGCACGAGCTCAGGAAGCTTGAGCCGTTCAACCAACCGGACCAATCAGGGTTCGTCCGCTTCGAATTTTAACGAAACGATATCGGGTCTTTCGGCAGATACAACCTACTACTTCAGAGCGGTGGCCGAAAACTCGGCCGGAACGGCTCAGGGAAGCGTTCTCTCTTTCAGAACCGACTCCGGACAGCAACAGACCTCAAACAAGCCGGCCGTAAGCACTTTTAGCGCTTCCAACGTTGACGAGGATTCGGCAACACTCGGCGGTTATCTTTACACAAACGGCTCGACCGACACGACCCGCTGGTTCGAGTGGGGTACGAGCTCCGGAAACTTGAATCGCTCCACCAACCGAACTGGTCAGAGTTCGGACGGGGCTTTTAACGAAAACATTTCCGGACTCTCGACTAACACGACCTATTATTTCCGGGCGGCCGCCGAAAATTCGGCCGGGACCGATTACGGTAGTGTGCGGTCTTTCAGAACCGATTCTTCGGGACAGTCTTCGGATTTAGCCGATGTGACCACCCTGAGCGCCACCAATATTGACCGGGATTCCGCTAGGTTAAACGGCCGCGTTGATTCAAACGACTCGAATACGGATGTCTGGTTTGAGTGGGGCACAAGCTCCGGGAACTTGAGTCGCACAACCAGCCGAATTAATAAAGGTTCGTCTTCTTCGGACTTCAACGATTACATATCGGGACTCTACTCGGACACAACTTATTACTTCAGAGCCGTAGCCAAAACTTCGGCCGGCACCAATTACGGCGCCGTCAGGTCTTTCCGGACCGATTATTCCGACAACTATCAGCCGAACTACAACCAACTTCCGACGGTAACGACCTACAGTCCGACCAGCATCTACCAAAACACCGCGACCTTCAACGGCTACGTGAACCCGAACAGCTCTTCGGACACCTATCGCTGGTTTGAGTATTACGCCTCCGGCACCGGAGTTCTCTCGACAAGCCGGGTCTACCAAGGCAGCGGTTCTTCAAACTTCAACCAATACGTAAGCAACCTCCAAAATAACACCACTTACTTCGTAAGAGCGGCAGCTCAGAACTCGTCCGGCACCGTCTACGGAAATTACATTTCTTTTGGAACCGGCTCCGGTTCCAGCACTTACTACGGCGATTCGAATCAGCAACCGCTTGCCTTGACGAACAGCGCCACCAATCTTTACACGACAAGCGCCCAGTTAAACGGCCTTGCTCTCGTGGGCAGCGCCGCTACAACCAACGTCTGGTTCGAATGGGGCACTAATTCTTCTTCGCTTAGTAATCAGACGTCTCTTGCTTCGATTGGTTATGCGGCCTCCTCGCCCTTTACGGCGAACCTCGTCGGCCTTGTACCGGGTACCACTTATTACTTCCGGGCAGTCGCTCAAAACACTTACGGCACCGGCCGGGGAGTTGTGTTGAGCTTCCGGACTTCAAACGGTTCGGTCGCCCAACCGGCAGCGGCCTCATCGGGAATATCGGGTCTCTCCTTAAGAAAAGAAGTTGAGAACCTCTCTTTCCCGAACGGCACCAAGACATCCGTTGCCGCTGCGGCCGGCAATACCATCCGCTTCAACATTACGGTGACAAACACCGGCAACACCGAACTCGATAACGTCACCGTAACCGACGAACTTTCTTCCTTCCTGGACTTCGAAAGCGCCACCGACGGCGGCACCTGGAACGAAACCAGTGAAAGAGTAAGCTGGAGAATCGACAATCTTGATTCGGGAGAAAAAAGAACGGTAAGCGTAAACGCGGAAGCGAAAGAGTTGCCGGATAACGTCGTTGCCGAAAACACGGCCGAAGTGACAACTTCGGGTCTGAGAACGAGAACCTCGAACGCCGTAATCGTTCTCATTAACACTCAGCATGTAATTCTCTCGATTGCGAATGAAGATGAGGTGGTTAGCCCCGGTGAAAATATCGACTACGTGGTGACTTACAAAAACGAAGGCGAATCGGAAGTGAGAAACCTCCGCCTTACGGTTGTTCTGCCGAACGGAATTGAATTCAGAAGTTCTGATTTCGCCTTCTCCAGAGAAGAAAATATTCTCTGGCTCGATGTACCGGACCTCAACGCAAAAGAGACCGGAGAAGTGACGTTTAGGGTGAACGTAAACGGCGACTTCCAGGAAGAAACCTCGGTTACCACGAACGCCCTGCTCGTTTACACCGACCTCCTCGACAACAACCAGAGGGGCGTCAATGCTTTCGTCATCAATGTGGTCCGGACCGGCATCGGTTCGTTCGCCGCATCGATTTTCGGCTCAATGCCGGGAAATCTGCCCTTCCTTCTCCTCGTAATCTTCGTCTTCATAATCGCCATTTATCTCTTCCGCCGGTTAAGGAAAGCGGAGGAACAAGCCGCTATCCCGGCCTAACGACTCTTCGGCGTCGGCCAAAAACCGAGCTTAAACCCGCCTCCCAACATCAGGCGGGTTTGAGCTTCTACGGCCGGAATGGCGCTAAAAACGATTATAAGAACCGGGGCGAGCACCCAATAAAGAAAATAAAGAATGTAGTGTTTCCTGCGAAACCAACCCGGTTTCGGCGGGAGAAGAACGACGCTCAAAACAGCCGAGGCAACGAGACCCAAAACGGAGAAATTCAGAATCGGGCCGACGATTCTCCTCACGTTGTAAGAAATCAAGGTCAAACCGAATTCATAGTTTCCCAAAATAAGCGGCAGCCAACCAAGAGCAAAGAGGATAAAGGCCGCAGTCGCCCAGGAGTGGAAACCTTCCATGAACACGAAAGTCCAAAAAGCCTTTTTGCGAAAGGGAATTTTTTTGTTTTTCACGAAACCCGAGAGCATATAAGGGATGTTCTCCGCTCCCCAAGCCCAGCGCCGCTGCTGGCGATAAAGGTTGCCGACCGTTCCCCAAAAGGTGGGGGCGTGAGTGGCATCCATCGAAACCGGGAAGTGGAGCGGCTCGGTCCGCCAGTTGCCGTCATAGTGGAGATAAAATTTCCAAAAAATGAGCGAATCTTCCGACACGTACTCCGTATCCCAAAAATCGACTTCAACGAGGGCTTTGAAAGGCATTGCCTGAGAAGTGAAAGTCGAGAGCTGTTCGGGACGCGACTGCTGCATCATCTGCCAGAAAGTCGGGAAAAAGGACATTACTTTCGAAAAAGGCGAGGCATCGTAAATATTGTTGGTGAAAAGCGGGATCGGCTTATAACTGGAATGCTGGGGGTCTTCGCAGGTCAAAAATAAGTAAGCGAGCCGGCCGAAATATTCCGGCGGCACCTGAGTATCGACGTCGAGAACCGAAACGACTATGTCTTCATATTTTAGACCGAGCTGGTCAATAACTTCCTCTTTCGCCCGGCGAACCATCCAAGTTTCGTTCGAACCCTTGCCCGGTATCTCGCCCGGGAGATTTGCCGGATGCCGGGTTATGAGGAAGCGAAAGAAATCCCGGCCGAATTCCCGTTCAATTTTCTCCGCGGTCCTTACCGCTTCCTCGCCGGCTCGTTCCTCAATTCCCAAAACCACGATAATTTTATCTTTGGGATAGTTTGAATTCTTAAGAATAAGAAACGTTTCCCTGACAACGGAAGGAGGCTCTTTATACATCGGCAAGACAACTAAATGACGGACCTCTCGCCAATTTTCGATTCCTTCCAACTTATCGCGCCAATTAATCTTCAAATTCTCTTTGGTTTTCAAAAACGAGTAGCGCAGGTGGAAATAAAGATAAACGATGCGAACCAGCCAGAAAAGAGAGTAGAGAACGAAAAAAACCGAAACAAAAACAGGCGCTTTGAACGAAAGCCAAAAAATGACGGCGAAAGTAGCCCACGTAAGGGCGCCGGGTAAAATTTCAAAAAGACGTCTCATCCCGTTAGAAACCTGTTTTTAGTATTTGACCTTGTCACGGCAGTAACGTGGTTAGTTAATTTGGTTTATCCTCGTTAGAGGTGAGCATAAAAATTTCGTCGAAATTTTTAGTGCCTTAGGTTTCTAACGGGACTCATGGATATCGCTTCATATATGTTAATATAAAGTAGTGCAGAAAGAAAAATCGCCCGCCGAGGGCGAGGCTCGCTCGGCTGAGCGGCAAATAATCGAAACTATCAGGAAGGTGATGCCGGCGGTGGTATCAATCACCATCTCCAAGAAACTGGAAGACTTGAAAAAAGAACTGCCGGAGCTCGACCCGGCTTTCAGCGACCCGCGTTTCCAAATTCCGCCGGACAAAGTCGACGCCCACGGCATGGTCCAGGTCGGCGGCGGCTCGGGTTTCATTGTTGACGAAAAAGGAATAATCCTTACGAATAAGCACGTTATCGCCGAGCCGCGCTCGAAATACACGGTAATCCTAAGCGAAGGCCAAAAACTCGGCGCCGTTGTCCTTGCCCGCGATCCCCTGGATGACGTTGCGATCCTTAAAATCAGCTCGGCCGGCGGCAATCTGCCGATTCTCGAACTCGGCGAATCGGGAAAACTGGAACTCGGCCAGACGGTGCTCGCTTTCGGAAACGCACTCGGCATTTTCAGGAATACCGTTTCAACCGGCATCATTTCCGGCCTCTCCCGCTCGATAAGCGCCAAACCCGACCCCCTGATGCCGACTCAGGAAATGCGAGGACTGATTCAGACGGATGCGGCTATAAACCCGGGGAATTCCGGTGGACCGCTGACCGACATTTTCGGAAATGTCATCGGCATAAACGCCGCTGTGGTATACGGGGCTCAAAATATCGGCTTTGCCATCCCGGTAAAAGCAGCCGAACGGGATTTGGCCGACTTGAAGCGTCACGGAAAAATCAGGCGTCCTTTCTTAGGATTAAGATACCTTACGTTAAACGAGGACTTAAGTGACAAGCTCAAGCTTTCCGTTTCCTACGGAGCGCTTATCGCCAAAGAGCACCTGCTCGACCAGGCGATTGTGGAAGGAAGCCCGGCCGATAAAGCCGGTTTGAAAGAAAACGACGTTGTCCTCGAGTGGAACGGCGAGAAAGTCACAACCGAAAAAAACATCCAGGACTATCTCGAAAACTGTGAAGTCGGCGACAAAATCAGTTTGAAGGTCTTAAGGGGTAAAAAAGAAATAAGCGCCAAGGTGGTGCTCGCTGAACGCAAGTAAAAATCCGAAATCTAGTAAATGTACTCGTCAACGATTAGGTTGTTTTCGTCAAGGAGAAGAAGACGGTCGTGTTTGGGGTCAAAAGGCAATCGGTCGCTCGTCCAAACCCGCCACCCGTAGGAATAAAAATCGGAATTGCCGGAATAGTCGTTAACGCAACCCCCGTAATTGAGGTTCCCTAAAAGCTCGCGACAGGCCAAATCTTCCGGCTTGGTAAAACGGCTGAGTTCCGCGCCGGTTGGCTGCTCGCAGGAAGAAAGCGAACGGACGAAGTCCTGACAATCGCCGGAGAAAGTGATGGTTTCGCTCCGGTCCGGCCGGGGGCAGTTATTCGGCAGTTTCGGGCTTAAGGTAAAAACGTTATTGAGATAACCGGTGCATTTATTGAGCTCAACATTTTTAACAATGGAGTTTACATCGGCGTAGAACACCGCCGAAGTCCGGGGCCGAAGAATTATCTGGGCGAGGTTCACTGGGGGCACGAAAGAAGTACTACCCCTTATCACGATTTCTTTTTTGCTGTTGGCTCTTATTTTCCAATTAGTAATATTCAAAGATTCTTTGAGAGCGGTATCGGCCCGGAGCGTAAAACCGCCGCCGGTCCCCGAGCTCGAGGGACGTCTAAGGGAGGTGATTTCAACCTTGCCGAAATCCGGCGAAAGATCAGTAGCCTTAAAACCGAGAGGAATATCTTTCGCGATTCCCGAAGGTTTTTCGAGATCAACCGTTACCTTCTCCCCGTCCCCGTTCACCTCCGCGCTAAGTCCCGCCTCTGGTGACGTCGAAGAATTGCGCCATCCTGAAAAAAATCCGCCAAAACTTACCTCGCCGGCTATCCAACGAACGCCTGAGTAGACAAGAGCGATAACGATTATGATGGCGAGGATCAGGCCGAAGATACGCATATTGTTTGGTTAAATCTTATACCTAAACAACGAAGTTGATAAGGCGGTCGGGAACGAAAACGACTTTCTTTGGCTTCTTCGCCCCGAGAAAGCCGGCTATTTTACCCGTCCCAAGAGCCAGTTTTTCAGCTTCTTTCTGACTCAACCCCTTTTCCACCGTCACCGTTGCTCGGACCTTGCCGTTTATTTGGATAACCAATTCGAAGTTTTCTTCCCGGATAAGTTTCGGACTATATTCGGGCCACTTTTCCTTGTGAATCGATTTTTCGTTGCCCGATTTTTCCCAAAGCTCTTCGGCGATGTGAGGCGCAAAAGGCGCCAGTAACTTCAGGAATAATGAGCAGTGGACGGCGGACAACGAATTTTTATTCTCCTCCATTGCGTTCAAAAGAATCATCAGAGCGCTTATAGCGGTGTTGTATTTAAGATTTTCTATATCCTCCGTAACCTTTTTTATGGTTCCGTTTATTACTAGGTCAATGTACTTTCTTTGAAGATTGCTCTCCTTGCCTTTTCTTTCAACAAAACTAATCACAAGAGTCCAGGTTCTCTGCAAAAACCTCTCTATCCCTAAAATCCCTGAATCGCGAAAGTCGCCGCCCTGCTCGAACGGCGCAAGGAACATCAGGTACATCCGCAAAGTATCGGCGCCGAACCTTCTAATATATTCGTCGGGATTCACGACGTTGCCCTTCGACTTGGACATTTTCGCTCCTTCTTTAATGAGAAGGCCGTGAGCGCGGAACTTCGGAAACGGCTCGCCTTCCGGTGCGTCCGATTTGCCGAATTCCAAAAGCTTCAAATCGTGAAGAGCAAGCGCCAGAAATCTTACATAGAGAAGATGAAGAACCGAATGCTCGGCCCCACCGGTGTAGAGATTGACTGGCAACCACTTCTTTGTCACCTCCGGATCCCAAGGGACTTGCCCCGAGCGAGCAGAGCGAGTCGAGGGGTACCTTAGGTAATACCAAGCCGAATCCAAGAAAGTATCGGAAACGTCGGTCTCCCGCCGGGCCTTACCGCCGCATTTCGGGCATTTTGTCTCGTAAAAAGATTTGACGGAGGCA
>JAZDPW010000015.1:0-4133 GCA_043797305.1 Candidatus Jorgensenbacteria bacterium
AACTATTATGACAAATTCGCCGCGCGCCTTCTCGCCGGTGAAATGGCTCTTTGCCTCCCCCGCTTTCCCTCTCCAGACTTCTTCGTAGATTTTGGTAAGCTCGCGGGCAACGACAATTTCCCTGTCACCGCCGAAAATCTCGCTCAAACTTTCAAAAGTTTTGGAGACACGGTGAGGCGACTCGTAGAGCACTATCGGCCGAATCTTGATATTCATCATCTCCCCGAAAAATTTCTGCCGGCCCTTTTTGTGGGGCGGGTAACCCAGGAAGGTAAATCTGTCGGCGTTTATGCCGGAAGCGGAAAGAGCGGTAGAGAGAGCTGAAGGCCCCGGCACGGGAACGATTTTCACGTTGGGAATCCTGCTCTTCAGAAATTCAATGAGGCGCGGACCCGGGTCGGAGATGCCCGGCGTGCCGGCGTCGGTGACGAGCGCTATCGATTTTCCCTTTTCCAAAAAGTCGGCCGCTTCGTCGTAAACTCCGGGACCAACGTGCTCGTCGTAACGCCGAACCGGCACGCTCACGCCGTAGTGGTTCAAAAGTTTTTTGGTGACACGGGTGTCTTCGGCTAAAATGAGGTCCGCATCGCGGAGCGTTTCAAGCGCCCGGAAAGTGATGTCCTTAAGGTTGCCGATTGGCGTCGCGACGATATAGAGAGTGCCCATGTTTTGTTTGAACATATTTCCGGTAACGAAATGTTGCCGGCGTGCGGTAGGCCGGTTTTCCCGGCTTGTTCCCGACCTTGGAATGCTTTTTCATGTGCTCTCACGGAGAATCGAACTCCGGTTCCAGCGTTGAGAACGCTGTGTCCTAGGCCACTAGACGATGAGAGCTATCCGTACAAACCGCGCCTCCGGAGCCAGACGGGACTTTGGCGAACCAAGAGTTCCTCCGCTTTTTGCGGTTCGGCCATCACTTCTTTTACTATCTTTTCCATTCGAACCCCCTGCGAACCTTTTACCAGAATCAAATCGCCTTTTTGCATCTTCCGCTGAAGTTCCAATCCGGCTTCAGCGACGTCCATAAAGGTCATCACTTTCTTCTTGGAAAATCCCGACTTTACCGCCCGCTCGGCAATGAATTTGGCCCGGCTGCCGACGGTAAAGAGGATATCGGTGCTTTTGGGAATGAGCTTGCCTAATCCTTCATGCGCTTCCATTGTGTATTTTCCGAGCTCCAGCATATCGCCCAAAACGGCTATCTTCCGCTTGGCTTTCAAACTTCCCAAAACACTAAGGGCTTCGTAGACGGCAACCGGCGAAGAATTGTAGGTATCGTCAATGATAAAGCTGTCTTTTATACCTGGAACGAGGCGGAGCCGACCCGGCACGGGTCTGTAATTTTGCATCGCCTCCGCCATTTTACCGAGGTTCATGCCGTAAATCAATCCGGTGGCGGCTGCCGCGGCGGCGGCATAAGCGTGAGACTTGCCGAAAACGCCGTTTAATTTCACCGGCACGCTTTCTCCTCCATAAGTCAGTTTGAAAAAAACGCCTTTGAAATTTTTATCAAGGCAGTTTTGCATTCCGGAAACGCGCATCTCGACGCCGCGGGAAAAACCGAAAGTCAAAGGATGGGCTCGCGTCTCCGTTCTCATTTCCATAACCGACGCATCGTCGCCGTTTAAAATGGCAAAACCCGTAACGGGAAGAGCGCCAACCATTTTCGCTTTTTCCTTTCTCACCGCTTCCGGGCCAGCGAAGAACTCGACATGGACCGGGATTTCGCCCAAGGCGCCGACAATGCCTATCTGTGGCCGGGCAACACGAAGCAGATAATCCATGTCACCGGGCCGGTCAATACCGTATTCCAAAACAATGATATGAGGATAAGAAGGATTTTTAACCAGGAGCTGGGCAATCCCTAGGATTACAACCTTCGGCCAAAAAAACAAACCCTCGGTCGATTCCCAATCGCCCAAAATCGTAAGCGGAAGCCCAAGCTCGTTGTTGAAACTTTTACCCGACGCTCTCACCCGCCGGTCGGAACCCAAAACCGCCTTGACCGCCGCTTTGATTGAAGTTTTGCCGACACTGCCGGTAATGCCGACGATACCCGGCTCGTAGCGAACCAGAGTGAGCTCGGCAAGCCACCGCATTAGAAACTTAAGTATGGGAAGAAATAAAAACCGCATGCTAAATTTATTAAAATTTATGAACCTTCAGTGATATAAATTTTACCATAAATTTAAGCACTTCTATTCAACCCCATCCGGAGCAATATGGTAATAATTCAGAGTAAACTCGGCCAGTTTCCGAAAAGCCGGCACAACGGTCAGTCCCGCAAGGGGGCTATCCGGTTTGTCGATTTTTATCAAGATGACGAACTTGGGGTCCGAAGCCGGTGCAAAACCGACAAAGTTGTGAATAAGCTCGTCGCTGTAACCGCCCTTCTCAAAATCCGGAATTTGGGCCGTTCCGGTCTTGCCGGCCACCCGGTAACCCTTGATTGCCGCCACCTCGGCTTTATTCACCGCTGATTCCATCATCTCCGTCACTTCTCTTGCCGCCTCCTCGCTTATCACTCGTCTTATTACTTCCGGCTCTTCTGAAGCATTAATATAGGGACGCATCAGCACTCCGCCGGAGGCAATTACTGAATAGGCATTAATGAGCTGGATGGGCGTTACCGCCGGTCCCTGGCCGAAAGCAGCGGTCGCAAAATCGATATCCCGCACTTCCTTTCTTTCCAAACTCCTCAAGCTTCCGATTGCCTCGTCGGGCAAATCGATTCCGGAAACCTCCCCAAAGCCGAACTTCTTTATATATTCCAAAAACGCCTTATGGCCGATTTGCGTTTCGGCAAAAACGGCGCCGGTGTTTACGGAACGCTCAAGAACGTTTGTCATCGTAATCTCACCGTAGGCTTTTTTATCCCAGTTCTCGATGGTCTTGCCGTTTAAGGTGACTTTACCCCTGTCGACGTAAGTCGTCTCGGGCGTAATGACGCCGAGGTCGATGCCGGAGGCCATCGTAATCACTTTGAAAACCGAACCCGGTTCGTAAATGCCGGCCACCGCCGGATTCAAGAAATTCTTCACCGGGTATTCGCTGTAAGAGTTGGGGTTGAAATCCGGCGCCGAAGCGAGAGCGAGAATTTTTCCGGTCTCGGGTTCTTCTATAATCACCGTTCCGCCGACCGCGTTAAATTCCCGGATAAGGTCTTTCAAGACCTGCTCGGCTTCGCCCTGAAGATTGGCGTCAATGGTAAGATTCATATCCTCACCCTCCGCAAGGGAGTCGTTTTTTAATCGCTCGATTCCGTAAAGTCCCGTCGGTACGTTGTTGCTCTCGTTCAACCCGACAAAACCCAAAACATGGGAAGCAAGATTGTTAAAAGGATAGAAACGATACTGCTTATCGTTAACGTGAATTCCAACTAATTCCAAACTTTCCACCGCTTTCATTTGTTCTTCGCTGGCTTTGTCGATTAATGGATAAAAAAAGCTTCCCTTGTTTTGAAAAGCCACTATGAGTTTTTCTTCGTCCTTCCCGACAATCGGACTCAAGAGTTTGGCGACCGAGGCCGCATCTTTAATTTCATTGGGAGAAGCGAAAACAACCGGGTAATCCCTGTTTTGAGCGGCGGCGGAAGATTGGCCGTCCCGGTCGGTGAAAAAAATCTGGCCCCGCCTCAGTTCAAGTTCTTTTTTAAAATCGTTTCGCGCTTCGGCTTTTTCAAAATAATAATCGCGTTTCAGGACCTGATGGTCATAGAGATTATAACCCAACACTCCGTAGGAGAGGAAAAACAACGAGGTTAGCGCGAGGAATCTGAAAGCCATTTGTCGCTTGATAAGAATTTCGGGTTTTTCTCAAGAATAAGGCCGTTATCCCTTGCGAAGGACTGAAGTTTCTCCGGCTCAACCGCCCTATAGACTTCGTTCTTCAAATCGGCGTTTGTTGCTTCCATTTCGACAACTTTATCCCCCAGGGACCGGATTTCAGACCGGATATCGACAAGGGCGTTGTATTGGAGGATATAAAAAAGTCCGCCGAAAAGAAGAATGCCGAAAATAAGAGCAAGGAACTTGAGATATTGGCTGTAGGCCGATGGCTTAATTATGGTCATAAAATTTTTATTGCCCTTAGTTTGGCCGATCGACTTCGGGGGTTACCTCTAACCTCCCCGG
>JAZDPW010000016.1:0-2959 GCA_043797305.1 Candidatus Jorgensenbacteria bacterium
GGTCTGACTTGAAAAAGTCGGACGGACCTAATCTCAAGCTAATTGGTCCAATCCCGCGATAGAGATAAAAAAGCGGGAGTGAAACGGCTAAACCCTTACCGAGTGCAAGGCTGTGCTCCGACTTCGGTCGGAGAATGCCGCTTGAGTCCGAGAGTAATCGAGGACCCAGAGGAATTATCGCTTAAACAGAATCCGGCTTATGAGTTACCAACAAACCGCCAGCAATGGCGGTTTGTCTTTTTACAAAACCAAGTGCTTCAAAAACACGTCCATATGGACATGATTTTGAAGCAGTTAAAAAAGCGTGTCCAGGGCGCGGTTTACGAGGGCGTCGGCTCCCTTGTTTTTCTCGCGCGGGATGAGGACAAAATTAACTTTTTTGAAATTCTGCATTTTGTTCCAAACCTCCACGAAAAGCGGTTGAAGTTCCTTATCCTTGATTTTATATTCCCCTTTTACCTGACTTACCAGCAATTCGCTGTCGGAACGAATTTCCAATTCGGTTTCTTTCGCTTTTTCGCCGCCCAAAAGAGCTTTGGCTTTCTTCAGGGCAAAAATTACGGCTCGGTATTCGGCGACGTTGTTAGTGGTATTGCCGATCGCTTCCGAATAGTTCTTGTCCCCCGCTACGACGCCGATTGCGGACGGACCGGGGTTTCCGCGCGAGCCGCCGTCGGTATAAATTATCAGTTTATGAGTCATGAATTAAGAGATTTCCAAGGAAATTTAGCGTTCCGAGACAAACCAAAACCAGCCGATGCCTTGTGTCCCCCGCCGCCGAACCGTTTGGCGATTTTCGAAGCATCCGCTTTGCCGTTGGAACGAAGCGATACCGTAATCTTTCCGTTTTCGCTCCGCCAGACTATCCCGATGGGCGGAAGCTTACGGCACAAAAGATTGCCTATTTCCGAAGAAAAAATGGGTGAATTAACCGCAAGCGTTTTCTTGCCGGCAAATGAAACAAGCTCGGCGCTTTCGACGATTTTGTTGATAAGCCGGTACTTGTAGCGGCCGAGGAGCGCCGCTTCCCTAAATTTAATTTCCCGGCGGCGCGGGTTTCCCATTTCCCGAGCGAGTGTATCCCACGCCCGGAAATTGAACTCAATGAGTTCAAGAAGGATGTCAACTTCTCGAGTGTGAGGGAGTTTGAATTTCCACAAGTCGAAGTCCTCAATATGAAGCAAAAAACGAGGAACTTTCTTTTTGGGATTAAAATATCTCCAGGCGAGAACGGCGCCGGAGTGTTTGAGGTCAAAGACGAAAGAAGAAGCCGATTTTACGTCTTTCCTCGCGCTTATGTGGTGGTCGATTATGATGATGCTTTTATTCTCTCTTTTTAACTTCTTGACGATTTTTTCCGGGTAACTGTTGTCCAAAACATAAATTTCCTTGTTCTTCAAAGTCTTTTTCGGAAGGATGCCGGGGTTAACGGCAATGTAATCGGCGCGGTTGCCGAATTTTTTCCAAGCCGCCCAAGCGGCGCCGAAGCCGTCGGGACAATTCGAGTGGTATAGAACTACGGTGTTTTTCACCCCGTTAGAAGTCTGTTTTTAACATTTGACCTTGTCATAGTGGTAGATAATAGTTGATTTGGATTATCCTCGCTAGTACCAAGCATAAAAATTTTATTGAAATTTTTATGCCAAGGACTTCTAACGGGGTTCATTTTAAAGCTTCCCGCCCTTGGCGAGGCTCGCCCTTTCAAGAGCGGCAATACCGGGCAGTTTTTTGCCGGATAAGTATTCTAGCATCGCTCCGCCACCGGTGGAAAGGAATACGTTTTTTGGAATTAAGGACATTGAATTACGAATCAAAGACAAAGACGCAAGAGTTTCTCCGCCGCCAATCACGATTCGGGCTTTTTTATTCTTCAACATTGCCATCCAAATCGCTTTCGTACCGTCGCTGAACCCCTTTTTTTCAAACATTCCGACTGGACCGCTCCAGATGATTGTTCTGGCTTTACGAATCATTTCGGAATAATGTCTCTGCGTTCCGGGACCGATATCCAAAATCCGCTTATCTTTCATTTCGACATCAAGCGGGAGAATGACTTTTTTCGAACCGATGAATTTTCTTATTTTCGGAATCGAGCGTCTATCAACGAGAGAATCGCCGATTGGGTAACCCTTCGCGGCGAAGAAAGTCGCGGCCGGGCCGCTGCCCAAAAGAAAGCAGTCCGCTTTTTTCCATAAATAACTCATGATGCCGAGCTTATCCCCTACCTTGGCGCCGCCGATTACGACCACGAACGGTTTCCTGGCTTTCTTTGCGGCCAAGTCGAGATTTTCAATTTCTTTTTTCAAAAGAAGCCCGCCGTAGGAAGGAAGATGCCGTGTGATTGCGGAAACCGAGGCGTCTTTGCGGTGAGAAACGGCAAAGGCGTCGTTTACGTAAAAATCGCCGAGAGAGGCAAGTTTTTTGGCGAATTTTGCATCATTTTTCTCTTCCTCTTTCCAAAATCGCAGGTTCTCCAGGAGGAAAACTTCGCCCGCATCCGGCAGTCGGAAATCGGACACGAAAGCCACCCTTTTCCCCAATCTCCGGCTCAAAATCGGCACGAAGGGCCTAAGAGACGACTTTGAATCGGTCTTGGTGGTGGGGCGACCGCGGTGGCTTAAAATCACCACCTTGTTCCTGTTTTTAAGGAGAGTTTTAATGGTCGGCATAACGGCCTCAACCCGGAGAAACTTTTTCTCCCGGCCGGGCTTGGCGTTCAAATCGATTCTTAAAAGGCAGGTTTTGCCCCAAAATTTTTTCAAAATCGGCGGACTGATAAAACGAATCATACTCATTAAGTATAACTCATCCGGAGCGAAGAGATTAAATTATTAACAATGGACTCCCGGCAAAGCCTACTGTCCCACCCTCAAGGAGCAGTATCATCGGTATGGCGCGCTTTCACTTCCGAGTTCGGAAAGGGATCGGGTGGTACACACGCCACTAAATCACCGGGAAA
>JAZDPW010000017.1:0-44802 GCA_043797305.1 Candidatus Jorgensenbacteria bacterium
CATGCTTAGCCCCGATAAATTTTCGGCGCAATCATCCTCGAATAGTGAGTTGTTACACACTCTTTAAAGGATGGCTACCTCTAAGCCAACCTCCTACCTGTTTATGGATAATCACTGCCTTTTACACTTAGCATGCACTTAGGGACCTTAGACGGCGATCTGGGCTTTTTCCCTCGCGACCATGGAGCTTAGCCCCCACAGTCTGACTCTTGAACTTTTAACTTTCTGGCATTCGGAGTTTGATAGATGCGACGAGCTTTCGCCCTATTCGTATCTTCCAGTGCTCTACCTCCAAAAAGAAACATTCAAGGCTAGTCCGAAAACTATTTCGGAGAGAACCAGCTATTACCAGGCTCGATTAGCTTTTCACTCCTTACCCCAGCTCATCCGAGAGCGTTGCACGACTCACCGGTGCGGACCTCCCCCCGATTTTACTCGGGGTTCATCCTGGCCAGGGCAAGCTCGTCTGGTTTCGGGTCTTATCCACGCGACTTGCCAATGCGTAGCATCGGCATACGCGCTATTAACACTCGCTTTCGCTACGGCTCCTCCGCCTAAGCGGATTAACCTTGCCACGTAGATAAACTCGTTGGCTCATTCTTCAATAGGCACACAGTCACCCTTACCTGCTTGCGCAGGCAAACGGGCTCCTGCTCTTTGTAAGTAGATGGTTTCAGGTACTATTTCACCGCCCTAACCGGGCTGCTTTTCACCTTTCCCTCACGGTACTTGTTCACTATCGGTCACTTTATGTATTTAGCCTTAGGAGATAGTACTCCCGGATTCCCGCGAGGTTAGTTGGCCTCGCGGTACTTAAGAAAAAAACGAGAAAGTCCATTCGTTTTCGTATACAGGACTATCACCTGCTCTGGTCCCGCTTTCCAGCGGATTCTACTAACAAATGGATTTGTAACTTTCCCCTTAAGTTTAAAGTCCCGACGCACCTATTAAAAATAAATAGGAGAGTCGGGATCCCGACTTTACGTCGGGACTTCAAACTTAAGGATTGTTTATATCTTTCAACCCCCCTCGCGCTCCGCGCGAGAACAAATGACAAATAACTTATGACAAATAACAACGAGGTTATAAGTCATTAGTCATCGGTCATCAGTCCTTGTGCGAAGCATAAGAGGTTTAGGCTCTTCCGTTTTCGCTCGCCGCTACTTGCGGAATAAACGTTTGTTCTTCTTTCCTCCAGTTACTGAGATGTTTCACTTCACTGGGTGCGCTCTCCGGCATCAAGTGCCGAAGCGACCGAGGTTTGCTCGGCCAGGTTTCCCCATTCGGAGATCTCCGGATCGAAGGTTGCTACACACCTCCCCGAAGCTTATCGCAGCTACGCCACGTCCTTCATCGCCATAAAGTGCCAAGGCATCCACCATCTACACTTAGTATTGCTAATTTCTAGCTCACAAAACTGACTTCTTGTTGATACTCACCTTCGGTTCGTAACGCCACTGATTTACGCTGATAAAACTGATTTATGCTGATAACGTTAACGTATCCGTATTAATCAGCTAAAATCCGCATTGATCGGTGTCTTAGCGAAACGAAGTTGAGCCTAAGTTTTCAAATAGCGCAAAGATGAAATAAAAATCCGCCGAGCTCGGCGGATACCTGCAAGCGGCTGAAAAAGACGCTCAGGTATTAGTGTCCGCCAAAAGATATGTGATTTTTATGCTCATTCTGTAAGTTAGATTATAGGGCGGGAAGCCAAAACCTGTCAAGTCGTTTATCCACACGGCTAGCCCCCTATCAAGGGTACGAAAGCAAAGCCAAAATACTCCTTTTTTTCAAAACGGTCCTGATCTATCTTGCGGAGCATAACGATGCTTGAAGAAACCGGGGCGACGATTCGACCGCCGATCTTCAGCTGACTTTTCCAAGCCCGGGGAATCCGGCTGGCCGCGGCCGCCGCGATGATTTTGTCATAAGGCGCTTCGTCTTTGTAGCCGTTTACGCCGTTTCCCTGAATAATCTTAACTATCCCCTTTTCCGTAAAGCCGTATTTGGAAACGTTCGCCTCGGCCACTTCTTTCAATTCTTGGATTCTCTCGATGGCTATCACCTTTCCTCCGCCGTCCGGCGGGTCGCCCACGATTTCGGCAAGCAATGCCGCCGTCCAGCCGCTGCCGGCGCCGATGTCCAGAATTTTCTCCCCCTCCTTCGGTTCCAGAAGTTCAAGCATGAAAGCGACGGTGAGGGGCTGGGAAATAGTCTGACCTTCACCGATGGGCAAGGGAGCGTTTACGTAAGCCGTTGGCACATGTTCGGGGAGCACGAAATCGGCCCGGTCGATTTTGCGGAAAGCCTCGATAATGGGCGGCGTTTTTAAATAGCCGTCGCGAATCAAGTCGTCAATAAGCTTGTCTTTGGTCATTTCAAGAACGCGGCGTGAATCAGCCGGTCAATAAGTTCGGAAAAAGTTATACCGCTTGCCGCCGCCGCTTTGGGTATCAAACTTTGAGCTGTAAGACCCGGGATGGTATTCGATTCCAGCACGAAGAGTTCGCCGTTTTTATCAAGAATCATGTCAACGCGGGAGAAACCGCGCGAGCCCAAAACGCGGTGAACCCGGAGGGCCGTATCCCTTATTTTTTTCACGATGCCATCCGGCAAATTCCGGGGCGGTGTGACTTCATCCGAACCGCCCTCTTCGTATTTCGCCCGGTAATCGAAAAAGCGGCTGACCCGCGGAACGATTTCCGTGGGCAGAAGAGCGAATTCCGTTCCCGGCGTGCCGCGGTCCAAAACACCGCAGGTAACTTCCCTCCCCCGGATGAATTCCTGAATTATTGCTTCGCGGGACACATTAAAGGCCTCCACAAAAGCGTTGGTTAGCTGGTCTTCATTCAAAACAATCGTTACTCCCACGCTTGAGCCGTTACTATTTGGTTTAACTACGATCGGATAGCCGAGGTAATGTTTGATTTTTTGGATAATCACTGAAGGCTCGTTTTGCCACTCGGATTTTGTGACTAAAAAGTCGAGCGGGACGTTCACGCCCGCTTCCCGAAGATAGCGGCTAGTCAAAAATTTGTTCATCGTAAGAGCGCTTTCTCTCGCGCCCGAACCGGTATAAGGAATTCCTTCGCTCTCCAAAATTTCCTGAACCGTTCCGTCTTCGCCGTAAGGGCCGTGGAGGGCAATGAAAGCGACATCGGCGTGGTTTTTTAGTTTTCGGACCGGTATCTCCCACTCGCCCGTTTTCGCGATAAGAACCCGGAGGGGTTCATAATGCCGGGGCAAGTATTTCAAAACCTGCTCGCCGCTTTTTAAAGAAACTTCATGCTCGGCTGAAGGCCCGCCCAAGAGCACCGCCACCCGAAGTTTTTTGTGAGAGTGAAACATCTTCTTACCTTAAATTTAACACAAGAGATCGTAAAAACGAAAGAGGCCGCCCAAGCAAAAGACCGCCGGGTATGCCTTAAGTTTTATCATTGACAAGATTATAAATATATTATATTACATAAACTAGAACACCGAATAAGAATTCACGCGAAAGTCCCGGATAGGAAGGAGCGCAAGATGAAAGAGATGAACCTGAAGGAAAAGTTCATGGGAGACCTCAAGAACATCTTCAATCTTTTCCTCGAGGTGCTCGCCGAGGACGCACCCGTAAGCCCGGTGGTGGAAGCGGAACTCGCTGAAATCAACCGCCGGCATGTGGTCCGGGTAGGGGCTCTCTGCGACGACTACGATGAGCAGTTACAAGTTGTATCCGAAAGGTACGAGGATGAGGCCAGGGCGGTACTCTCTGCGCTCAGAAACAAGCTCGGGGACAACCTCGAAGAATTCGCCGGAATGTTGCGGCAGGGAGTAGAAGTAGAAACCGCAAAAGCGCGAGCGTTGGAGAAAGCACGCCAGCAACGCAGCGAGGCTCGTGAAGAAGCTGCCCGCATCCAGATGGAACTCGACCGTTCTATCGAAGGGTTGAGTCGGGAATGGGCGGCGAAAGCTGAAGTCATTCTCCGCGAAGCTGAGGCGGAGTGCAACCAGCTGCTTCTCTCCGCCGGACTCGCCGAACTCACCTTCAGGGGTACGGACCCGAACTAACGACGGTCCGCCCCCGAACCAGCGGTAGACGCCCTGCGAAGTTGTAGGGCGTTGCCTTATTAGATAGTGCGCCGAAACTAGAGTGGTATACTTAAGTATACCACCCAGGCAACGTGGTCATGTATAATAAAAACATGGGGCTATCTGAAAAAATTCCCCAATTTGATATTCCTTTCGAGGAAGAAAAAGAGAAAATCCCGAGGGATTCCCAAGGAAGAACCCGCGAAGAGTTTTTTAGAGAGTTCAAAGACGCCGAACCCTTTGCGCTAGTGAGTCCCGATGATCTTTATTTGACCGGAAAGGGAGAGTGGGTAATCAGAAAGAAAATAGATTAGTTCTTGCGGGGGCACTAGGAATCGAACCCAGGTTTGCGGTTTTGGAGACCGCTGTTCTACCACTGAACTATGCCCCCAACAAAAGAAGCTATTTTTTGGCTTCTTTATGGACCGTGTGTTTCCGGCACCAGTTGCAGAACTTTTTATATTCCAGCTTTCTCTCCACCTGCTTTTTGTTTTTCCGCGTGAAATAATTCACCCGGTTGCAGGCGGTGCATTTCAAGCGGATTAATTGTTCCTTAACCTTACTTTGAGCCATGCCGATTATGTATAAATTTTCGAGTCCGTAGACGATGAAAATTTATCTACAGAATCGAGCACCCCGCCGAAGGCGTGGGTTACAAATTTAATAATCTTTTAAACGCTTCTCCTGACTTATATTTCTTAATTTGCCTCTCTCGGCTTCTTGCTCCTTCATAGGTATCATACTTCTCTACTCTGACTATTTCAAGAGGTATGTGCTTAACCAAGGATTTTGTCCTACCGCTATTATGATATTTTAATCTCTCATCAAGATTATTAGTGTAACCTGTGTAGTATCTGCCAGTCTTCTTAGATTTTAGGATATAAACAAAATACATGTCTGTCGCCCCGCCGCAGGCGGGGCACGACGAAATTATTTGAACAAAGTGAAACTATAATTTCTGTCGCCCCGCCGCAGGCGGGGCACTGAATTTCGCAACAAAAATTTCTGCGTTTTCAACTTGAAATTTTTGGCGAAATTCGTGAGCCGGAGGGGAGAATCGAACTCCCGACCTCTTTCTTACCAAGAAAGCGTTCTACCACTGAACTACTCCGGCGCGAGAATTACCTGACCGAAGTGAAGTTGTAATTCTCCGCGCCCCGCCGCAGGCGGGGCACTGAATTTTGCAACCGCTCGCAAAGCTCGCAGGCAAAATTCGTGAGCCACCTCTCGGATTTGAACCGAGGACCTGCTGTTTACAAAACAGCCGCTCTGCCGCTGAGCTAAGGTGGCGCGAGGATTACCTGAACGAAGTGAAGTTGTAATTCTCCGCGCCCCGCCGCAGGCGGGGCACTGAATTTCGCAACTGCTCGCAAAGCTCGCAGGCAAAATTCGTGTGCGCAGGGAGGGATTCGAACCCCCGTAGGGCGATGCCCGCGTGATTTACAGTCACGTGCGATTGACCACTCCGCCACCTGCGCATTCAGGCCTCCTCGGCCTCCTCTTTATTCTTATCAGATTCCGCCTCGGTTATAAAGATCGTCTCCTTTTCCTGCTCGGCTTCCTTTCTCAATCTGCTAAGCTTTTTGTTTATGACGTTATCAAGTTTCAGAACGACTATCCCCGACCGGCGGAGGGTTTTCTCGAGATAAAACTTGAATTTCCGGTCGAATCTCTCTAAATAAATCATCGTCCAGTGGGCTTTGAGCGAAGGAATGTTGGTATCCTTGTCGTCTACCCGCGGCAGAACTCTCGCCACCAGGTACAAGATGGCGCCGAGGCTCACCATTATCAGGATGTTAAGAACGAATTTAAAAATATCCATAATTCACGATTCGTGATTCACAATTCGTATCTACAGAACCTTTCCACTTTTATGTTCTCCCCCACTTTGGCGATGACCGATTTTACGAGCGCCTCGACGCTCGTTGACTCGTCTTTGATGTAGGGCTGTTTCATGAGCGCCTCCACGTTTTCCGGTTCCATTGCCGCAATCTGCATCGCAATCTCATGAGTCAATTCCTTAAAAGGTTCGGAACGGGCAACAAAGTCCGTCTCGGTCCGAATTTCCAAAAGTACGCCAACCCGGCCATTGTGAACGAAAGATTCCAAAACGCCGGTTCCGGTTTTCCGTTCGCCTTTCTTCTCGGCAATCGCCACTCCCCGTTCTTTTATGATTTCAACCGCTCTGTCAAAATCCCCTTCAGCTTCGCTTAACGCCCTCTTACAATCCATCACGCCAGCGCCGGTAACCTCTCTCAATTTGCTGACACTCTCATTCATTTTCATTTTCCTTTTTCGCTGCCGGAATTTCAGCTCTCGCTTCCGAAAGCGCCTCTCTTACTTTCGAAACCACCCAGTCGATGCTTTTCTTGCTGTGGTCGCTCCCGTAAATCGGGTACTGAACCACAGTCGGGTCGTCATCGTTATCAACCAACGCCACGACCGGAATGCCCTGCTGATTCGCTTCCCGCACAGCCGTGTCGTGCTCCTTGATGTCGACAACGAAAAGAACATCCGGAGTTTTGACAAGCCGAAGAAGCCCCTCGAATTTCCCTCTCATCTTCTCAATTTCCTTATCGAAATTAAGCTGCTCTTTTTTGGTATATTTGGCGAGTTCCCCTTTTTCTTTCTTGCTCTTCAAGTCGCTGTAGTAGGCAATCCGCTTGTGAATGACTTTGAAGTTGGTGATGGTCCCGCCGAGCCAGCGGCTAACAACGTAAGGAAAGCTGAACTCTTCGGCGACTGCCTGGAGCGAATCCTTGGCGGCCGGGGTGGTGCCGACGAAAAGCACGAGCGCTCCTTCCTTCGTCTTTTCCTTAATGAAACCAACAGCCCGGTTCAAACTCTCGATAATCGCTTCCGGGTTCAAAAGCTCAATCTCGTTCCGGTTGTCTATCACAATCGGCTTCATCAAGGGGTGGGTCTTCGATTTTTTATGGCCGTAAATAACTCCGAGTTCGGTAAGCTCTTTTAGCGTGTCTTCGTTAATAACTGTCTCCATGGTGTCCCAGAATAGCTTAAAACCCGAAAAACGTCAATTGTTTCGGGAGTGTTCCCGCCGCCACTCTTTAATTTTTTTATGGTCGCCGGAGAGGAGAACCGACGGGACGCGGTATTTCTTCTTCTTCCATTCCAAAACGGCCGGGCGGGTGTAATGGGGGTACTCCGTCAGATTTTTCTGCTCCTTTTTGGTGAGTTCGCTGAAAAAAGATTCTTCCCGGAGCGATTCCCACTTGATGACGCCGGGAATGAGCCGAGCGACGGTCGAAATGATGGCCATTATCGCCACGTCGCCGTCGGTCGTAACATAAGGCCCGATAGAAACTTCTTCCGCTTTGAGAATACTTTTTACCCGTTCGTCTATGCCCTCGTAGCGGCCGGAGATGAAAATAATATTTTTGTATTTCTTCGCCCAAGCATAGGCCATTTTCTGATTGAACTGTTTGCCTTTGGCCGAAAGAATTACGACTTTGTTTTTTTTGTTCTTCGTTTTCTTTTTTAAAAAATCCACCGCCTTTAGAATCGGTTCCGGCTTCATCACCATTCCCGCTCCCCCGCCAAAGGGCCGGTCATCGGTCATCCGGTGCTTGTCTTTCGCGAAACTCCGTGGGTCAACGAGATTTATCTTTATCAGTTTCCTGTCTTGCGCTTTTCCCAAAAGTGAAGACCTGAGATAAGAATCGAACGCTTCCGGAAAAATCGTTATTATGTTAAAAGTTGTCATAGCTTCATTATACAAAGAAAAACCGGTCGCTTCAGGCGACTGGTTTTTCTTTATGATTCCGGTTAGGATTCCGTTCGGTGACCTCTCGTTGAACCTTCCGGTTCCTCAATCTTCAAGTTCACTCTCGCGTTGTTCTTGATACCGACGATTCGAAGAAGCGTCCGTATCGACTTCGCCGTTGAGCCCTGGCGACCGACAACCTGTCCCATGTCCTGAGGGTGGACTTTCAGCATAAGAAGCACTCCCATCTCATCAACCTTCCGGTCAACTTTCACGTCGTCGGGGTGGTCAACTATGGACTTCACGAGAAACTCAAGAAATTCCTGATCGCTGTTCGTGTTCATCTCTCTGCATTTTCTGAAATTCGACCTTTTCGGTTATTTTTGTTTACTCGGTTTTGACTTCCTCTTTAACCTCTTCCTGTTTCGGTTCTTCCGCTTTGGCTTCGGCAGCCGGTGGATTTTCTTTCCCGATGTTCGCCTCTGGCGAAGTCGGGACTCCGACCCCGCCTTCGGCGGGCGTCGGAGCTTTCCTTTTTCTTGAATGAACGGCGATTTTCGGTTCGTTCAAAATACCGGCTTTAACGAGAAGGTTGTGGGCGCTCGGCGTCGGCCTTGCGCCGACTTTGAGCCAGTGCTCCACTTTTTCGTTTTCGATTTCGAACTTCTTGCTGTGGGGGTCGAACCAGCCCAAATCGTCCACGAATTTGCCGCCGAGTTTGGAACGCTTCTCGGCCACAACTACGCGAAAAGACGCCTGGTGTTTTTTCCCTTGTCTTCGCAGTTTTATCGCAAGCATAAGTCAGTAAATAGTAATTAGTAAACAGTAATTAGTCAATACTAGACCATCTCGGCGTTGTAGCACTGTTCACAGTAGACGATTTCTTTGCCGTTCGGCGGATAAGTAGTTTCGAATTCGTTGGGGCACTTTCCTGCTCCGTGATGATGGGTAACGGTGTTCTTGTATGCGCCATTTTCCGAAGTCGCGCCGGTGCACTGGCATTTGCGGTGCCATAAGTCCAGTTTACTTCTTTGAGCAATACGCCGATGGTGCCGGCAATTCGGACAAAGACGCGGAAGAGGCAGGCCGAATTTCTTGTAAAAGTTGAATTCTTGGGAAGTAATGCGAAATGCCGTCGTACAGCGGCCTTCGCAATTCCCTTTATGCTCGCAACCGATTATATGTTGCAAGATATCTTCCGTAACCTCGTCAATGTGGTCAGGTAATTCCTTCGATTCCATTGAAATTTTATAATCCTTTTGGGGTTCGTCGTACCAATTGTAACCAGCCTCAATCGCCGCCTCTTTGGTGAGGGGAAAATGTTCCAAGGCGATGGTCTCGTTATAGCCGTATGGAGAAAGCTCCGGCGGCAGGAACTCGCCGTACTTGTATACCCTCCCTTTCTTGTCTTTGTAAGGTATCTCGTTCATATGCTTCTTTATCCTCGAAACGAGTGTCTCATATTCCTCCTTGGAGTACTGCTTATTTAAAACACAGTACTGTTTCTTCCGCAGCGATGTGCAGCCAAACGAGTCCGAAGAGGATCGACACTCGGTACAATATTCCAGATTTTTTACGTCTTCCCAGCATGCCGCACAGAAACGGATGTTGTTCGTACCGTTACCGCAGACCGAACACTCGTAGGTAAGATAGTTATTGTTCCCCCACATTGAATGGTCATAGCAATTCTCATTGGCCGGCACCTGTAAGTACTGACAGTAACGCAAATCCTTGCCTTCCCGAACCAAATAAGAGTCCTTAACGTTCTTGGAGTGGAAAATATACTCACCGCTTACATTAGAGTTTTTAATTCCTTCATAAAACTTGTTCGGAAACCCGAGCCAAAACTTCTTTGCTCTTTCCCGAAGAAGAGTTTTGTTTCTGTAAGACCCGAGATTGAATTCCTTCAATTTTTTCTCGTACTCTTCCTTCGAGTACGGTTCGTTGAATATGTGGTAACTCTTGTTGACCAGATTGGTACAACCAAAGCAATTATTGCATCCCCGAAGATTCTTCGAAAAATATACTTCCAGGCAATTTTCGCATTGGGAACTGAAAAATATGCCCGCACACTTCGTCAGCCAAAAACCCTCGTAGACACGTTCAGAATGATTGACATGGGAACTGTCAAAGATGTCTCTAGAACTATCAACGCCGTTTCCATAAGCACTGTCTTCAGAATAATTCGAATTGAAAAGGAAGTAGCAGTTCTTTAAGCCGGTTGCGTTATTGCTGTAATCGCTGTTTTCCAGCAGGATGGTGGAAAGAGCCGAACGGGGCACCTCCCGAAAAAGTTCACCGAGTTGCTCCAAAAACGGTCGGGAAAAATCCACGTCGCGACCGTAATCGAGCGGGTCCCAAGTATCGGAATACCAAACTTTATTCTCATAAATCTTGACCGGCGATTGCGGGGAATACATCGAAAAGATTTCTTCTCCGGAATGATCGCTTTTTCTCTTGTAAAGACCTCGCTCGTTTCTGAAGGCAAACCTCCTCTGAGCTCGACACAGGTAGCAAAAAGTCGGCGGCGGCACTTTTATCTTTTCATAAAACTTAAAGTCCTCCGGTTCAATCGTGAACTGGCTTCTACAATTCTGACAGATTCTGGTTTCTTGGTTCATGCCCTCGTTCCCTTGTGAGGTGGACTACTTAAGTAGTCCACCTTCAATTTTGCTCTGGGAGGTCAAACCTCGACGTTCTTTTACTCTAATTTTAGCGACAATATCTTCGAGATACCATCCTCGCCCATGGTGACACCGTATAAGGCGTGGGCGGCTTCCATTGTGGCGCGGTTGTGGGTGACCAAGATAAACTGGGTGCGTTTGGAAAATTCCTTGATGAGCTCGGAAAAACGGCGGGCATTTTCCTCGTCAAGCGCCGCGTCGATTTCGTCCAAAACCAGAAACGGCGGCGGACTCACGGAAATGAGGGCAAAAAGAGCGGCCATGGAAACCAAGCTCTTCTCGCCGCCGGAGAGCATTTCTATCCCCTTCAAGCTTTTTTGGGGAACGTTGAGGTCGATTTCTATGCCGGCTTTGAGCTCCCGCCCCGAAGTTTCTTCGGGGAGCCCGCTTCGACTTGCGTCGAGCGAGGCGAAAGGCTCGCTCGCCTCGCCTTCGCGAGAGCGAAGCGGGCCCCCAGCGGGGGCGGCGCCCTCCTCCGCGCCTACCGCGTTCTCCTCCAGAACGAGCGGTTTATAAACCTGTAATTTCAGTTTCGCCCGGCCGCCGCCGAACATCAACCGGAAATACTTGTTGAATTCTTCGTTTATTTCCTTAAACGAGGTCTTGAATTCGGAATGAATCTTGTCCTCAAGCTCTTTAATGAGATTTTTGAGGTCGGCGATGGCCGCTTCCAAATCGGAAACTTCCTTCCTTAGAAATTCGTAGCGTTCCTCTTTTTCTTTCGCTTCTTCAACCAGACCTTCGTCAATTTCGCCTATCGCCGCAAGTTCGCCCCGCATCCGGACTATTTTCCTGTCCAAATCGGAAGAATCGATATCATTTCCGACCGGTGGAAGATTTTCCAATTCGGCCGCTTCCCGACCGGCCGCCCGCCATTCCCGCCGAAGTTCGGTAACCCTGATTTCTATTTTTTCCTTCTCGAAAAGAGCGGACTGAATACTTTGCTCCAGTTTCCGGAGTTCGTTTTTCTCCACCTCCAGGCGCTCCACTTCCCGCCGGAATTCCTGATTCAATTCTTCCTGAACGTAAGTCAGGCGCTCGCTCTCCTCTTCCAAGTTTTTAATTTCCTTATCGATCGTAAGAAGCGCCTCTTCAAGCTCTTTTTTCTTTCCCAAGGAATCGCGGTTATCCTTTTCTTCCTCCTTAAGAAGCTCCTTTAATTTGGCAACCGATTCTTTGAGCTGTTTTTTGATTTCACTTACATCGTCAAACTCAAGAAGCTCCTCGATTTTTTTGATGAGGTTTCTTACCCCCGTTTCGAATTCGTAAAGGGAAGCGTGCTCGCGGGGAACGGATTTCCTTATTTCGATTTCCGCTTCAAGCCGGCCCAGGCTTTCCTTGAGAGAAAACTTCTTGTTCAAAAGGTCGTTTAAATCGCTCCTTAATTTTTTGATTTTTTCCGGTTCGCTCGATTTCTCGTTTATTTCTTTTAAATGCTTTTCTATTGCTTTCACATCTTCTTCTTTTTTCGATTTTGCCGCCCGATAGCCGGCAATCGGTTCCTCGGCTTTGCCCATGAGACCGCTCAAACCGTGAAACTGGAAAGAAAAATAATCGTCTTCGTATAATTTCAGTTTTTTCTCTATCTCGCTTCTTTTTTCGAATCTCGTCCGCTGGCGGCGCAGAAGCCGCAAGTGCGGCGCAAGCTCCTCGATCATCGCTTTTACCTTGTCCAAATTGATGACGCTTAAAGCGAGCCGTCTCTCGGCTCCGTGTTTTTTCAGCCGGAATTCCTTGAGTCCAAGGATTTCTTCAACCATCTGCCTTCTTTCTTCCGGAGAAGAACGCACGAAAATATCGCTCTCACCCTGACCGATCATCGTAAGGCCCCGCGACCCTAGTTTTGCCCGGGCCAAAATCGGTATCAGGTCCCTCAAAAGTATTGTTTCACTGTTCCAAAAAAACTCGCTCGTTCCGGAGCGGTCTATCCTTCGTTCCAGCTCAACCTCTTCGGCGTCAATCGGAAAAACGCGGTCGCGATTGTCGAAGTAAAGAGAAACCCGGGCTAGACCGACGGCTCTCGTCTTTGCCGAACCGGCAAAAATAAGCTTATCCAGGGTGTCGCCCCGGAGACGCGAGGCTTCCCTCTCCCCTAAGACCCAGCGGAGAGCATCAACGACGTTCGATTTGCCCGAACCGTTCGGCCCCACAACCGCCACTACTCTCTCCGGGAGTTCAATAACCGTCTTTTCGGCAAAAGATTTGAAGCCTTGCAGCTCTATCCTTTTTAGAAAACTCATGATTTTAATCCGTTAATCCGCCAGTTTCTCAAGAGCCGTTTCAGCCGCCTTCACTTCCGCTTCCTGCTTCGAAAGACCTCTGCCCTCGGCTTTAAGCTCTTCTCCAAAGAAAACTCCGACCACGAATTCCTTGCTGTGATCGGGTCCCATCTCCGAAAGAACCTTGTAAATAGGCGTAACTTTCAGGTTTTCCTGAGCGACTTCCTGAAGAGTGCTCTTCGGGTCGCGGTAAAGCTTGTTTTCTATCACTTCGTCCAGGTGGTTCATCACGAACTTTTTCACGAAACCTTTCGCGCCGTCATAACCGGCGTCGAGATAAATTGCGCCGATTAGCGCCTCAATGGCGTTCGCGAGAATAACATCGCGGGCCCGACCAGTGTCCTTTGCTTCCCCCTTCGAAAGCCGCAAATATTCTTCCAGTCCGATTTCTTTGGCGATCTTGGAAAGCATCTGGTAATTCACGAGAGCCGCCCGCAAACTGGTAAGCTGGCCTTCCTGGTGATCGGGATAAACGTGAAAAAGATATTCGGTGACGACAAGCTCCAAGACCGCATCGCCTAAAAATTCGAGCCGTTCGTTATGAGCGCCGGCGCCGGGATATTCGTTCAAATAAGAACGGTGGGTCAGGGATTCTTCCAAAAAATCCTTGTTTTTAAATTCAAAACTTATTTTTTTCTCTAAATCGCTTAAATCACTCATTTTCGTTTGGGGCGGACATCTCCCGATAAATAGTTCCCAGGACGCCGTTTACGAACTTCGGCGAATTCGGGCCGCTGTAGTTCTTGGCGATTTCAATCGCTTCATTAATGGCTACCTTGGGCGGCACTTCTTTCTTGTCGGCGTAAAGAAGCTCATAAAGGCCAATTCGCAAAACATTCCGGTCAACGATGGCGATTTTCGGAAGTGGCCAGTCCGGCGCCGCCTTTTCGATGATTTTGTCTATTTCCGGGAGGTGCTCAATCACGCCTTTCACTATGCGCCAAATGAATTCCGGCTCGTCTATGCCCTGGCCGAAATCGTTCATGTTGCGCTCCACGATTTTTATCAAATCGGCCTGCCGATCGTAAAAGTCCCACTCGTAAAGCGACTGGAGAACTATCGTTCTCGCTAAATGTCTGGTGGCCATAAATTGTCAAAATTCTGAAACGTTCAACGAAAGGACTTTTAGGATTTCTTGTTTTGGGCCTTGGGTTTCTTGGTATAGGTGCCGCACTGCGGACAGACTTTATGCGGCATTGTTGCCCCGCCGCACTTCGGACAAACCAAAATGCGCTTCTTCTTGAGCGCCAATTGCGACCGCCGCCGGCCGACTTTCGATTTCGAATGATGTTTTACCGGTACGCCACCCATAGTTCAATGATTTAAAAACCGATATCTAAACAATACCAATCCCTTCCTGAAAAGTCAACAAAATTCTTCTATTTTTCGACGATGGCGCGGTTTATGGTAACCGGCGTAAGCGGCTTTTCGTTATCGTCGGTCGGGACTCTGCCGATCTTATCAACTACTTCCTGGCCTTCAATCACTTTTCCGAAAATGGTGTAAAGATTCGGCAAGGGATATTCCGCGAGCATTATGAAGAACTGGCTGCCGTTGGTATTCGGGCCGGAATTGGCCATTGCCACCACTCCTTTTTGATAGCCATCCCGGTAAGAAGCCGCATTGGAATTAAGCTCGTCCTCGAACTGGTAGCCCGGACCGCCGGTACCGTTGCCATTCGGGTCACCGCCTTGAATCACGAAGTTGGACACCACCCGATGAAAAGTAAGCCCGTCATAAAAGCCCTTTTCGGCAAGAGTGACGAAATTTTCCACCGTTTTCGGAGCGTCTTCGGGATAGGTTTCGAATTTAATCGTGCCGAAATTGGTTTCAAGCGTAACCACCGGGCTTGAATCAGATTTCAAAAAATAAACATAAAACAAAACTCCCAGGACCAGAGCGGCAAAAACGGCAATGAGCAGATAATTTTTATTCATGAAAATATTATACAAATTTACAAAAACTTTTCCTGTGGAAATCCGTCAAGCCGTGCCGGCTAATCGCTCTCTTATGTTTCTTCGTCCCGTAACCTTTGTGTTCGTCGAAAGCGTACTTCGGATGTTTTTTATGGAGCTTGATCATATAATTGTCTCTTTTGACTTTGGCCACGATTGAAGCCAGTTTTATGGCATTTATTTTTTCGTCGCCCCTCGTAATTGTCGAAGCCGACAAACGCGGATAAAGAGCCGAGTCGAGGTGAATATACAAACCGCCGTCCAGGTAAACTTTGCCGAGCGACCGATTGCCGTAAATATCGGCAAGTTTTTTGTACGCTCTCGTGGCGGCCAAGTCGGCCGCTCTCCTGATATTTTTCC
This sequence comes from Candidatus Jorgensenbacteria bacterium, assembly GCA_043797305.1. GTDB lineage: Bacteria > Patescibacteriota > Minisyncoccia > UBA6257 > GWB1-50-10 > CAZGHF01. The sequence goes on from JAZDPW010000017.1 coordinate 15,080, forward strand.
GGTCTATGACAGCCGGCGAAACGCGGCTTGTTGCGTAAATAATTTCCGGATTAGCGTCAACGAATTTCAGCCATTCCTTCCGCTGTTTCGCGCTCAATTGTTTCGAGTCCTTGAGTTTCGCCAAATTTCCGATTTTAAGGTTTATCTTTCGGGGCAGAGCCAGGGCGGCAACGAGAACGGGGCCGGCAAGCGCGCCTCTCCCCACTTCGTCAATGCCCGTCATCGTCCTTCTTTTTTTAGTCATTTTCTTCCGCTATAATTGTCGGTGATAACATGAAGTTCGTCCACTTGCATACCCACAGCCATTACTCTCTTCTTGACGGTCTTGCCAAAATCGATGATTTGATAAACCGGACAAAAGAGCTCGGGATGAGTGCCATTGCCCTTACTGACCACGGCAACCTTTACGGCGCCATCGAATTTTACAAAAAAGCCAGAGCGGCGGGCATAAAGCCAATCATCGGCGTTGAAACGTACGTCGCGCCGAACGGGCGGTTGAGCAAAAGACCGAAAGGCGACGAAGTAAGGCACCACCTCATTCTTCTTGCCAAAAACAAAGTCGGTTGGAAAAACCTGGTGAAGCTCGCAACCTTGGCGAGTACCGAGGGATTTTATTACAAGCCGAGAATCGACAGGGAAATATTGAACCAATACCGGGAGGGACTCATCTGCCTCTCCGGCTGCTTTTCGGGAGAAATTGCCAAGCTCCTCGTTTCCAAAAAAACGCTTGAGGCGGAGGAGGCGGCCGCCTGGTACAAAAATGTCTTCGGCGAGGATTTTTATCTTGAAATCCAGCCCCACGCCCCTCATCTTCACGAACCCCTCGCCGAACTTTCCCGAAAATTGAATATCCCCCTCGTCGCCACCAAGGACGTCCACTACATCATGAAAGAAGACAAAACCGCCCACGAAATTTTGCTTGCCATCCAAACCTCAAGCCGGGTGGACGACGAAAACCGGTTAAGTTTAAAAAACTACGATATTTCCTTAAGTTCGCCCGAAGAAATGATTGAGCTCTTCAAACATCTGCCGGAGGCGGTGGAAAATACGGTGCGGATTGCCGAAAAGTGCGACTTGGAAATCGACCTGAAACAAACCCACCTCCCCAAGTTCTCCTTACCCGAGGGTGTTTCGGCAATCGACCACCTGAAAAAGCTCATTGAAGAACGCCTTCCCGGCCGCTTTCCGAAAATAACCAAAGAGGTGGAAGAGCGAATCAAGCACGAACTCGGCGTGATTGAGCGAACCGGCTTTGCCGATTATTTCCTGATTGTGGCCGATTTCGTCAACTGGGCGAAAACGCACGGTATTGTGGTGGGGCCCGGGCGGGGGTCGGCCGCCGGCAGCATCGTTTCTTACATTTTGGGCATCACCAATATTGACCCCTTGAAATACGATCTTCTCTTTGAAAGGTTTTTGAATCCCGACCGGATTCAGGTTCCCGACATCGACATCGACTTCACCGACACCCGGCGGGACGAAGTTATCGCTTACATCCGGGAAAAATACGGCGCCGACAATGTCGCTCAAATTATCACTTTCGGGACGATGATGGCTCGGGCGGCCGTCCGGGACACCGGCCGGGCGCTCGGTCTCCCCTACGGCTTCTGCGACCAAATTGCCAAACTCATCCCCTTCAATATGCCCCTAAAGAGAGCAATCAAAGAAGTACGGGAGTTGAAAGACGCCTGCGAGAAAGACGAAGACGCCAAAAGATTACTCGAGTCGGCGGTCAAGCTTGAGGGTACGGCAAGACACGCTTCCGTCCACGCCTGCGGCATTGTCATTTCAAGCTATCCCCTGACCGAATTCGTGCCGCTCCAGAAGGCGCCGCAGGGAAACGATTCAATCATCACCCAGTTCGAAATGCACTCCATTGAGAACCTGGGACTCCTGAAAATCGACCTTCTGGGTTTGAAAAATCTCACCATCATCGAAAAAACATTGCGGCTTATTAAGGAACTCCACGACATCGACATTGACATCAACAACCTGCCGCTCGACGACGAAAAAACCTTCGAGCTTTTCAAGAGCGCCGAAATGACCGGTGTTTTCCAGCTCGAATCGTCGGGCATGCGTCATTACCTCAAGGAACTGAAACCGAGCGAGCTTGAGGACATCATCGTCATGATTTCCCTTTACCGACCGGGACCGATGGAGCTTATTCCGATGTACATCAGCCGGAAATTCGGAAAGGAGAAAGTGACCTATCTCCACCCCCGCCTCGAACCGATTCTTTCCAAAACCTACGGCGTCGGCGTCTATCAGGAACAAATGATGCGGATTGCCCGCGACCTTGCCGGCTTCACGCTCGCCGAGGCCGACACTCTCCGCAAGGCCATCGGCAAGAAAATCAAAAAGCTCCTCGACGAACAAAAGGAAAAACTAATAGAGGGCGTCATCAAAAACGGCATCGACAAAAAAACGGCCCTGAAAATCTGGGAACTTTTCCCGCCCTTCGCAAGATACGGTTTCAACCGTTCGCACGCCGCCTGCTACGCGATGATAAGCTACCAGACCGCTTACCTTAAAGCCCATTTCCCGGTGGAATTCATGACGAGTTTGCTGAACGTCTCCGGCTCCGACGTCGACCGGATTAATTTTTTGATAGGCGAAGCGCGGCGGCTCGATATTAAGGTTCTGCCGCCGGACGTCAATTTGAGTTTTCAGGATTTCACCGTCGACGGCGGCAGTATCCGCTTCGGTCTTCTTGCCGTCAAAAACATCGGGGCGAACATCGTTGACTTCATCATCGAAGAAAGAGCTCGGGGCGGACCCTTCGCTAATTTCAGCGATTTTCTGAATCGCATTCATCACCGCGACCTCAATAAAAAATCGCTCGAGTCGCTCATAAAGTGCGGCGCTTTCGATTCGCTGGGCATAAGCCGGAGCGAAGCCCTGGCCAATATCGACGAAATCATCAAATTCAACCAAGCGGCCAGAAAAATGAAAGACGGTAATCAATCGACTCTTTTCGGCGGCGGGAGCGAGTTCGCTTCCTTCAAAATGAAGTCGAACGGCAACGACATCGATAAAAAAACAATGCTTGCCTGGGAAAAAGAACTCTTGGGACTCTACGTCACCGACCATCCCTTTAAAGATTACGCCGCCAAGATGAAGAGGAAGACAAAACCGCTCAAAGAGGTTGCCGCTTTAACCGAAGAGAATGTTTACGGCAAATCTCCCTTTCTTACTCTTGCCGGCGTTATTACCGGCATTCAGAAGATTTTTACCAAGAACGGCCAACCGATGCTTTTCGTAACCCTCGAAGACGACGGCGGCAGAATCGAGATATTGGTTTTCTCGGACGTAATACAGAAAAATTCGGGTATTTGGGAAGAAAACAAAGCGATTATGATTGACGGCCGAATTTCCTTCCGCGGCCGCGAACCGAAAGTCATCGTAAACGCCGCAAAAGAACTATCCTGATATAATGAAAGTTATGCCAAAAGAAAATCTCGAAAACGTAAGGCATTCCCTGGCTCACCTTCTCGCGGCGGCGGTTCTCAAAAAATTCCCCGGCGCCAAGCTTGGTATCGGGCCGGTCATTGAAAACGGCTTCTATTACGATTTCGACCTCCCCCGCTCGATTACGCCCGACGACCTGAAGGAGTTCGAAAAAACAATGCGGGACTTGATTCGTAAAAAACTTCTTTTCAAGGGCAAAAAAGTAACGGCCGCCGAAGCGAAGAAAATTTTCGCAAAACAGCCGTTTAAGCTGGATTTGATAAAAGAATTCGTCAAGGAGAAAAAAGGGCTCACCGTTTACGAAACGGGCGACATTTTCTTAGATTTGTGCCGCGGCGGCCACGTCAAAAACACCGGTGAAATCAATCCGGAAGGATTTACCCTGGACCGCATCGCCGGCGCTTACTGGCGGGGCGACGAAAAGAATCCCCAGCTCCAGCGGATTTACGGCATCGCTTTCGGCGCCAAAAAAGAACTAGTGGGATATCTGGCGCTGCAGGAAGAAGCGAAAAAACGCGACCACCGCAAATTGGGACAAGAACTGGAAATTTTCACTTTCTCCGATGAAGTTGGAGCCGGGCTTCCCCTCTGGCTGCCCAAGGGCACCATCGTTCGTGACGAGCTTGAAGCTTGGGCAAAACAAACCGAAAAATCGGCCGGTTATCAGCGCGTTGCGACTCCCCACATAACCAAGGAAGAACTTTATAAAATCTCCGGTCATGTTCCTTATTACACGGATGATATGTATGCGCCGATGGAAATTGAAGGCGAGAAATACTACCTGAAACCGATGAACTGCCCTCACCACCACATGATTTATAAATCCCGTGCCCGAAGTTACAAAGAACTTCCTCTGCGGTTAACGGAATACGGCCAGTTGTATCGTTATGAAAGGTCAGGCACTCTTCACGGTCTTTTCAGAGTCCGCGGCTTCTGCCAAAACGACGCTCACATTTACGTTGCGGAAAAAGACGTCATTGACGAATTTGTGCGAGTAATGGAAATGCACCGCTATTATTACAAAAAACTGGGCATCGATAACTTTAAGGTGAAACTGGGGCTAAGAGACCCGAAAAATCTGCGCAAGAAATATCACGGCGACGACAAGATGTGGGACAAGGCGGAAAAACTGACCCGCTTGGGACTCGAAAAATCCGGCGTTGAATACACCGAAGACTTGGGTGGAGCGGCCCACTACGGACCGAAAGGAGATGTTATCATCGAATCCGTAATCGGCAAAGAATACGCGATTGGAACCGTTCAGGTAGACCTCTTCATGCCGACTCGATTTGACCTTTCCTTTATCAACGAAAAAGGCGAAAAGGAGAAGCCGGTTATAATCCATCGGGCGCCGCTCGGCAGCCATGAACGGATGATTGGTTTCTTGCTTGAGCATTTCGCGGGTAATTTCCCGACCTGGCTTTCGCCGGTGCAAGTTGCGATACTGGCCGTGAGCGTCAAACAAAAAAAATACGCCGAGAATGTTTCCAAGCTCCTGGAAAGCCACAATATAAGAGTTGAACTTACTTCTTCGGACGAAACTCTCGGCAAAAGAATAAGAGGAGCGGAATTGCAAAAAATTCCCTACATCCTCGTCGTCGGCGACAAGGAAGTAGAATCAAAAACGGTAAATGTGAGAAAACGCCATAAAAAAGAAACGGATACGGTAAGTGTTGAAGCGTTTCTTGAGAAAATACTGGAAGAAATAACCGAGCGAAAGTAGAAAAAGAACGAGCCGCCGTCTCACGAGTGAAACGGCGGCTTATCGCTCTCCTTGAGAGTTGGGTGGCAGAACATCCTCGTCCGCGCCCCAGATTACGTCCTCGGGGCGCAGGGTGTGGGAGGAAAGCCCCACGAAGATGTTTCTCTTCTTCAGTCCGACGATAGAAGGCATCGCGAGCCACCGACGGTAGGCTCCCTCGACTTCCATGTAGGACTGGGGCGTCTGGAACACCAGTTTCCGCTGGCCCTTTTCCTTGGTCCAGATGATGTTCCGTCCGCCGCCAACCGGGAGTGTAGCGGCTCGATCGTGGTTCTGACGGATTCCGTCAGCCCAACCGTTGGTGTTCTTAGGCAAACCGATGCCGAACACCTCGCTAAATTCCCGCACCATCTCAAGGAGGTGCTTCCTGAGCTTCTCGCGGCCCATAAGTCTTACCTCCTCCGGGGAAAACCTAAACTACTGCCTAAATATTAGCTAGTATTATACTTAACTTCAACCATGAAAAAGATAATAGCCATCGTCGGTCCCACCGCTGCCGGTAAAACCATGCTTGCCATTCGCCTTGCAAAAAGCCGGGGCGGCGAGCTTATTTCCGTCGATTCCCGGCAAATTTACAAAGGGATGGATATCGGCACCGCCAAGGACAAGTTCTATCTCCAGCACTTGATTGATATCTCAAGCCCGAAAACGGTTTTTAATATCCGGAAATTCAAAACCCTCTGTCTGCGGAATATCCGCAAAATTTTAAAAAAGAATAAGCTGCCGATTCTTGTCGGCGGCAGCGGCCTTTATTTCAACGCCGTCGTTTACAACCTCAACATTCCGAAAGTCGGAGCGGATAAGAAATTAAGGGCGAAATTGGAAAAATTGGGCCTTGAAGAATTACAAAAGAAACTAATGAAGCTTGACCCGAAAGCAGCGGAAATCACCGGCAAAAACAAACGGCGAATTATCCGAGCGCTCGAGGTGATTTCAAAAACCGGAAAATCATTTTCCGGCCAAAGAGATAAAGGCAAACCGCTCTTTGACATTCTGATTATCGGCCTCAAAATTACCCGCGATAAACTTTACGAAAAAATAAACAAAAGAATAGAGGGACAAATAAAGAAAGGGTTGGTAAAAGAAGTCAAAAAACTGGTCGGAAAATACGGCAAAAACGCCTACGCGTTAAAGAGCACCATTGCCTACAAAGAAATTATTCCTTATCTCGACGGCAAAATAACTCTGGAGAAAGCAATTGAGGAAATCAAAAAGAACTCCCGCCGCTTCGCCAAGCGCCAAATGACCTGGTTCAAGGCCCAACCCGGTATCCATTGGGTAAATTCCCGGCAAGAAGCCGAAAAGCTAGCGAAGAAGTTTCTTGAATAGTTTTCTTAAAGCTTCGGGGTCGGCTTGGCCGCGGGTTTTCGCCATCACCTGCCCTACCAAAAACTGAATCGCCCCTTCCTTGCCTTTTTTGTAGTCCTCCACCGCTTTGAGGTTTTTCCCGATTATTTCTTCGGCCAAAAGTTTCAGCTCCTTTTCGTTGCCGATAAATTCCAATTTTTCTTCTTTTTTCAGAGCTTCGGGGTCGGCACCCGTTTCAAACATTTTTATAAGCAGGTTTTTCGCAAGCCGGCTTGAGAGTTCTCCACTCTCTACCATCACTGCAAGGTGGGCGAAATGTTCGGGAGTTATTTTAATTCCGTCGATTCCTATCCCCTTTTCGTTCATTAAGCCCTTGAGGTCGCTCGTAAAATAATTGAAAAGTAATTGGTAATTAGTAATTGGTAATTGGGATTTTAATTCCGATGCCGCCTCCTCGAAGAAATCGGCGATCTTTTCATCTTCAATAAGCACCTCGACGTCCGCCAGGTTAAAACCGAACTCCTTCACAAACCGGTGACGCTTTGCCTCCGGCAACTCCGGAATTTCCCCCTTCAAGCCGTCCAAGTTGAACTTCGCAAGTTCCAGTGGAGGCAAATCCGGCTCCGGGAAGTACCGATAATCGTGAGCTTCTTCTTTGACGCGCTGGGTTACTGTTATGCCCTTCCCGTCGTTCCATCCCCGCGTTTCATGAATTACTTTTTTACCCTCGTCTAAAAGCTTCTCTTGTCTTTTAATTTCATAAAGAATTGCGCCATGAACCGCCCGGAATGAATTAATATTCTTGACTTCAACTTTGGTGCCCATCCCGCCATCATCGGCGGGCAAACTAATATTCGCCTCCACTCTCATCTGCCCCTTTTCCATATCGGCATCGGAAATCCCGAGATAGCGCAGTATGAGCAGCAGTTCTTTCGCAAAATTAACCGCTTCCTCGGCGTTTTTTATATCCGGTTCGGTCACAAGCTCCATCAAGGGCACGCCGGCCCGGTTGAAGTCGACCAACGAAGTTGGTCGTCCTGAGCCTGCCGAAGGACTTCCTTCGTGTATCAGGCGTCCCGTATCTTCCTCAAGGTGAATTCTCCCTATCTTGATACCCTTTAACATCCCGCCTTCCACGAGCGGGCTCTCGTATTGGGAAATCTGATACCCTTTGGGCAAGTCGGGATAAAAATAGCTCTTCCGGTCAAAGTGGGAATTTTTGGCGATTTTTCCGCCGAGGGCGAGGCCTAATTTAATGACCGCCTCCACCGCCTGCTTGTTTGCGGTCGGCAATGTCCCGGGATGGCCTAAGCAGATTGGGCAGACGTTTACGTTCGGCTTTACCTCCTCGGGGTCGTTAAGGCAGGCGCAGAACATTTTCGTTCTGGTTTTCAACTCCACGTGAATTTCAAGACCGATTGTTGGGATGTAGGCCATTATTTTTTGAATTCTATTGACTCGATGTAATTTTTGATCTCTTCGGCCCGGTCAAAAATCTTTTTCCGGTAATCGCCGTAACCAGCCACTCTCAAGTTCATATTGGACCGGCCGTATTCCTTCATCGCCCTAAAGTGATCCGGGTAAATTTCGCTGATTTTCTTAATGGCACCGCTTTGGGTGTAAACGTTGATGTCGTCCGGTTCTACGCGGCGGCGCTCCTGAGGCGGGACGATGATAAGACAATTTTCCGGAACATCGGTTAGGCCGGCTATCTCTTTCTCCAGCTTATCAATAAAATCAATATCATTCCAGCTGGGAGAGAAAACAATATTATCAAAGATGCTGGAGGGAATACCCATTACTTTCGTAAATTTTTGAGGGCCGAAAGATGCGTGGCGGCTCACGTCTTCGTATTTGAACTCCAAGGCTTGCTTCGGAAAAACGCCTTGCTTGAAGTTGTTGTAATGAAATCTAATCTGCTCATTTGAAGAAACGTCAAACCGGCCTAAAAGCCCGAAGTCGGTGAGGTTAAAAAGTTCTTCTTCACTCAAACCATCTTCGACCAACAGACCGGTCATTTTCTCAATTAGCCGGTTCAAAATAGCGCTTTTTTTGCGGCCGTAAACGTGTTTGTACATTTTGATGTAAAAATCCTGTACATCTTTGGACTGGTCCACCGCTACTTCGTTAATGACAAGCTTCCCATCGATGAAATAAACGTGGTGAGCGAGGTATTCCACGCCAACTTTTTCACCGATGGTATAAAAGGCGTCCCGTTCCAAGTAATCAAGTTTTTCCATGCCAAGATTCTTGTCAGAGACGCCTAAATAAAGCGGGTCAGTCCTTGAAAAGAAACCGCGAATCTTCTCATAATCAAAACCGGCACCTTTTATAACCCCTTTTAAACTTTCAAGTATTTTAAGACCCCGCTCGTTGTGGCTAACGCTTCCTAAGTTTTCGGTAACGTGGGAAAAAGGACCGTGACCAATATCGTGATAAAGAGCAAATATCGGCAAATTCCGGGCCTGGCTCTGGTCAATGAATCCGTAACGAAGCCATTCGGCAGCAAGTCGTTTGGTTCGGGCATAGGCGCCGAGCGAGTGTTCTTTTCTTGTGTGGGTGGCAGCCGGAAAAATCTGAAAAGTCAGTCCCAGTTGATATTTAAACCCGAGCGACTGAAAAGACGCGGTGTCTACAAGCGGAATAACCTCCGTCACGTCAATCAAGCCGAGAATGGGGTCAATGATTATTTTTGGCTTCTTAACTAAATTCATAAGTTTAACCCAGTTTTTTCTTCACGAGTTTGAACACGTGTTCGTGTACTTCTTCCGGGCGCATGCAAATCGTCCCCCTTACGATAAGTTTCCCCTTTTTGTTTTTACTCATAATATTTCTAATATTACTATATTCCTGTATAATACCAGCTATAATGCCGTTCTATAAGCCCTACAGCGAACGGACGCCCGACTATCAGTACCGGAATCTCTTGGAGATTATTTTGAAAGACGGCGTCTACACTAAAAACCAGTACCAGACCAAAGGCACCTACACCGTGGCAACCCTGCCCAATATGGTTTTCCCTATCGAAAACGGCGTACCTCTCATCACCGAACGGAAAATAGGTTTTTGGCGGAAACCGATCTCCGAAATCATCGCTTTTATAAACGGGGCGAGAACCTTAGACGACCTCCGGAAATACGGCGACGAAAAAACCTGGGCCGGCTGGTGGGGAACCTGGGTCACTGCCGAAAAATGCGCCAAATTCGGCCTCGAGCCCGGCGATATGGGTCCGGGCGCTTACGGCCCCGGTTATTATCCGCCCACGCCCGAAGGCGGCCACTTCAATCAGTGGCTTCACCTCATAAAGCAAATCAAAGAACGTCCCTGGCTTCGCACTCACCGGGTCACTCCCTGGATTCCCTACTACTGCCTTCAGCACGACGAACTTCAACGCAAAGTAGTCGTCGCGCCCTGCCACGGCGATATCCAGGTAACAATCCTTGACGGGAAAATGTTCATGCGGATGGACCAGCGCTCGGGTGATGTGCCGATCGGCGTACCGTCCAATATGATTCAGTATGCCGCCCTGCTTTTGATGCTCGCCCAGGTAACCGGTTACGAACCGCATACTTTTACTCATTCCATCCACGACGGCCAAATCTACGAAGACCAGGTGGAAAAAGTGAAAGAAATAATCGCCCGGGAGCCGCGTCCTTTCCCGACTCTCCGAATCACCGACCCCTCAATCAAAGACATATTCGCCTTCCGGCCGGAGCATTTCGAACTTACCGATTACGACCCTCACCCGGCAATGAATGACATCCCGGTTACGGAATAAAAAACATGATAATAATAATCGTCGCCGTCTCCAAAGACGGATTCATCGGAAAAAACGGCCAAATCCCGTGGCGCCTCAAAAGCGACATGGCTCATTTTAAAGCCGTGACGAGTGGCCACACCGTCGTAATGGGCAGAAAAACCTGGGAGTCGCTCCCGCCGAACCTCCGTCCCCTCCCCGAGCGAAGAAATATCGTCATAACCCGCCAAACCGGTTTTTCCGCCGAAGGAGCGGAAATCGTTCCTTCGCTTGAAGAGGCGTTCAGGCTCGCCGAAGAAGATGAAATTAAAAACAACAAAAATATTTTCATCTGCGGCGGCGCCGAAATTTACAAACAAGCCCTGCCTTACGCCGAAAAAGTGCTCATCACCAGGGTTCAAAAAGTTATCGGCGACGGTGATGCCAAATTCCCCGATCTTCCGCCCGCGGAATGGAATTTAATATCTAAAAAACCGGGCGAACGAAGTGAGGGCGACGAATGTGATTTTAATTTTGAGATTTACTCGCCTAATCTCCGCTATATCGAATTTGCCGCTGTGCGAACCGGCACCCAGCTCAAGACGATGAGGACAATCCGAAAAGAGGGCCACTGCCCTTTCTGCCCGGAAAATCTCTCCCTTTACCATAAAGAGCCAATTACTTGGGAAGGAAAGCATTGGGTCGTAACCGACAGCCAATGGCCGTACCCTGGTAAAAATGTCCATAAGTTGATAATTTTGAAAAAACACGCCGAAGACATGAGCGAACTACCAACCGGCGCCGGCGATGAACTTGTCGCCATCACGGCAATGGTGGAGAAAGAAACAGACGTGAAAGGCGGCGGAATCGGCTTCCGCTTCGGCGACCCGATTTTATCCGGCGCGAGCGTAAAACATCTTCACTTTCAGATTATTTCGCCAAAACGCGGCGAAGAGCCGGTAAAGTTTTTCATCGGCTCGGGCTCCTAACCTAATTTTCCGCCACTCGGATGATTTTTATGCCTGCCGCTTTCAGGTTTCTTTCGCCGTTTAGATTCGAGTAACCGCCCGTAAAATAAATTTCTTTTACGCCGGTCTCCGCTATCTGGGTGGCGCAGTTCGAGCAAGGGAAAACCGTAAGATAGAGCGAAGCGCCTTCGAGGGAAATCCCTTTTCGGGCGGCTTCGGCAATAATTCCCGCTTCGGCGTGAAGCGAGGTGTAAATCCCCGGTCCCTCGCCGGCGTTTAAATTGCTCCTCGGGTCGCCGTCAATGTTGGGGGCGTTTTCGGTCGGTTTGTGGGCGTTAAAATTCGATAAGATGACTTTCCCGTCCTTTACGGCCACAGCGCCGACCTGTCGCCACCAATCGGAACTCTTTTCGGCTTCGGTGCGGGCAAAACCGATGAACTTTTTATCGAGTTCCTCCTTGGATATGACAATATCGGGAGAAACGGGATAGGAAGTAACCGCGCCCATTCTGTCCCAGCGAAGAAAGACCCTTTCGAAAGAAACAGGTTTGTTTTTGAAATATTGGGCGGCAAGTTCCCGCGTCACCTCGTCTTCGGCAAAAACTATCTCTCCGGAAAGGCCGGAAATGTCTTTTTCTTCAAGAACTTCCACCCGGGGAGCGAGCTGAAGCGCCCGGGCAGTCGCAACTATTTCTTCGGGACTCAAGGCCCGAACGTCTCTCTCCAAAACCGGAAATTTACCGAGAATGCTTCGTCCGAGAACGTAGAGCACGTCCGGTTTTACCTTTCGGCAAAACTCCTGATGCCCCTTGTGAATTACCGGTATGTAAGCTATTGCCGCTTTCATAGTCTATGCCGCCTAAGAACTCGTTGATGACCAGTTTAATTTTATCACCCAATTGTTCCACTCCGCCAATCATCAGTCGGCGCAGTTTCGCCGTGGTTGTGGTTGCCGCTTTGGCCGGTAAAACCTTTATATCGCCGCAGTACTTCAGAAGATTCCTTTTGTCTTCTTCGCCGAAATCCTCCGTCGTTTCGGACATTATGAGTACGTCGGGTCTCACGAGTTTTATCAGTTTGTACTGATGGTCGTTGTCGTTGCGGATAGTCAATATATCAACCGACCTTAAGCCCGAAAGTATTTCCACCCTATCCTCCAGTTTGTCGAACGGCCGATTCGGTCCCTTGCGTTTTCTGGTAAGCTCGTCGGTATCGACGCCGACAATCAAAATGTCGCCGTGGCTTTTCGCTTCTTCAAGATACCGTTTGTGGCCGACGTGAAAAAGGTCGTACACGCCCTGCGTCAGGACTATCCTATAACCGGCGTCTTTCAAGATTTTCACCACCGCCGCCAGGTTCGAGTAATCGGGAATGTAGCGCTCCCTGAAACCCAAGGCGCCGCTTACGATGTGTTTTACGATGGAAGAGTTGCTATTCGGCGCCATATAAATTGATTATATCAAAGAAAGAATATGGGTATTACTCAACAGTAATACCCATATTCTTGGCCGTGCCTTCTATTATTTTTTCGGCCGCTTCGATGGAATTCGCATTCAGGTCCTCCATTTTCCGCTCGGCGATTTCGCGAACCTGGGCCCGCGTCACCTTGCCGACTTTGATTTTGTGCGGTTCGGCTGAACCCTTCTCGATGCCGGCTGCCTTTTTGAGGAGCGATGATGCCGGCGGGGTTTTCAGTTTGAAATCGAAGCTCCGGTCTTCGTAAATCGTGATTTCCGCCGGGACAATGTCGCCGGTCATATCCTTCGTCGCTTCGTTGAACTTTTGGCAGAAAAGGCCGATATTGATGCCGTGCGGACCGAGCGCCGAGCCGATTGGCGGCGCAGGGTTGGCCTGCCCGGCCTGGATTTCAAGTTTTAATTTTGCTTTTACGTGTTTTGCCATTTTTGTTATAAGTTATTGGTTATTGGTCATTGGTCAAATTCTCTGTACTTGCAGCGTATCTAATTCTACCAATGTATCCCGGCCGAATACAGGGACCAAAACCTTTACCTTCCCTCTTTCTTCGTCAATCTCGGCCACTTTTCCTTCATGTTCTTTGAAAGGGCCGTCAATGATCTTCACTATTTCGTTGACCTTCAAATCTATCTTGAAAGTCGGCTCTTTCTCGCCCATCCGCCCCATCAGATCGTCAACTTCTTCTTTTGAGAGCGGGGTGGGCTTGGCCGAGCTTGCCCCGACAAAACCGGTCACCCGGGGCGTGTTTCTCACCACGTACCAGGAATCGTTGTCCAAAATCATATCCACCAGCACATAGCCCGGATAAATTTTTTCTTTGGTAACCTGGCGCCTGCCGCTTTTTACCTTGATTTTCGTTTCCTTGGGAACAACGACGTTGAAAATTTTGTCGGTCATCGCAAGCGACTCGATCCTCTGTTTCAGGTAGCGCGAAACGGCGTCTTCGTAGCCGGCATAAGTATGAACGGCGTACCAGTTGCGATTTGTTTTTGTAGCTTGTTCCATCATGTTTTAAATTACCAGTCTTTCCAGTAGCTGCATGAAAATAAAATCCAGGATACCCAGGAAAATAGCAACCGCTATAGAAAAGCCGATTACGAAAAGGGTGTAGCGGATTGTCTCTTGCTTGGTCGGCCAATTCACCCGTTTCAGTTCCCGGCGCGACTCCTCAAAAAATGTTTTTACTTTACCGAACATGTGTATTGAAATTTACAACAAAACGGCCTCAAGTGTCAAGGTTTTTGACCGATGTTGCGTGCGACTGGATGAAATTTTTCCTCGGCTCGACCTCGGCTCCCATCAGAATGTCGAAAAGTTTGTCCGCTTCCTCGGCGTCTTCCACATTCACCAATTTTAAGGTTCTTACCCCCGGGTCCATCGTCGTCTCCCACAATTGAGTCGGGTTCATTTCGCCGAGACCCTTGTAACGCTGAATACTTACCCCGTCGCCCAAAGCCGTGAGAGTTTTATCCTTCTCTTTGTCGCTGTAGACATAACTTACGCTCTTGCCTTTTTGGATTCTGAAAAGAGGGGGTTTGGCAATAAAAAGATGGCCGTTTTCTATAATCTGCGGGAAATAGCGGTAGAAAAGAGTAAGAAGCAGGGTCCGGATATGAGCGCCGTCAACGTCGGCATCGGTCATGATGATTACTTTGTGATATCTCAACTTACTGATGTCGAAATTATCGGAAATGGCGGTGCCCAAAGCGATAACAAGCGACTTGATTTCTTTGTTCAGGAGCATCTTGTCGATTCTTGATTTCTCGACGTTTAAGATCTTGCCTTTGAGCGGCAAAACCGCCTGAGTGCGACGGTCTCGGCCCTGCTTGCAGGAACCGCCGGCCGAGTCGCCTTCTACGAGGAAAAGCTCCGACTCGGAGGCGTTCCGAGACGAGCAGTCGGCAAGCTTGCCGGGAAGGGTAAGTCCTTCCAGGGCCCCCTTTCTAAGAACCGTGTCTTTGGCCGCCTTGGCCGCCATTCTCGCCTTTGCAGCGAGAAGGTTTTTCTCAATCATCTTCCGGCCGTCCGAAGCGTGCCGCTCCAAAAACTCTTTTAGAGCTTCGGCAACGACCGTTTCAACCGCCGTTCTTGCTTCCGGGTTACCGAGGCGGGCTTTGGTTTGGCCTTCAAACTGCAGTTTGCTCTGGACGATTTTCACCGATATCGCGGCAATCAAACCTTCCCGGACGTCGTCGCCGGTTAGGTTCTCGTCCGATTCCTTGACGTATCCTTCGGCCCGGGCAAAGTCGTTTAAGGTTCGGGTCAGTGCCGAACGGAAACCGGTAAGGTGCATGCCGCCATCGGCGGTATAAATATTGTTCGCAAAACTCATTTCCTGCGACTCAACGTCGTCAACATAAATAAAAGCCGCTTCAACTTCCGTGTTTTCGGAAGTGCGGTGAATGTAAAAGAGGTTTTCCTGAAGCGGTGTCGCGTTGCCGATTAGGTGCCTCACGTACGAACTCAAGCCGCCGTCAAAGTAGAAACCGAAATAAACCGGTTCGCTCCCCCGCTCGTCGACGAGTTCCATTCTCACGCCTTTCGTAAGATATGCCTGCTGGCGGAAGTGATTCAGGATTTTATGAAAATCGTATTCGATTTTCGGAAATGTTTCCGGGTCGGCATCGAAAATAACTTTCGTCCCGGACCCCGTGCAGGAATTTTCTTTTTTAACTTTCGTTTTCGGCTTGCCGTATTGGTACTCCTGAGAGTAAAGATGGCCGTCGCGGCAAACCTCAACCCGCAGCCATTTGGAAAGGGCGTTTACGACGGAAACTCCCACGCCGTGCAAACCGCCGGCAACTTTGTAAGATTCGCCACCGAACTTTCCGCCGGCATGGAGGGTGGTCATCACCGTTTCCAGGGCGGACTTTTTCGTCTGCTTGTGAAGGTCGACCGGAATACCCCGGCCGTCGTCCGTCACCGCCACCCGGTTATTTTTCAAAAGCTCGATCTTGATTGTCTTCGCGAAACCAGCCATCGCCTCGTCGATGGAGTTGTCTACCACCTCCCAAATGAGGTGATGCAAACCGTCAACGCCGGTAGAACCGATATACATTCCCGGGCGTTTCCGGACCGGCTCAAGACCCTCCAAAACATATATGTCTTTGGCGGTATAAGAGCTGTTTTTTTGTTCTTTTTTCGGTTCTTTTTCCGCTTCTTTTGACATAAAAACGCCCACCTTTAGGGCGCTCTCATTATATCATACCGGAGGGGCAAAAACAAGCCAAAAACCTGCCTTTTTGAGCGATTCTAGGGGTGTTTTTAGGCCGCTTTCCCCTTCTTTTTCTTCTTTTCTTCCTTTCTGCCTCTTATATCCGCTTCCTTGATGATTTCAAGCAGTTTTTTCATATCCTTATCGGAGTCCGCAAGCTCCTCCTCGCTGAATAATTCACTTTGTTCATTGCCGGGCTGTTCCGGCCCCGGACCGGGTATCCCTTCTCTCATATTTTTTAACTATACCATAAACAAGTAAGTTAGTGCCTAAATCCCAACCATATGGAAATCAAAATAAAGACGCTTGCCAAACAAATATAAAAAGGAAACGCGAGTAAAACAAAATCCAACCGACCGACCGCTACGCAGGCAAACAAACCTCCTAAAAACGTGAGAACCCAGGAACTTACTGTTTCTGTGGAAGGATATTTGTAAGTTTTAATAACGGTTAAAGCTACACCTATGGCATCAACAAATATCACTATAAATAAAGCTACGGCTGCCTCTCCCGTCAAACCCCAGAGAACTAGGCCTATCGCCGCACCGGTCAAGCCGGCAATATCTCTTTTCTGCAACCCGCCGAGCCCGTACTTCAGAGCCAAAAGGAATATGAGAGCGTCCCCCGCCGCTTGAGCGCCGGTCATGATTGAAGACCAGGTTGCTCCTTTAGCAAGTTGGGAGAAAAGGGAAATCAAACCCAATATAGTCCATATGAGCCACGAAGCTCTTTCCGGTTTTGTCTTATCCCGAAAAATATCCCTTATGTAAGGGAGAAAGGACAAGATAATGGCTATACCGGATAAATATCCTGCCAGTTGTAAAGTCATAAACCTATTCTATCACTCCCCTAATTTTTTAGCGGGTAAGGCTAAGATCAATAATTTCGCAACTGCAATCCATCAATTCTTTGGTAATCACTGTCGTTAGAAACTAAAACTGCACCATTGGTTTTTGCGGTTGCACCTATCAACAGGTCATCTGTCTCAATAGTGAAACCGTTTTGATGAATTTGTTTTTCTATCTGACTTGCCTCTTCAGCCTCCCGTTCTCCGAATACCAAAACTTCCAATCTTTGCTTTAATTCTTCAAATTTCTGTATTTTGGATTCATCTTGTTCCTCGCCTCGTAAAATTTCAAAAAGCGTAACCGATGTAATAGCGGTTACAGCAAGCGAAGCGTTCTTTATTTCCTCATAGCACTGTACTGCATTATCTTTGCCATTGAGTAGAGCTATGATAAAATCACTCTCCAAACAATATCTGATGTTTTCTAGCGAAGTCATCGTTAAATCGTTTCTTAAAAACTTTTAGGTTTTCCCTTGTCTTATCCGCTTCTTCGTCCGTCAGCACGCCAATAAAGCCCTCTCGAAATGTTTCCGGATACGGCGGCATGATCGGACGCGGGTATTCAATCAGCCACGAGGGCCAAATTTCAGCACCAGATGTTTCGTTTACCTCGGCACCAGAAGGAAATACCAAATTCCCCGGCAGTACAGTTGCAGGCATAGTAGTCGTATATGTTCCAGTGGTTAAATTCATACTAGTTTTTCCTTGACCCAAGACTGCGATTCAAAATTAATATCAATAGCGGGTCGATTATCTCTAATTTCTTTTTTTACCTTACCAGAAAAAATAAACTGATAAGAAGAATCTACTGTTTCAAGAGATGCTCCCGTCCTGTTAATATCCGCAAAATCCCTACCAGACAATAACTCATTAGGATGAAACGGCTGCCCAAACTTCATTTCTTCAGCATATATCTCATATAATTTACGCATATGCTTATCAAGCTCATCCTCTGCTTTTTCAACTTTCAATCCTAAATCGGCTGCTTCATCGCGATCAATTGGATAGGCATGAATAGTAATATCGCCTGTTATTTCTTTTACAATTTTTTTTAACTGCTCTTCGTCTCTTTCTTTATCCATGTGCAACCAAAGAAGACGTTCGGTCAGCAAACGCGCCATACGATATGCTCGATATGCGTTGCCAATTGAGAGTGGGTGTAGCTTTTCTACCAAGAGTTTATATGCATCAATCATCTGCTCATCTTTTACCTTTGCTTTTTCTTTAGCAAAGAGTAGATACGAATTTAAATCCTCGACACTCACTTCAAGACGCTCTTTTGGGTTAGTTGGGTTCTGCGGATTAAACGGATGACCAGTAGTTGGGTCAACTGGTGTAAGTTCTCCAAGCTTCCCCATTACAATTACGTCTGCTCCTAAACAAATAAGCGTTCCGGCACTATGTGCTTTATAAGGAATCAGTACCTCAAATTCCTCACAATGATTACGAATCAATTTAACTATACGAATAGGGGCCAGCATATCTCCGCCACTTGTGTATAAAAACAAGCTAATTTTTTTCACCTTACCTATATCATCTAGCAAGTTTCCCAAAAGCGGCACTACATCACCCGCAATTTTCGTGGCAAAAGGGGGCCTATCGCCAGTAATATAAGAAATAACACGAGAACCTCGCTCTTTTTCTAAATTTTTTATTAGGTCACTTTTGCTCATATATTTAACCAACCTTAATATTACCAAAAAGCTCTTTTTCTAACAAGGGTGCCTACGTTTTAGGGTGTTCGGTTGTTTTCAACATATCCCTCCAACCCCGCTCTTCAACCATTCGCCAATTCGCGCGAATTGTTCCTTAAACCAAAAATCGGCTCAAATCCGTTTAAGCCGGCTTAAGTTTTTATTTGACGGCTTTCTTTCAATAAACCAATAATATCAGAAAAATCTTCGGCAAAATGCAGTAATCTCAAGTCTCGTATGTCGTTAATAAAAAAGTCCTCCTTGAGCGGATTACCCTTCAGCCAGTCAAATAATCCCTGCCAGTATGATTTATTGACGCAGATAATGGGAACGGTATCAACGATGTCGGTTTGCATAAGCACGGCGTACTCGAAAAGCTCATTCAACGTCCCGTAGCCGCCGGGATAAAAAATAAGGGCTTCGCTTTTTATGGACATAATAAAACGCCGGGCGAAAAGGAAATGAAATGAAAGTTCGTGGGTGAAAATCGGGTCGGTTACTTTCTCACCTTTTAAAAGCTCCGCCCTCAAGCCAATAGAGGGCGTTTTTGCTTCCGTGGCGCCCGAATTTACCGCGTGCATGATGCCCGGTCCCCCGCCACTCAAAATCGCATAGCCGTTTTTACCAAGCTCATAAGCAACCCGTTTGGCATCTTGGTAGTATTTACTCTCGGGCACAACCCTATGCGACCCGAAAAAAGTAATAATCGGTTTTTCGATTTTGTTGAGCAGAGCAAGACCGCCCTTGATTTCGTCCTGCACTTTTCCAACGGTCCTGTCGGCATTCGCAAAATACTCCCGGTTTTTATGCAATTTACTCATAAAAATTATGTACTTTTCATTATCCTCCAAACCCCTTACCCCTTCAACCATTGGCTAATTCGTGCGAATTAGCCAATAGGCAAGTTTCAATTCAGTTTAAAGAGAATTAATAATCGCCCGGACCACGGAATCTTGGGGTGGAGACAGCCGATAATAGGCCTGCAGGCCGCGCTGCTCCCGCTCCAAAATATCCGCCGCCATAAGCACGGCCAAGTGGCGCGAAGTCGACTTGAAGGAAAGATTAATTTCTTCGGCAATTTCCCCTACTGTCGCCTCGCCTTTCTTCAAATATTTCACAATCGCCAACCGCCGCCGATTGGCAAAAGCTTTGAGAGTTTTCTCGGCGCTCTTCATAATCCTTATTGTTTATTATACCAAACTACTCTCTAATTCGTGCGAATTAGCCGATAGAGAAATAGAAAAATAAAAGTAGGAATTGGTACTATTTTAACTCGTACTCCCAGCCCGGTTGCCAGGATTTGGTTTTGCGCCAGTCCTCCACAAACGCCCGGCTCCAATCTTTGCCTTTCAAAAGCACATCAAGCGCAAGCTGGGGCGCCTTGTGCGCCACTATTGCTACCCGTTTACCGTCATAATTTTCTTTCAAAAATTCGAGAAAGTCGGCTACCCGGGCTTTCACGTCTTCATAACTCTCCCCTTCCGGAAATTTTTCCGTTACGTGTTTCTCCTGCATCGGCTCAACGATGCTCGAGGGTCCGCCGTTATATTTTCCGTAATTGCACTCCCGCAATCTTTTATCCGGCGCGATCGGCACCCTGCCCTCAAAAAGGAGTTTTGCCGACTCGGCTGCTCTTTTCAGGTCGGAGCAAAACACAACATCAAATTTCTTGCCCTTTACTTTATCCCTAAGCTCAACCGATTGTTTTACGCCCGCCTCGGAGAGCTCGGCATCCGACCAGCCCGACGAGATTTTGCTCTCGTTATCAACACTTGTCCCGTGGACAAAATAAGTGATTTTTACGGCCATATATTTTAATTATAAACCTATATAAAAAGTTTAAGAGCCACCATGGGGGCGGCTCTTAAGCGCTGGGGCGACACTTCTGGGCGGTCACCCGTTTGCCTAATGAACGATGTCGTCAGCGGTAGTGCTCGGAACTAGCGTCTAGGGAGGTAGTGATCGAGATTGCTTCCTACGGTGATCCCTGGAGCCTTACAGGCGACTCCATGAACGTTCCAGAATCTCCTCTTGGCACATAGGAGTTCGGTCCGCAGATAGCGGTATTTGTCCAAAGCGATACCCTCTCCGCCCGCCGCCGGTTCATCCTCCAGCATCCCCGTCTCCCGCGCGCCGCAGTCGCGAAACCGGTCTGCGTAAGAACAGAGCTTCCGGTACACGAGGGCCTGGAGAAGCTTCCCTTCCTGCGAGGTGCGCGGCGCCGCGACCCCGAAGTACCGCTTGAACTGATAGCGGTACACCGCCCACTTCGCCAGCTTCTGAAGGCCAGTGATGTAAGTGATGAGGTGAAGTGCCAGGAATACCACTCCCAGAGCGATGGCGGTGAGTAGAATACTGAACATTCCCACCAACACTCTGTCGACGACGTCGATATCCCCGTAGGGGTCGGTGTTGAGAACGCCGATCCACCAGTCGTTGGTGATGACGGCATATACTATCACCGCCACCGCGCCGAGGCTGACAAAGAACTTCTGCGTCTTGCTCATCGTTGCCTCCCGCTCGTTCTCCGCGAGCAGAGAAGGTTTCGATTGCCAGCCGTTCGTCGCGGCCGGGACTGGAAAGAATTTCCAGCTTGCTACATTATACACTATATACGAGTATCTGTCAAGTTATTGTTTGACACTATCTTGAAAATGGATAAAGCTTACGGCAGCTCTCGTTGAACAACCCCATACACGCACCAACACGCCCACCACAAGGAGGTGCACCGTGTTTCGACACCCAGTTTCGCCGTGGCTCGACCCAGTCGAGCAAGAAGAGCTGGTTCGGCTCATGCTCGAGCACCGGCTCATCAAGTTCTCGAACGGCCGGGACCTACCGCTCAAGAGTGGCGGCAAGACCGACGTCTACGTGAACCTGCGGGACGCCCGCAACTACCCCGAGGCGATCGCCGAGATCGCCCGGGCGTTCGAGAATCCGCTCCGGCGGCTCGGGCCCGACCGCTTCATCGAAGTGCCGGATTCCGTGAGCTGCTTCGCGGGGCCGCTCTCCGTCGCGACCGGCATCCCCTACATCACCATCCGCGAGTCGTCGAAGGCCGGCAGGGTCGCCAAGGCCTCTTCGATCGGTGAGGCGCCCTTCGGAAGTTCGGCGGTGATCTTCGACGACGTCGTGACAGACGGCGCGTCGAAGGCCGCTCCATTCTTCGAGGCGGTGAGGCTTGGTCTCAACGTCCAAGGTCTCATCGTTCTCGTCGACCGCCAGCAAGGCTGGCAGAAGAAGTTCGCCGAACTCGGCATCGACCTCCCGGTCTGGCCGGGAATGACGCTCCACGACGTCCGGAAGATCCTCATCTCGAAGCTCGGGGTGATGCAGCGCTGCGAACCCGGGACCGAGAACGGGAACTGCGTCATCGTGGCTCTTGACGGCAAGAGCTGGGACGAGACGCTCGCCATCGTGGACCCGCTCCGTACTTCGGGCGTCATCTACAAGGCGAACGACCTTCTCGCCGGCCGGGGAATCGAGACCACCGTCTCCGATCTCCAGGTTTACGGCCGAGTGATGGCCGACCTGAAGTGCCACGACATCCCAAATACCGTGGCGAACATCTGCAAGCGGCTCCGGGAGAACCCGCCTTGGGCAGTCACTGTTCACGCCTCGGGTGGTCCGGAGATGGTCAAGGCCGCGGTGAAGATGTTGGAAGGTACGCCAACTAAGGTCCTCGCCGTAACGGTTCTCACTTCGATCGACGAGAAGACCAGCGAGGAGATCTACCATCGCCTGCCGATCGAGGAAGTCAGGGTCCTCGCAAAAGTGGCCGCCGAAGCCGGAGCTCATGGATTCGTCTGCTCCCCCGAGGAAGTGAGGGAGCTGAAGGCGACCTACCCCGGGAAGATCGCAGTCACGCCGGGCATCCGCTCCGACGGAACGCCGAAGGACGACCAGGCACGGATCTCGACCCCGAAGGTCGCCGTAGAGAACGGCGCCGACTACCTGGTCATGGGCCGGCAGATCCTCGGCGCCCCGAACCCGGTCGCGGAGGTTCAGCGTGTGATAGAAGAGGAGCTTGCGACGGTTTAACCGAAAGCCGCGCAACGTTTCTCCAGCAAGACCAAGCCCCTCGAGGTACTGTTACTTCGAGGGGCTTGTTGCATTAACAAAAGCACCGTGCTATAGCACGGTGCTTTTGTTGTTAGTGCGCGGGAGAGGACATTTCACGTCGCTCGTCTTCATTCGCTCCCACAACACCCTCGGTTTTGTGGGATTCCGACACGGGGAAACCCTTTCGCTTTTCCCCGACCCCCTTTCGGGTTCAAGTCCTCTTTCCGCGAATAAAACTTCGGACGCCATAAAGGTGTCCGAAGTTTCATTGGTGCGCGGGAGAGGACTTGAACCTCCAAGGGCTTGCGCCCACTACCACCTCAAGGTAGCGCGTCTTCCGGTTTCGCCACCCGCGCTTATTTAACTTTAAGTTTCTCTCTTATCTTCTTCGGCGACAAGCCGCGGAGATAGTAAAGTTTTGACCGGTGAACTTTCTTCGGCGAAGACAAAATCTTGATTCTGGAAATATTCGGCGAATGAAGCGGATAAACCTTCTCGACGCCGACATCCTGAAGAGTCGTCCGGATAGTCATAGTCGCCCCGGCTTCCCTACCGTGCTTTCTCGCAATCACTATCCCCTCGAAAGGGGTCTCCCGGGTTTTATCGCCTTCTTTGATTTTCTCCCAAACTTTCACTCTCGCCCCGGCTTTGATTTTTTCCAAAGTTTTTTCGTCCATAATTTCAAGTTATAGGTTATAGGTTTCAGGACAAACTGTCAATTACTGTCTTGAGCTCATTGGGCAGTTCCGCCTCGAGCTTCAGCCGGCTGCCGTCGGATTTGGTAAATTCAATTGATTCGGCGTGGAGAAACTGCCGGGAAAGATTGAATGGGTCCTTTTTCGGGCTGTAGAGGACGTCTCCCACCACCGGATGATTGATGCTTTTCATATGAACCCGAAGCTGATGAGTCCGGCCGGTCTTGGGAGTTAGCTCAACCAGCGTGAATTCGTCATCGCCTTTTTTGAACGTTTTCAAGGCCCGGTATTCGGTAACCGCTTCTTTTACCATCTTCAACGCCTTGCCCCGAACGACGCGCCTTACCGTCCCCGGCTTCAAGCCAATCGGCACGTCAATAATCCCACTCCCCGAAAGCCTGCCCCAAACGAGCGCCAGGTAGGTTTTTACCACCTTGTGTTCCTGAAACAGTTTTTTCAGATATTCAAATGTTTTTTGGTTGCGGGCAACAAGAAGAACGCCGGAAGTTTCCCTGTCCAAGCGATGAACGATACCCGGACGCTCAGCGGGGTTGTCGCCTACCATTTTCACCTCCGGGTAATTCTTTAAAAGCCAATCCGTCACTGTCGCTTGCCCTTTATCTTCCTTCGAGAAAGATGAGGGGTGTACCAAAACACCGGCCGGCTTCGAAAGAGCCAAAAGATTCTCGTCTTCATAAATAACGGAAATCATAACTTATAGTGAACGAGTCGAATTGTGGGCGTGGAAGGAATCGAACCTTCGACCCCAGTCTTATCAGGACTGTGCTCTACCACTGAGCCACACGCCCGTATTCGCTTCTACTTTACCAAATTTAAGTCTTCGAACCCCTCGATGTCAAATCGCTGCGTCGGGACAGGTGGCGGGGTTTCGGTGAAAGCTTCGGCAAAATTGGAAATAAGAAACGCAATGCTCCAGATGATAAGAATGCTTACGATTACGAGCATGAAAAGGGCGAGGAAAGCAAAAACATAATGCCGGTTCTCCGGTTTCAAGGAAAACCCCTTCTTCAACTTAAAAAAGGATTTTAAATCTATCTTCATCCCGTTAGAAGTCTGTCTTATTTAACATTGACCTTGTTATATTGGTGAATATGGTAGTTTGTTTGGTTTATCCCTAGTTAGCGCCGAGCATAAAAATTTCATGGAAATTTTTAGTGCCTTGGACTTCTAACGGGATTCATCTGAAAAATACGCTTCCTCTTATATCCATTTTCATGCCCTCCGACCCCCGGTTTATGGAAACGTTCTCCAAGCTTATGAGATACCTGAAGTTTTCCATATTTTTCAGGAAATTCAGGAGCTTGCTTAACGTCCCGCCCAGACTGAGATTAAAACTCACCGAACCCAAAATGTTTCCGGAGGGCGGCGTCTCGCCCAAGAAAGTGAACCCGTAATTCAAGCCGTCTTCCTGAGCAATCACCTGGAAGTCCTTGGAAAGGTCGATAAGTTCGTCTTTCTGGGGAATGACGTTGTAGAGAACGTTCAGGTACGACTGGCCTTTCAGGGAAAAATCCGACCGGAGAGAGGCAAGCGACTGAAGGGCAACCGACCGTTCGTTGAGCTCCGCCCTGGTAGCCGCAATTTTTTCGGAGAGCCTGCTGATTTGAAGACCAAACAATAAAATAACCAGAACCAGCGCTCCGATAACGCCAAGAGAAATGGAAAGCTGAACAACTATCCTCTTATTGCGAAAAAGGTTCATTCTTCACTAATTTTAACACAAACGAAGTGCTTTTCTTTACTTTTTAACGTACACCCAGGCGCTTGTACCGCCTTCCAAAACCACTTCTATTCTTTTGTATTCCACTTCGTAATCGTCGAGCATTTTGAGCTCCTCCGGGCTTACTTCGAGAATGAGTCCGTAAACAACTCCGTTCTCGTCCGGAACGATAACGGGATAATTTTCTCCGTCTATCGGCATCTCCGTTTTCCGATATTTCTTGAGAACGTCCGGGACGCCGCCGGCTATCCGGCCGATGGCTTCTTTTTGAATTTCCGGTTCTTTCAGGGTGCCGTAGACGAACAATTTTTCCATAAATCAGCCGACGAGAAGAATGGTTTCTTTGGGATTGATTTGGGCAAAACCGCCGCTTATTTCGAAAACGTTATCCGCTTCGTCAAAACCGCTGCCCTTTCTTATTTTTACTTTCCCTTTGCTTATCGGCGTGACAAGCGGAACGTGATTCTGAAGAACGCCGATTTCACCCTCGGTGGTCGGCAATGACAAAAGGTCGGCTTCGCCTTCGTAAACTTTCTCCTTCAAAGAATAAATGAAAACTTTCATCCCGTTAGAAGTCTGTTTTTAATATTTGACCTTGTCATACTGATAAACAAAGGTTAATTCAGTTCATCCTCGCCAGTGCCTTACATAAAAATTTCACAGAAATTTTTATGTCGAGGACTTCTAACGGGATTCACTTTATTTTACGTCGTCAATGCCGCCGACCATGTAAAAAGCCTGCTCGGATTTCGAGTCGTGCTTGCCTTCGATTATTTCTTTGAAGCCCCGGACGGTTTCTTTAATCGGCACATAGGCGCCTTTGCGGCCGGTGAAAACTTCGGCCACCTGGAAAGGCTGCGACAAGAATCTCTGGATTTTCCGGGCACGGGCAACCAAAAGTTTGTCTTCATCGGAGAGTTCCTCAACGCCCAAAATGGCGATGATGTCCTGAAGGTCCTTGTAGCGCTGGAGAATCCGCTGAACCTCGCGAGCGACTTCGTAGTGGGTCGCGCCCACAAGCCCGGGTTCAAGGGCGGTGGAAGTGGAATCCAACGGGTCAACGGCCGGATAAATGCCCAACTCGGTGAGATTTCTCGCCAAGACAATCGTCGAATCAAGGTGGGAAAAAGTGGTTGCCGGTGCCGGGTCGGTGATGTCGTCGGCCGGCACGTAAATCGCCTGAACCGAAGTGACGGAACCTTTTTTGGTGGAAGCGATGCGTTCCTGAAGATCACCCATTTCGTCGGCGAGCGTCGGCTGGTAACCGACGGCCGAAGGCATCCGACCGAGAAGGGCCGAAACCTCGGACCCGGCCTGGGTGAATCGGAAAATGTTGTCGATGAAAAGCAAAACATCCTTGCCCTTTTTATCCCGGAAATATTCGGCCATGGTAAGGCCGGTTAGGGCGACGCGCAGACGCGCTCCCGGCACTTCGTTCATCTGGCCGAAAACAAGAGCGGTTTGCGGCAAGACGCCCGAACGCTTCATTTCGTTGTACAAATCGTTACCCTCGCGGGTGCGTTCACCCACTCCCGCAAAAACGGAATATCCTTTGTGGACGGCGGCGACGTTTCTGATAAGCTCCTGGAGCAAAACGGTTTTGCCGACGCCGGCGCCGCCGAAAAGCCCGATTTTGCCTCCCTTAATAAAGGGCGCGATAAGGTCGATAACCTTGATGCCGGTTTCAAAAACCTGTTTCTCCGTTGATTGCTCGATAAACTTGGGAGGCTTCCGGTGAATCGGCCAGCGTTCTCCCTTGCCCTCGAGCGGTTTTCCTTCATCAACCACTTCGCCCAAAAGATTAAAAAGCCGTCCAAGCGTTTCCTCGCCCACCGGCACCGAAATCGGTCCGCCCGTGTCGGTCACTTCCATTCCCCGGCGCAAGCCCTCGGTTGGCGTTACCGCAATAGTCCTCACCCTGCCGCCGCCAAGATGATAAGCGACTTCCAAAACGCTCTTTGTCTTGCCGCCTTTAATTTCCAGGGCGTTGTAAATCTCCGGAAGTTTTTCGCCGAAATCCACATCAACCACCGGTCCGATAATTTGTGTAATTTTGCCCGCGTTCATGTTTTTGTTTATTCCATTGCGGCGGTGCCCGCCGTTATCTCCAAAAGTTCTTTGGTAATCTGACTTTGCCTTGCTTTATTGTAGGAAAGAGTAAGAGTGGCTATTAAATCTTTCGCGTTTTCGCTCGCGTTTTTCATCGCCATCATCCGGGCCGAATGCTCCGAAGCATTCGCTTCCAGAATAACGTAATAAACCTGAGTTTCAAGGAGCATCGGCAGAAGTTCGTTCAAGACCGCTTCCCGGCTCGGTTCAAAAACGTAATCGTGAACTCCTTCGCCGCTCCCGCCCAAAACGCCGGGCGTGCCGGAATATTTCCCCCGAACCGGGACAGCTTCCTCAATTCTTTTCTTGAGACTCTCGGCAGTGAAAGGCAAAATCTTTTCCACGATTGTTTCCTGTTTCATAACCGACAAGAACTTGGTATAAACCGCGTAAATTTCGCCGTACTCCCCGCTCTCGTAGGAATCGCTTAAGAGTTCAGCCAAAAATTTTGTTTCGTCCTTAGCACCGAAATCTCCGGCGCCGGTTATCTCCCGAAGAATGCGAAATCCTCTTTTTCTGAAAAAGTTGGCGCTCTTTTTGCCGACCGCAATGATTTCCACCTCCCGGTCCTTGCCGGTCTCGCTTTTTGCAAACTCAACGGCTTTGCGCAAAACGTTGCTGTTGAAAGAACCGCAAAGGCCCTTGTCGGAAGCAACGACAAGAAGACAGATTTTTTTGGCGTCTTTTTCCTCAAGCAAGGGCGAGTGAAAATCGGACTCGCTTATTTTGCCGCTCAAGTTCTTTAAAATCTCGAGCGCCGCCAGGGCGTAAGGCCGCGAACGGAGGGCAAATTCCTCGCTCTTTCTCATTTTTACGGCCGAAACCGCCTCCATCGCCTTGGTAATCTGGGAAATGTTTTCGGTTGAACGGATTCTTTTTTTGACTGCTCGGGAAGTAGGCATGTTTTTCTGTGGATTACGCTTTTCCGAAATAATTCTTGCTGAAATCGTCGGCCGCCCCTTTCAATTTCTCGCTTAGTTTGTCGGATAAATCGCCCGTCTTCCGGATTTCTTCCAAAATTTCCTCGTGGCGTTCGTGGAGAAACTTCAAAAATCCTTTTTCAAAATCCCTGACTTTTGCCACCTCCACTTTGTCCAAAAAGCCGTTAACGGCGGCAAAAAGAGAAACAACTTCTTCTTCGAAGGGCATCGGCTGGTACTGCGGCTGTTTCAAGAGCTCGGTGAGCCGCCGTCCCCTTTCTATTTGCTTTTTAGTGGCTTCATCCAAGTCCTGGCCGAACTGGACGAAAGCGGCAAGTTCGCGATATTGGGCAAGTTCCAGTTTCAACCGACCGGCAACTTTCTTCATCGCTTTAGTTTGAGCCGCCGAACCGACGCGGGAAACAGAAAGACCGATGTTCAGGGCCGGCCGGATGCCCTGGTAAAAAAGTTCCGGCTCGAGATAAATCTGCCCGTCGGTTATGGAAATGACGTTGGTGGGAATGTAGGCCGAAATGTCCGCGAGCTGGGTTTCGATTATGGGAAGAGCGGTAAGCGACCCGCCGCCGTGCTCTTTGTTCATTTTTGCCGCCCGTTCGAGAAGCCTCGAGTGAAGATAAAAAATGTCGCCTGGGTAAGCTTCTCTTCCCGGCGGACGGCGGAGAAGAAGGGAAATGTCGCGGTAAGCCCAGGCGTGCCTCGTAAGGTCGTCGTAGATTACAACCGCGTCTTTCCCCTGCTCCATGAAATATTCTCCGATGGTGCAGCCGACGTACGGCGCCAAAAACTGCAAGGCCGCGCCGGAGGAAGCGCCCGTCAAAACCACAATCGTGTGCTCCAGCGCCCCGGCTTTTTTCAAATCCTCAACTAATCTCGCGACTTTCGATTCCTTCTGGCCGACGGCAACGTAAATGCAAACCGGCGTTTTGTAATTTTTGTCTTTCTTTTGATTGACAATCATGTCGAGGACAAGAGCCGTCTTCCCGATTTGGCGGTCGCCGATAATGAGTTCCCGCTGGCCGCGGCCGATGGGAATCAGGGCGTCTATGGCTTTTACGCCAGTGTGGAGCGGGGCGTTTACCGACTCCCGAGTGATGACGCCCGGGGCGATTTTCTCAATCGGATAATATTTGGCTTTTTCCAGATTTATGGCGGGGCCACCATCCAGTGTTTCGCCTAAGGGGCTTATCACCCGTCCCAAAAGTTCATCGGATACCGGAACGGACAAAAGCTTGCCGGTTGATTTTACGACTTGCCCTTCCTTGATGAGCGCCCCATCACCCAAAACGATTACTCCGACCGAGTCCTCAAGGAGGTTTAAGGCCAATCCCCTGATTTTTTGGTCGCCGGCTTCAAACTCCAACATTTCCGAATACATTATCCCTGAGAGCCCCCTTACTTCCGCCACACCGTCGCCCGTTTTGAAAACTTCTCCGACATTTTCCATCCGGAGTTCCTGTTTCGTTTCTAAAATTTGTTTTTTCAGTTCTTGTAAAATCTTGTCCTTTTCCATCCCGTTAGAAGTCTGTTTTATTCGATATTGACCTTGTCATATTGGTGAATAATAGTTGGTTTGGTTTGTTCCCGCCAGTTCCGAGCATAAAAATTTCGTTGAAATTTTTAGTGCCTAGGACTTCTAACGGGATCCATGAAAATTTTACTTCGATAATGCTTCCCGCAACCTTTCCAAGCGGACCTTTATCGT
>JAZDPW010000018.1:0-22132 GCA_043797305.1 Candidatus Jorgensenbacteria bacterium
CGAGGAACTGAAGCGCCGCCGCGGTCTTTTGGGAAGAGAAGGGGAAAGCGAGTTATCAACATTAATTCTGCCGTTTTTAGATGTTATAATACAGGAAACGAGATACGCGCGGGATTCTTACGAGCGCCGCTACGGCAGAAAGGTGGAGAAGTTAATGTTGGTCGGCGGCGGTGCGAATCTCCTGGGCGTTGAGAAGTATTTCGGCAGTCAGATAAGTTTGCCGACTGTCGAACCGGCCATCCTGAACGGTTTTGAATACGCCCCCGACCTGGAACCAGTCGTAAGAAATCTCAATAACGAATTGCCGGTCGCCATCGGTCTCGCCAAAAGATATTTCACTTAAAGCATGCTTGAAATCACTTCCCAGACAAAAACAAGAGAACAATTCGTTGCCGAAACAATTCCGGTAGGTTTCCCTTGGCGGCTTTTCATTTTCTCGTTCACTCTTTTTGTTTTTACCATTTTCGTTTTCTTCGGTCTCAAGTTCGGCTATACCGCTTATATCGAAAAGCGGGCCGAAAACCTCGACCGGAAAATTGAGAATCTGACACAGCAGATAAGCCAGGAGGACCAGCAAAACTTCATCATTTTTTACTCTCAATTGGTGAATCTGGAAAAGGTTTTGAATCGCCACGGGTTTACGGCAAACACCTTCGGTTTCTTGGAAGAGAACACTCTCGGCAACGTTTATTACAGCAACGCCCAATTCTTTTCCTTGGAGAACAGTCTTAGATTGACCGGTATTGCTGCTTCGAACAAAACGCTGGTCGACCAGCTTTCGTTGTTCGACGGCAAGAAAGAAGTAAGCCGGGTAAACCTGAATCAAATGAGCGCCGCGGAGTCCGGCGGCGTCGCTTTCGATGTCACCATTTCCTTTAAGGAAGAGTTTTTCAAAAACCCCGGACTATAAAGAAATATGAAAACCTCAACTAAAAGAATTTTAAGCATATGTCTGGCCGCCCTTCTTTTTATGGGCATTCTCGTCGTTTACGCGAGTTTTATCAGGCCGGAGCTCGCCAAGATAAATGAAAAACGGGCTCTCGTCGTTTCCAAGGAAAATCTTTTCAATAACGAAAGCGGTGCCGTCGGCGAAGTTCAGAACCTAATTAGCCAATTCCAAAGCGTTGCCGTCCTGCAAAAAACCGTTTCCCTCGCTTTGCCGCCCGAAGAAAACGTGACGGATATCTTGAATCAGGTTCAGTCAATCGCCAACTTATCCAACATAAAATTTACCTCCTTTTCGGCGAAACCGCTTGCGTTTGAGGCAACCAAGCAGGCTCTGGTGAGGCGTCTCGGCTCGCTCGAACTTTCGGTATCGGCGCAAGGGAGCTATGAAGGCTTAAAGCAGTTTTTGAAATCGCTCGAGACCAACGTCAGGATTTCGAATATAACCAATTTTCGGTTCTCCCCGACGGTGGAAGGAGCTTCAACCGACAATTACAGTCTCGGTTTAACGGTCGAAACATTTTATCAGGAATAATTATGGCAATAATCGTTGAAGAAGGAAAAAAACCGGTTAACTGGATTGCGATCTTGACGACGCTCATTATCGTCGTCGTCATTTTCGTCGGCGCCTACTTCCTCTTTTTCAAGAAACCCGAGCTTATAGAAATCGTCGCTCCGAGCGACCTTCAAGGCGTAAGCGAAATTTCCAAAATATCTTTCAATCCGGATGGCGTTTTAAATGCTCCGACTTTCAAGTTGTTGCGCCAGTACGGTACGACGCCGGAACCGCCCACTCCGGGCCGGAATAACCCCTTCAGGCCATTTTAAAATAATTTATGACCGATCAAGAGTTATTCAAAGAGCTCGTCAAGAGAAACATTTTAGATGCGGCTCTGGCCGATAAGGCTCTTAAAGACGCGGGTTTTACGAACCAGTCGGCTGAAGAGCTTCTCTACGACCGCCGGCTCGTCGACGAAACAGCGGTGGCAAAAGTCAAAAGCGAACTTCTGGGAGTGCCTTATAAAAAAATCGATTCCGCTTCCGTGAGCGAGGAGGTTTTAAAAACAATTCCTTACGAAACTTCAAAAACCTATCGGGTCGTGCCGCTCGAAAAACAGAAAGACATGCTTGTTGTCGGCATTCTCCGGCCTGGTCCGCAGGTTGAAGACGCTCTTCGTTTCATTGCCAAGCGCGAGCGCCTGTCTTTGGGCGTTTTTATCGTTACTCCTTCGGACTTGGCGGCTGTTTGGCGCCGTTACGCTCCCTACCGCAGCGAAATCGAGTCGGCGGTAAGAGAACTGGGCGGCGGAAAAGAAAGCGACGAGAGGATAGTTTCCCTTGAAGAGGGAGCAAAGAGTGCGGAAGAAGGGCCGATTATAAAAATCGTTGCTTCAACCTTAAGAAGGGCGGTTGAAGCCGGTGCTTCCGACGTTCATTTCGAACCCCAGCGTTCGCGGTTTCGGATCAGGTTTCGAATCGACGGGAAACTCGAAGAAGTCGCGTTAATGCCGGTTTCCCTGAGCCAGCCTGTCATTTCGAGAATAAAAGTTCTCTCCCGCCTGCGGCTCGATGAGACCCGGATTCCTCAGGACGGCCGTTTTCGGACGGTTGTTTCCGGCCGGGACATCGATTATCGGGTTTCGACGTTTCCGACTCCTTCCGGCGAGAAGGCGGCTATCCGGGTCCTCGACCCGACGACCGGCCTGCGGGGTTTGAAAGAAATCGGCCTCTCCGACCACAATTTCAAGATTTTAAACGAAGCGATAAGCGGTCCCTTCGGCATGGTTTTAATTTCCGGTCCCACCGGTTCGGGAAAAACCACCACCCTTTACGCCATGATGCAAAAAATAAATTCCAGTGACGTGAACGTAATGAGTCTGGAGGATCCGGTGGAGTACTCTATGGACGGAATAAATCAGTCACAGGTAAAACCGGAAATCGGTTACACCTTCGCTTCGGGTTTGCGGCAGATTCTCCGGCAGGACCCGGATATAATCATGGTTGGCGAAATCCGCGATTCGGAAACGGCGAGCCTCGCCGTAAACTCGGCCTTGACCGGTCATATGGTTCTCTCGACCATTCACACCAATAGCGCCATAGGAGTTGTACCGAGGCTTATTGATTTGGAAGTGCCGGGATTCCTTCTCTCTTCCGCTCTGCGGTTGATGATATCCCAACGGCTTATCTCGCGTCTTTGTCCTAAGTGCAAAGAAAAAAGCGAGGCACCCAAAGAAGTGGCCGATGTCATTACCGAGAGTTTGAATAATCTTCCGCCCGACCTCAAAAAGAATATCAAGTTCCGGCCGCCTTACGAGATTTATCACCCCAATCCGAAAGGGACATGCGATATCTGCAAAGGAAAAGGTTTCTCCGGCCGAATGGCAATCTTCGAAATTTTCAAAATGACTTACGAGCTTGGTAACCTTATCAGTTCCGGCTTTACCGAGGGGAAACTTTTGGACGAAGCGAAAAGGCAGGGGATGGTAACATTAAAGCAGGACGGAATAATAAAGGCGCTCGAAGGGGAAGTGCTCCTGGAGGAAGTGCTTCGCGAAACCGAATAATCTTCAAAAATCATGGAATACAAACAAAAACTTGACGAACTCCTTCTCATAACGGCTAAGCAAAATTCTTCCGACCTTCATATTGCCGTGGGGAGAAAACCGACTATCAGAGTCGACAGCGTTTTGGTTCCCATCACCAAGGAATCGATTCTTACGAAAACCGATGCCGAGGGATTGGTTCTCAGTCTTTTGACCGAGGACCAGAAAAAAGAATTTCTTGTGAAAAGACAGCTCGACTTCTCTTACAATTTGGAAGACAAGGCGAGATTTCGGGTAAACGTTTATTTTCAGCGGGGCTTTATGGCGGCGGCTCTGCGGCTTATTCCCGCCCAGATAAAAACTCTGGAGGAACTCAACTTGCCGCCCCTCCTCCACGATTTTGCGAAACTGAATCAGGGTTTCATCTTGGTTGTCGGTCCGGCTGGCCACGGCAAGTCAACAACCCTCGCCGCTTTGCTCGACGAGGTGAATCACAAGCGAACCGACCACATTATCACCGTTGAAGACCCGATAGAATATCTCTTTTCCCAGGACCGCTGCATTATTTCTCAGCGGGAAGTGGGCATAGACACTCTTTCTTTTCACGACGCACTACGGAGCGTTCTCCGGCAGGACCCGGACGTCATCATGGTTGGCGAGGTTCGCGACCCGGAGACGATGGCCACGGCGATGACGGCGGCCGAGACGGGACACTTGGTTTTTTCGACCATGCACACGAACTCCGCTTCGCAGACCATTGACCGGATTATCGATTCTTTCCCGCCGAACCAGCAAGGCCAGGTTGTTTCTCAGCTCGCCTCGACACTTGTCGCGGTAATTTCCGAGCGTTTGATTCCGCGCTTGGGCGGAGGCCGGATTCCGGCAATGGAAGTGATGATAGCCAACCCCGCCATCAGAAATCTCATCCGCGAGAAGAAAATCTATCAAATCGATTTGGTAATTGAAACGAGCGTTCAAGAAGGAATGATGTCTTTGAACCGTTCTTTAGTGAGTTTGGTAAAGCGCAAAGAGATTTCTCTCGAACAAGCTCAGGCTTATTCCTTAAATCCAGGGGAGCTCACGATACTTCTCGAGAGAAGTTAGGTTACAATTAATATAGGTATGAATCCCGTTAGAAGTCCTAGGCATAAAAATTCCAATGGAATTTTTATGCGGGGCACTAACGAGAACAAACCAAGCCAATCATTATTCACCAATATGACAAGGTCAACATCAAATAAAACAGACTTCTAACGGGATGAAGTTTGCTTACAAGGCGAGAACCAAAGAAGGCGAGCTTCAAGTCGGCAACGTTGAAGCCGGTAGCCGGGAAGCGGCGTCAAACGTTCTTTTGGGACACGGTCTTTTTCTGCTTTCCCTCGAACCGCTTCAGGAGATGCAGTGGTATAACCGAATCCTGGAATTTTTCAGGCGAGCCAAAGTCGTCGATATCATGGTTTTTACCCGGCAATTCGCGACTCTGCTTGCTTCGCAGGTGCCACTCTCCGACAGTTTGGCGAATCTTTATCGTCAGACCTCGCACCCGGTTTTGAAGGAAGCGGCGGCGGAAGTGGCGGGCGACGTTGATGCCGGCTTTTCCCTTTCTCAGGCCCTTGAGCGTCACCCCAGCGTTTTTTCGGAATTCTACGTCAATATGGTAAAGTCGGCCGAGATAACCGGCCGCCTTTCCGAAGTTTTGAGTTTCCTTGCCGATTATCTCGAAAAGCAAGCCACCCTGCTTGCCAAGGTTAAGAACGCCCTTATTTACCCGGCTTTCGTGATTCTTTTATTCTTCGCGGTCGTGATTATTATGGTTTCTTTCGTCTTGCCTCAGATCACGCCGATTTTCGAGGAGGCGGGCGTATCGCTGCCGGCTTTTACCCAGGTCCTTCTTTCGGCCGGTGCTTTTATCGGCCGCTGGTGGTGGGCGGTTGGGATAATTCTTCTCATATTCGTTCTGACGGTCGTCGATTATTTTCAAACCAAAGAAGGCCGGGTTGTTTTGGACGAAATTTCGCTCCGCCTTCCCGTTATCGGTCAGCTTTTCCAAAAGCTCTACATCGCCCGCTTTGCCGAATCGAGCCGGGTACTCATTAAGGGCGGTCTTACCATTCCCCAGGCAATCGAGATATCGTCTCATACCATCAGCAATGCCGTTTACCGCGACCGGCTTCATGAAGCCTCGATGAGGATAAGGAAGGGCGAACTGCTTTCGAAGGCACTCGAGTCAATGCCGGAGTTCCCGCCGCTCGTTTCCCAGCTTATTGCCATCGGCGAACAAACCGGCCGGTTGGAACAACTGCTTGAAAAAGTCACCGATTTTTACACCCGCGAAGTGGATGACATCGTCAACAATCTCGTTATTTTAATCCAGCCGGCGCTCATGGTTATAATCGGCATCATGGCGGCGCTTCTTTTCGCTTCGATTCTTCTGCCGCTTTACAATTTAAGCCAGGCTTTCTGATGTGATATACTTTTAAAATATAGCCAAAGGTCGAGAGCTAAAGGAATTAAAATCAATAAATTAAAACTATGAAAAAAGGAGGTTTCACATTGGTGGAAATGCTCGTTGTTATCGCGATAATTGGAATTTTGTCAGCCGCGGTGCTCGCTTCCCTGGGACCGGCGAGAAACAGAGCCAAGGACGCAAGAATCATCTCGGGAGTGGAACAGGTGCGGGCCATTGCCGAAATTTTGTATGACGGCGACTATGCCGCCGTTGTCATAGGGCAAACCGACATTGCTAAGGTTGCGACTGACATTGCAGCCAACCAAGGCACTTTAGAGGTTCATCCCGATCCGGATGATGCTTTGACTTACTCCGTCGAGGCAAAGCTTGCGAGCGGAGGGTATTATTGTGCTGATAGTGCCGGCATTGCCAAAAATTATGCTGCTGACCCGGATACTTCATCTGGTCTCTGTCCATAACAGCGAATTTAGCTGCATCTACTTATGAGTAAGAGAAATAACCGCCTTGCCGCGAGTTATGTCGGAGGGTTTACCCTTGTCGAGATGCTCGTGGCTTTGGCGGTGAACTGTACAACATGTCCGCTATAGATATTTTTATTTATTTCGCGCTTTTCATTATCGGCCTTGCTATCGGCAGTTTTTTTAATGTCGTTGCGTTTCGCTACAATCCCTCGCGAAGCGTTTTTCATCACAAGAACCTGGGCGGTCGTTCCCACTGTACGCATTGCGGCAAACGTCTCCAGTGGTTTGAACTTATTCCTCTGGTTTCGTTCGTAATCCAAAAAAGAAAATGCCGGAGCTGCGGTGAGAAACTTTCGTTCCAATACCCGATAGTGGAGCTTTTGGGCGGCTTAATTTTGGCGGGCATTCCTCTTTACTTTGCCAAGTTCTACGCGATTATGGAGCCCTTTTCTTTCTCGTCGTCCCTCCGTTCCTATTACGGCTTTTTGATTTTATGGATTCTGGTTTTTTTGACCTGGCTTTTGATAAGCGTAATTGACCATCGCCATTACCTCGTGCCGGACGGCTTGAACGTCGCTCTCGGGGTTTTCGGAATTATAATTGCCGCCATAAAAAGCCTGCCGTCGGGCTGGCTTTTGCCTTTTCACGATTCTTTTCTGCGGCATTACGAGCTCATTCTCTCGCCGACTCAAACCGTCTGGTTGAATCATTTTCTCGGCGCTTTGATTGGCGGTCTTTTCTTCGTTTTGCTCGTGGCTTTGAGCCGCGGGCGGGGAATGGGCATGGGTGACGTAAAGCTTGCGATTGTTTCCGGTTTGATTTTAGGGTGGCCCGACATTGGTCTTGCCACAATCCTCGCTTTCATTTTGGGCGGCGTCTGGGGCGCACTTCTCCTCCTCGGCGGCAAAAAGACCCTTCACGATAAAATTCCTTTCGCGCCGATTTTCATTCTGGGGATGGCTCTTACCGTTTTTCTGGGTTTTGAGATAGTGCACGGCTATCTCGGCTTATTCAATATATAGAAGCGAAGCGGTATAATGGTAAGTGATGAAAGGATTCACCCTTGCTGAAACCCTTATTGTTATCGGCATTACTTTAGTTCTTTCCGCCATCGCGGTTGCTTACAATCACTCGAGCGAAGGGCAGGTTATTCTTTATAAGGACCAGGCGGTCGTTGTGAATTTTTTGAATCAAGCCAAGTATTTTACCGCCCAGAAATACCGCGACCCCTCGATTCCCGATTATTTCGCTTGCGCTTTCGGCCTTCATTTCGAACCGGGGCTTCGGGAATTCGTTTTCTTCCAGGATTTGGCCGAGGGTGATTGCGGTTCGGGGAGTTCCAACTATCGTTATGACGAAGGAATGGATCCGTCCGAGACCATCGAAATTTTTTCGCTGGACTCGAAGCTCGAATTTGAAGGGATTCCCGAAAACGGCTTGGATGTTTTCTTCATTCCACCCGAGGTGGACGCGAGTTCGAGCGTCGGTTTGCCGGTTTCTTTCGTTATCAAAACTATGGACGGCAGATTTAGGGCAACGACAACGGTCGTATCCGGCGGTCAGATTATTACCGAGTAATTTTAAGTTGCGAATGACGAATTTATGAATAACGAATTAAGAACAGGAATTAAAGACAGGCGGGGAAATTTGCTTATTGAATCAATTGTGTCGATAAGCGTCGTCATTATCGGTTTTTTGGGAGTCTTGGGGCTCTTATCGCGGTCGCTTAGCATCAACAAGGATGTCAGCCAGAAATTTGTCGCCACTTATCTTGCGGCCGAAGGAATCGAGGTGGTCAAGAGTTTAATCGATAAAAGTTTTACCGACGAACTTGCTTGGAACGATTGTTGTGAGAGCGGTACCTGGGAAGCGGCTTACGATGCCGTTGCTCTCGCTCCCGCCGCCGTTTCGCCCACTCCACTTCTTTTCGACGAAAATGACGGAAGCTACAACTACGAAGTCGGCAGCCAGTCGCCCTTTACGAGAACCATTGAAATATCGGAAGTAGACTTGAATGACGATGGCCGGACCGACGAGATAAAAGTCAATTCCAAAGTAAGCTGGCTGAGACGCGGCGAGGTTCAGGAAATAAATCTGGAAGACCGCTTTTTTGACTGGAGACAATGAAGATAATCAGGAACAAACGACTTATAACCAATGACAACCGGGCGGGCTTCACCCTCACCGAGCTTATTGTCGCCATGTCTATTTTCATCATTGCGATAACGATTGCCGTCGGAGCTTTCGTAAGAGCCATTCGGACTCAGCGGGCGGTGAACCACCTTCTTTCCCTGAACTCGAACATGAGTTTGGTAATCGAGCGGATGGCTCGGGAGATAAGAACCGGTTACGATTTCGGTTTGAATAATGTTCCTCAAGATGACTGCATTGGCAACCAAACCGGCGAGCTCGAGTTTACGAACTCCGGCGCCAACAGCGTTTTTTATCACCGGGAAAGCGGAGTGATTACCCGGATGGAATGCGAGGGCGACAATTGCGCCGGCAAAACTTTCGAGCCGCTTACCGCCCCGAACGTGAAAATCGAACGCCTTTGTTTCTTGAACACCGGCAATCTCGAGAACGGCAAAGACCCGTGGCGGGTTACGCTTTTTCTTAAGGTTGGTTCCACCGAACCGGCTCTCTCCAGCCAATTTACCAACATTCAGACGACGGCGGCCGCCCGGGTTATACCTCAAGAACTTCAATGAAAATGATTCAGAAAAAAAAGCAGGGCGGGCAGGTGATGATTTTAAGCGTGGTGATGCTTGGGGGAATACTGCTCTCGGCCGCTTCCATTGCCGGCCTTCTTATGGTCTATCAGATTCGGGCCTCGAACGACGCGGTTAATTCCGCCAAGGCGGTTTTTGCCGCCGATGCCGGCGTCGAAGCGGTAGCTTGGTGTCTCGGCAAAGGGCCGGATTGTCCGTGGGAACAATTTTTTTCGGACGCACCCATCAGCTTCGATGACGCCGGTGTAACCTTCAAAATTCTGTGGCAGAAGACCGGAGGCGGCGAAGTGATAGTGGTTTCCCAAGGGCTTGCCTCTGGCGGCAAGGTAGTGAGACTTTTAGAAACAACTTTTACTACCGAATAGGTTATGGATAAGAACGAAGCCAAGAGCCGAATCGAAAAACTGAAAAGAACAATCAACCGTTACCGTCACTCCCGTCTTGTTTTGAACAAGGAGGAGATTTCTCCGGCAGCCGAAGATTCTTTGAAGAAAGAGCTTTTCGATTTGGAGCAGAAATTTCCCGAGCTTATCACTCCCGACTCTCCCAGCCAGCGGGTGGGCGGCGAGCCCTTAAAGCAGTTCAAAAAGATTCGGCACGAAACGCCGATGCTTTCCTTCAACGACGCTTTTTCCGAAGATGACATGCGCTCCTGGCTGGAGCGGTTGGAAAATTACCTGGGCGGGAAAGTAACTCCCGAATTTTACTGCGAGCTTAAAATCGACGGTCTTGCCATCGAGCTCGTTTACGAAAAGGGGGTTTTGGTTCAATGCTCGACCCGCGGCGACGGTTTAATCGGCGAAGACGTCACCCAGAATCTCAAAACCGTGGAAGCGATTCCGCTAAGTTTAAAAACCGAAAGTTCCAAATTGAAAATTCCGGCGAAACTGGTGGTTAGAGGCGAAGTTTTTTTGGATAAAAAAGAATTCGAACGCATCAACAGAGAACAAGCCAAAAAGGAGGAAAAGGCCTACGCCAATCCACGCAACATCGCTGCCGGCTCCATTCGGCAGTTGAATCCAAAAATAACCGCTTCCCGCCGCCTCAATTCTTTCGAATACGCTCTCGTTACGGATTTGGGCCAGAAAACCCACGAGGAAGAGCACGAGATTTTGCACCAACTCGGTTTCCGAACCAATCCCGACAACAAAAGAGTAGCCTCCCTCGAAGAGGTTTTTAAGTTCAGAAATTATTGGGAAAATCACCGCGACAAATTGCCTTATGAGGTTGACGGGATAGTGGTTATTCTAAACGACGATAAGGTTTTCGGCCGGGCCGGAGCGGTCGGAAAAGCCCCCCGGGCGGCCATCGCCTATAAATTCTCGCCGAAAGAAGCGACTACAAGAGTAAAAGACATCAAGGTTCAGGTCGGCCGGACCGGGGCGCTCACGCCCGTGGCCGAATTTGAGCCGGTCTCGGTCGGCGGCGTAACCATTACTCACGCTTCGCTTCATAATTACGACGAAGTCCGGAGATTGGGCATCGAAATCGGTGATACGGTAATCGTAAGCCGGGCCGGCGACGTTATTCCCCAAGTAACGAAAGTTATGAAAGATTTACGGACCGGAAAGGAAAAAGAATTCAGGATGCCCGATTCCTGCCCGGTTGACGGTTCAAAAGTAATCAAGGAGGGCGCCATTCATCGGTGCTCCAACCCCCGTTGCGGAGCGAGACACCGCGAATCACTTTATCACTTCGTCTCCCGCGCCGCTTTTGATATCCGGGGCTTAGGCATGCAAATCATCGACCGGTTTATTGATGAGGGATTAATGGTTGATGCCGCGGACATTTTTGCCCTGAATAAGGACGACATCAGGGTTCTTGAACGATTTGGCGAGAAGTCGGCGGAGAATATCGCCGAGGAGATATCTAAAAAGAAGAAAGTTACTCTTCCGAGATTTTTGTATAGCTTGGGAATTTTGCATGTCGGTGAGGAGACGGCGGCGCTTTTGGCGCAACAACTTATGGCCCGCAATCCGCAGCTCGCGGCCCCGGTAAAAGTTTTGAAGGCGTTTCAGAAATTATCTCTTGAAGACTTGCAGGATATTCCGGATGTCGGTCCGAAGGTTGCGAAGAGTATCTACGACTGGTTTCGCGAGTCGCGCAACGTCAAGCTTCTCCAAAAAATGGAGCGGGTCGGCGTAAAAATAGAGAGTTATCAGTCATCAGTCATTGGTCGTAAGTTAAAGGGCAAAACCTTCGTCCTGACCGGTTCTATGGAATCAATGAGCCGCGACGAGGCAAAAGAGAAAATCCGGGCGCTGGGCGGCGACATTTCCGAGAGCGTCTCCAAAAAGACCGATTATGTCGTCGTGGGGGACGAACCGGGTTCAAAACTGGAAAAAGCCCGAGAGCTGGGAATTGAAGTCATGGACGAAAAACGGTTTCTCGGGATTTTGAAATAAACCCCGAACAACCTTATAATTCCTTTATGTTTTCCAAAAAAGACCTTGAGAATCTGGCCGAACTTGTCCGGCTCGAGCTTTCGGAAAAAGAAAAAGAATCGCTCCTTAAGGATTTCAAAAAAATCCTTTCTCATTTCGAAGAACTGAAGAGCGTCGATACCGAAGGAGTTCCTCCGATGTCGGGCGGGACATTCGAGAAAAACGTTTTCCGGGAGGACGGCTCGGAAGACGTTAAGCTTTCCCCCGAAAAATCCGTCAGTCAGTTTCCGGAGCGTGATTCGGGTTTTTTGAAGATTCCGCCGGTTTTTAATTAACATGAACCTCGGTGATTTAACCATAAAAAAATTCCATCAGTCTCTCCTCCGCCGGGAGTTTTCGGCGGTTGAGGCGGCAAAGGAATATTTTAAGCGGATTGAGGAAAAAGAAGAAGAAATCGGCGCTTATCTTACCCTTCTTGAAAAAGACGCACTTACCCAAGCTTCGGAAGCCGATGTCGCCATTTCCGAAGGCGGAGAGGTTTCGCCGCTTGCCGGAGTGCCGCTCGCCATCAAAGACGTCCTTTTAATCGAAGGCACTCGCACCACCGCCGCTTCGAAAATTTTGGAGGATTATGTTTCGAGTTACGACGCAACGGTTATCGGAAAACTCAGGGAGCATCGGGCGGTATTTTTGGGTAAAACCAATTTGGATGAATTCGCAATGGGCGCTTCGACCGAGAACTCCGCTTTCAAAAAAACGAAAAACCCCCACGATTTGACCCGGGTTCCGGGCGGTTCATCGGGTGGTTCCGCCGCCGCCGTTGCCGCCGATATGGCCCTTGCCGCTCTTGGGTCTGATACCAACGGCTCAATCAGGCAGCCGGCGAGTTTTTGCGGCGTGGTCGGATTGAAGCCCACTTACGGAGCGGTTTCCCGCCACGGTCTTCTCGCCTTGGGTTCGAGTTTGGACCAAATCGGCCCTTTTGCCAAAACCGTGG
Source organism: Candidatus Jorgensenbacteria bacterium (assembly GCA_043797305.1). GTDB lineage: Bacteria > Patescibacteriota > Minisyncoccia > UBA6257 > GWB1-50-10 > CAZGHF01. The sequence continues at coordinate 12,530 of JAZDPW010000018.1, forward strand.
AAGACGCGGCGATTATTTTTGATGCTATAAGCGGCCGGGACGAATTCGACCCGACCAGCGTAACCCGAAGCTTACAATCCGCAACTTATAATCCGGACGAGATAAAGAAGTTAAGAATCGGCGTTCCTCGGGAATACTTCACCGATGGCATCGAAAAGGCGGTGGGGGACGGTTTGGAGGAAGCAATGAGGAAGTTCAAAAATCTGAAAATCGAGTTTAAGGAAATATCCCTGCCCCACACCAAATATTCGATTTCCGTTTACTACATAATTCTGCCGGCGGAGGCAAGCACCAATCTCGCTCGGTATGACGGCATCCGCTACGCGAGAAGCCCGTCCGTTCCCGGCAATTCGGCTCTGAAAGAAATTTACCTGAAAAACAAGGGTTCGGGATTCGGCCCCGAACCGAAACGGCGGATACTTCTGGGCACTTTCGTTCTCTCGGCCGGTTACTACGACGCTTATTATGCCAAAGCCCAAAAAGTCCGCACCTTAATCAAGCAGGATTTCGACGAGGCATTCAAGAAAGTTGACGTGATTTTCACGCCGACGGCGCCAACCACCGCTTTCAAGTTGGGAGAAAAAACAAACGACCCCCTCGCGATGTATCTTGCCGACGTTTTTACCAGCCCCTCAAGCTTGTCGGGGGTGCCGGCCATTTCGATTCCAGTGAAAAAATACGAAGTCGGGAGCGAGGAATTGCCCGTCGGCTTTCAACTCATCGGCCGCCATTTTCACGAAGCTGACATTTTGGGCCTCGGGCAGCTTTACGAGGAGTCGTAGTTTAACGGGGGCGAAGAATCGCTTCGGCTTTTTTAAGGTCTTCTATGACGCCGACCGGTACGTAAGAGTAGGCTTCGACGACGTGGATTTTATGTTCTTTGGCCATGGCCGCAACTGCAACCGGTAAGAGCAATTCGCCTTTTACGGCTTCTCCGGGAGAATAATCGAAGATTGAAGGATTTAAAACGAAACCGCTGACCATGGCCAGATTTGAAGGCGGGTTTTCCGGTTTCTCGATGATGTCTCTTACACTACCGTCTTCATTCAGTTCGACGATGCCGAAACGTTGGGGATTTTTGACTCTCGTCGCGATTACCGCCAGGTCGTGTTCGAGAAGTTTTTCGAGCGTTTCCTTGTCTACGATATCGTCGGGGTAAAGCACGGCGAAAGGCTCATCGGCCAAATGTTCCCGGGAAAGCTTAAGAGCGTCATAGGTGCCTTTTTTCTCCGGCTGGTGGACGTAAGTGACTTTCCGGCCCAAAAATTCGTCTCCGCAGTGTTTTATGATTTGGTCTCCCAAATAGCCGTGAACGATTACAAGTTCGGTGATTTTCTCCGGCAGGTTTTTTACCAAATGATAAAGAAGGGGCTTACCAGCCACCTCAAGAAGCGGTTTTGGAGTTTTTAACGTCAGAGGCCGCATGCGAACTCCTTCGCCGGCGGCTAAAATTACTGCTTTCATGTTTTTTTGCGCGGGCGATGGGATTTGAACCCACGACCTTCCCCGTGACAGGGGGACACTCTAACCAGACTGAGCTACGCCCGCACCTGTGCCGACGGCTGGATTCGAACCAGCGACCTAGGGCTTATGAGTCCCTCGCTCTAACCAACTGAGCTACGTCGGCCGGCACGTGTTGCGGGGGCGGGAATCGAACCCGCTACCTCAAGGTTATGGGCCTTGTGTGCAAACACGGTACACCTCCCCGCAGGGTCATATTAGCCGATTGATTTTGGATTTGCAACAAAATCGGAATGAAATTAGAATAATGAAACCCTTTGGTTATGAGCAATATAGTTATTGAATCACAAGAAGAAATCGGGTTACGCAGTGGATTGGAAAATAAAGAAGATGCGGAATCAAGGCGTCTAAAGCGTTTTTTGGACATGCCCGATCTCTCTCGGACGGAAGAGAGCCCCTTAGCCGCTATTATCGAGCGGGTTAGAAAAATCAAAACTTTTGAGGATTTTGACGACATTAAGATTCCGGAAATAATCCCGACGAAAATATTATTTGATTTGTTCAATATGCCTCCCGGCCACCCGGCCCGCAGCAAATCGGACACATATTATGTGAATGAAGACAACGTTTTGCGGACCCATGACACCGTTTTTTGGTATTACTATTTAAATCATCCGAAAATACGGGAGAAAATATCGAAAGGGCAGGATTTCGGCACCATCTGTTACGGCAAGGTTTACCGAAAGGACGAGATTGACTGTCATCACATGAACGTATTTCACCAGTTTGGCGGACTTTACCTTGCTCCTGACGATAAAAGAACCATAACTCTCGACGACCTCAAAAACGTTTTGGGAGAAGTTGCGAAAAGCATTTTCGGACCCGACGTTGAATACAACTTCACTCCCGAAATCTTCCCTTATACGGACCCAAGCGTTGAAATGAACATTAAAATCAAAGGAGAATGGGTAGAAATGGTTGGTTCCGGCCTGCCGCGCAAAGATGTCCTCAAAAATTTTGGCGTGACCGGCTATAACGGCTGGGCTTTCGGTTTCGGCTTGGAACGGTTGGCCATCGTCAGTATGAACCTGCCCGATATCCGCCTTCTCTGGTCCGGTGACGAGCGGGTTCGGCATCAGCTCAAACTAGGGCAAACTTACAAAGAAGTCAGCAAATACCCGCCGGTTGTTCGAGATATTTCTTTTGTTGTCGGCAACGATTTTGTGCCGAACAACTATTTCGACCTCATCCGCGATATCGGTGGGGACTTGGTGGAAGAAGTAAAACTCATCGATACCTACAAGGACGAAAAGAAATTCGGCAGTGACAAGGTGAGCTACACTTTTCGCACCATTTACCGTTCACTCGAACGGACGCTCACAAACGAAGAGGTGGACAGAATTCACAAAGAAATAGAAGAGCGCACTAAAAAAGAATTCAGCGCAGTGGTGCGATAGTCTTATTCCTGGTGAATTTCTTTTTTAAATTGTTCCAGGTACCCGGCAAGGAGCGGGTAACTTTTTAAAGACGGGTCTTTTCCCAGGATTTCCGCCGCCGCTTCTCTTGCGCTTTTCACCAGTTCCGGATTTTGCAGCGCCTTCATTGCGATGTCCGGCATTCCCGTCTGCGTTGTTCCCAAAAATTCGCCCGGTCCCCGCAATTTCAGGTCTTTCTCGGCCAGTTCGAATCCATTTTTCGCCTCGATTATGGATTTCAGGCGTTCCTCGGTCGATTTGCTCCTCGAGTCGGTGAAAAGAAAACAAAAAGATTGGTGTTCGCCCCGGCCGACCCGGCCCCGGAATTGGTAGAGCTGAGCGAGGCCGAACCGGTCCGCTCCTTCAATCATCATTATCGTCGCGTTCGGGATGTCTACCCCCACTTCCACTACTGATGTTGAAACCAGAATATCGTTTTCTCTTTCGGCAAAGCTTCTCATTGTTTTTTCTTTTTCTTTCGCGGGCATTTTTCCGTGGAGCATCGCGACGCGTAAGTCGGGAAAGATTTTCTTTGCCAGTTTTTCGTACTCTTCAGTCACATTTTTCACTTCAAGTAATAATCGGTTCTTAGTTTCGTCGCCCCCGTTTTCGGGAGCGGCAATTCTTGGACATATCACGAATACTTGCCTTCCTTTTTTGACTTGTCCCCTGATGAAAGCGTAGGCCTTCATTCGGTTCTCGGGCGCTACCGCTTTGGTGATTATCTCCTTCCTGTTTTTGGGCAGTTCGTTGATGAGCGAAATATCCAAGTCGCCGAAAAGAGTGAGGGAGAGAGTACGTGGAATCGGCGTTGCCGACATGCTTAAAAAATTGGGGATTACCGGTTTATTTCCCTGTTTGTGGTTTTTAAGCAGCGTTTTTCGCTGTTCTACCCCGAAGCGATGTTGTTCGTCGACGATTACGAGAGCGAGATTTTTAAAGCCGACATTTTTCTGGATGAGGGCGTGAGTGCCGATTATCGTCTTTATTTTCCCTTCCCCGATTTCTTTGAGAAGAGCGGGTTTTTTCAAAATTGTTTCCAGGCCGTGGCCGTAGTTTACCCTTGCTTCGCCCGAAGTGAGGAGCGCCGTTCCTTTTTCGAATTCCGGAAAGAATTTAATAAAAGTTTTGTAATGCTGGCTTGCCAAAATTTCGGTTGGCGCCATAAAGGCGGTTTGGTATCCGGCCCGGGCGGTAAGAATAGCGGAGATAGCCGCAATAATCGTTTTGCCGCTTCCAACGTCGCCCTGAAGCAAACGGTTCATCGGGTTGGTTTTTCCCAGGTCGGCCAAAATTTCCTCGAGCGATTTTTTCTGGGAATCGGTAAGTTCAAAAGGCAGCCGGCTCGTAAGTTCTTTTATTTCTTCGGCGGTGGCGGTTACCGCTTCGGCTTTTTCTCTCCCAAGTTTCAGTTTTTCCGAGAGGTTATGGAGCTGGAGATAAAAAAGGTCGTGAAAGGCGAACCTTTTTTTAGCAAGAAGAGCGTCTTCGATGGCGGTGGGGAAGTGAATATCTCTAAGGGCGGTGTTTACGTTCGGCAAACCTTCTCTCTTTAAAACTTTTTCGGGGATTGATTCGGGGATTTTTTCGATTTCCTGAAGGAGGGGTTTTATGAAAAACCTCAGTCCCTTGGAGGTGAGCCCTCTCGTTTCCGGATATATCGGCACGATTCGGCCGGTGTGCTTGGTTTCGTATTCCGCGCCGCCGGTTAAAAGTTCGTATGTCGGGTTGGAAAGATAAACCGAACCTTCGCCGTAAGTTATCTTGCCGGAGAAGTTGGCGAGCCGTCCAGGCCTTAAAATATTTCTGATGTACGGTTGGTTAAACCAAACCGCCCTGATTGAACCCGTTTCGTCGGAAATAAGCGCCTCCACGATGAAAATGTGCCGCCGCCAGCTCCGCCGGCCCGTAATCTCCGCCACCTTTCCCTGAATGGTTACATCCTGTTGGGGTCCGAGCTCGGAGATTTTGTAGATTTGGGAGAAGTCCTCGTAGCGGGTCGGAAAGTGCAAAAGCAGGTCCTTGACGTTCTTTATTCCCAGATTTTTGAGTCTAACCAAAAATCGCGGACCGATGCCCCGAATTTCCGAAAGCGGTGCGCTGAGGCTGATCATTTTGCGCCATATTATACCATTTTTTTCGAGGTTTTTCTACTTTTTGTCCGCCCGGAAGGACTCGAACCTTCAACCGTTTGCTTAAGAGGCAACTGCTCTGCCAATTGAGCTACGGGCGGTTGTTGATAAGTGGCGGAGTGAATTATAGCCGATCTGTTAGAATTATTAAAGAGATGAACGGTGTAAACCCAACTCCAAAATTCAAACCCCTCTTCGTTAGCGGGGTTATTGTCGTTATTGTAGCGGCCCTCGTGGCTTGGTATTTAATCGAGCGGTCGGTTGAAACCGCCGAGGAAAAGGCTGTGGGAGGTTTCGAAGACGCCCTGGAATCGGCCGGTGACTTACCGGAAATTAATCCTCTTTCCAACCCCTTGGAAGAATTGCCGGACGTGAATCCGGTTGACGCAGCCAATCCTTTCAAAGGAATTAAAACAAATCCTTTTTAAATTATGTTGAAGATTTTTTTCAACGAACGCCGGCTCCAAATTGTTTTGTCCGTTTTGATTTTAGTCCCGGCCGTTTTCATTTCTTATTCACTGGTTGCCGAAGCGTCTTTGGATGATGTCGTTTTTCCGGTTACGGAGCTGGGCAATTGCGGGGACGAAGTCGAGTGCCGGGCCTATTGCGATAATTCCGAAAACGTTGCGGTATGCCTTACCGTCGCCGAAAAATACGGCTTGATGTCCCAGGAAGAAATTGTGGAAGCTAAGCAGTTTGCCGCTCTCGGCGTCGGTCCCGGCGGTTGTACCGGCAAGGAGGCTTGTGAGAACTATTGTGAAGACGCGAATCATATTGAGGAGTGCGTTACTTTTGCCGAAGCAAACGGCCTAATGTCGCCCAATAAGTTGGCCGAAGCCAAGAAGTTGCAGACGGCGTTAAGGCAAGGCGCCAAATTACCGGGCGGCTGTTCCAATAAACAAAGCTGTGATAATTATTGCGGCGACCCGAGTCATATGGAGGAATGCGTCACTTTCGCCGAAGCCGCCGGTTTTATTCCGGCCGATGAATTGGAAGACGCAAAAAAAATGCTCCAAGCGTTAAAGAAGGGAGTGGAGCCGCCGCCCTGCCAGGGCAAAGAAGAATGCGATTCTTACTGCGCCGAGCCGGGTAATTTTGAAAAATGCATTAACTTTGCCGAAGCTGCCGGTTTTGTTTCCAAAGAAGATGCCGACAGGGCTCGGAAGACGGGTGGGAAGGGGCCGGGTGATTGCAAATCCAAGGAAGAGTGCAACGCTTTTTGCGAAAACCCGGATAACGGGGAGGCATGCTTTAACTTTGCCAAAGAACACGGTTTGATTTCCGAAAAGGACTTGAAGAGGATGGAAGATGGTCGGCAAAAAATGGCGGAAGGACTGAATCAGGCGCCGACCGCGGTCGTTGAATGCCTGAAATTGGCGGTCGGCGGCGAAGTTCTCGATAAGATAAATTCGGGTTCGGTCGTGCCGAGCCAGAAACTGGGCGAAGCAATGCGGGGCTGTTTTGAAAAGAATATGGGCGAGATGGGTCCGCCATCCGGCGAGGGCGGCGGTGAGGGTAAGTCACCCGGCGGTTTTGTCGGTCCGGGCGGCTGTACCAGCGGGGAGGAGTGCAAAAATTATTGTCTCAGCAATCCCGAAGCGTGTCAGAACTTTACCTCTCCGGCGGAGCCAACTCCTTCGGTAAAGCCGCCCATGCCGGACGGTCAATCTTCTCAAGAACTTGAGGGGCCGATGGATTTCCAGCCCTCGATGAGCCCGAATCTGCCCGAAGGTTTTAATCCGTCCCAGATTCCTTCAATTGAAGGGACTAAGCAATTCATTGAACGGCAATTCCAGGAGAGAATAGAACCACCAAAGATTGATTATCCCGGACCACAGCCGCAAATGCAGATGCAACCCCAGCCACAAACGCAACCTGCTCCACCGCCTCCAAGTCCTGAATCCGCGCCCGCTCCGAGTTCCGAACCGCCTCCTTCGAGTTCTGAACCGCCACCCTCGGGCGGTAACATCTTCGACGTCATAAGAAGATTTCTTTCCGGGTAAAGATAACAAAACCAAAAACACGAGCTTTTTCATAGCCCGTGTTTTTCTGTTTTGGTGCCCCTGGAGGGATTCGAACCCCCAATAACTGGTTCGAAGCCAGTCGTGATATCCATTTCACTACAAGGGCGGGAAAGTTTATAGTTTCTCCAGCTTCAGTGTACAATTAGAATTGATGAGATTCAACATTCCTGAAGAGGTGAAAAATGTTGCCGGGAAGCTTACCGGTGCCGGTTACGAGGCTTATTTGGTCGGCGGCTGCGTCCGCGACCTTGTTTTGGGCCGCAAACCAAAGGATTGGGATATTGCTACGGATGCCACGCCGGAAGAGATCCAAGGTGCTTTCCCGGAGAGCGTTTATGAAAACGAGTTCGGGACGGTCGGCGTAAAGACCGACTCGGCCGACGAGAGATTAAAAGTGGTGGAAGTGACAACTTTCCGGATTGAGGGCAGATACACCGACAAACGCCATCCCGACGAAATAAAGTTTGCGAAAACCGTTGAGGAAGATTTATCGCGGCGCGACTTTACCGTAAACGCGATGGCCTTGTCCCTTAATGGAGAAATCATCGACCCCTACGGCGGAGAAAAAGACCTCAAAGGCAAGACCATTCGCACGGTCGGCAATCCCAAAGATAGATTCGGCGAAGATGCGCTCCGGCTGATGCGGGCGGTCCGCTTCGCTTCCGAACTCGGATTTAAAATCGAAAAAGAAACAACCGGTTCGATTAAAGCCCACGCCGGCTTATTGGAGATGATTGCCAAAGAAAGAATCCGGGACGAGCTCGTAAAAATAATAATGAGCGACCGGGCGGCCGAGGGCGTCATTGCTCTTGAGGATTTCAATCTTTTGAAGTACGTAATTCCGGAGCTTCGGGAAGGAATCGGTTGCGGCCAGAATAAACATCACATCTATACCGTTTTTGAACATAACGTCAGAGCCTTGAATTACACGGCCGAGAAAAATTATCCGTTCCATATTCGGATGGCCGCTCTTCTTCACGATGTCGGCAAGACCCGTACCAAAAGAGGCGAGGGGTCGGATTCCACTTTCTACAATCATGAGATGGTGGGCGCCAAGATGGCCGTGAGAATTCTGAGCCGGCTTCATTTCTCCAGGGATTTTACGGAACGAGTTGCTCATCTCGTTCGTTCCCACCTTTTCTACTACAATGTCGGCGAAGTGACCGAAGGCGGCGTTCGGCGGTTTTTGCGCCGGGTCGGGCCGGAGAACGTCGATGATTTGATAAAAGTCCGCGAGGCCGACCGAATCGGTTCGGGTGTGCCCAAGGCCATCCCTTACAAAATTCGTCACCTCCTTTTCATGATTGATAAGGTGAAGCTTGACCCGATAAGCCCGAAGATGCTTGCGCTCGACGGCAACGAAGTGATGAAGCTTTTGAAAATTCCGCCGGGGCCGCGGGTGGGAAAAATTCTTGCCGTTCTCCTGGAAGAAGTGCTTGATTCTCCGGAGAAGAATACCGACGAATATCTCAAGACGCGGGTCAGGGAATTGGGGAAGTTCGACGACGAGGCGCTTGGCGGGCTTTTCGAAAAAGCCCGGGAACGCAAGGAAGAATTCGAGTCTGGCGTTGAAAGGGAGATAAAAAAGAAGCATTATATTAAATAAAAGCCTCTTATGCGTGTTCGTATCAAAAGATTCGATAAAGATTTGCCGCTGCCCGAATACAAAACCGGCGGAGCCGCTGCTTTTGACCTTACTTCGAGGGGAAAAGTTGAAATCTTTCCCCACAAAGTCGGTTACGTCAAGTTGAATATTGCCTGTGAGACGCCGGAGAATCACTTTCTCCTGCTTGCCGCCCGGAGTTCGACTCACAAGAAGGGACTCATGCTCGTAAACGGTATTGGCATTCTTGACCCGGATTTTTCCGGCGATGGAGATGAGTGCATTGCCGTCTACTTTAATTTTACCGACCAACCGGTTATAATCGAGCGCGGTGAAAGGATTGCCCAGGGAACGTTCGTAAGTTTTGAAAAAGCGGAATGGGAAGAGGTCGACCGGTTGAAAAATCCCACTCGAGGGGGTTTCGGAACGACCGGAGACGGGGTGTAGTATAGTGGCAGTACGCGGGGTTCGGGACTCCGTAGCGAGAGTTCAATTCTCTCCACCCCGACCAATTAAGGTCATAAATGATAAATTTTGATGATTTTAAAAAACTTGATTTGCGGGTGGCAAGAATAGTTTCGGCCGAAAGAGTCGAGAACACCGACAAGCTCTTAAGGCTTGTTCTTGATGTGGGCGGGGAGGAACGGCAAATAGTGTCGGGCATTGCCGAGCAATATTTGCCGGAGGATTTGGTCGGCCGGGAGATTGTAATTGTGGCGAATCTTGAGCCGCGGAAATTCACCCTTCGACGCGGCAGAGGGCAGGAAGTCATCGATAGTAACGGCATGCTTCTTGCCGCCGGGGGCGAGAACGGAGAAATTTCTCTTCTCCGGCCCGACAAGGAAATGCCGCCCGGCGCCCCGGTTCACTGATGGACAAAATTTTCGCCGTTTGGAAGCCGAAAGGCC
>JAZDPW010000019.1:0-7340 GCA_043797305.1 Candidatus Jorgensenbacteria bacterium
GGTGAAAATCCCAGAAGCGTCGCTTTAAGGATCGCGGCGGAGCGAGTGGAAGAGAAGATGAAATAATTAAATGTCGGGGTGCCGGGAATTGAACCCGGTCTACATGCACCCCATGCATGCGTACTGCCGGTATACTACACCCCGAAAAGAGCGATTTTTAACTCGCTTTTTTTGTTAATTCTTTCAAGCAGCGGGCGCAAACAAGAACGCGCTTACCTTGAATAAAAGACTTCGTCCACTGGAGATTGGCTTTTTTCTTGCCGGTCTTGGTCGGGTTGTAGTGGCCGCGAAGCAATTTTCGCGTTCCGCCCTTAATATATGATTTTTCGCATTTGGCACAGGCTCGCATAACAGTAGTAAATAGTAACCAGTAATCGGCAATTAGTAAAGTGCCTAACCGAGAACCGTCTCCTTGTAAGTTTTATTGCCGAAGTTCAATTCGTAATACTTGATTATGTTCTCGTAGTTTACCTGGAGAATTATCGAGTTATCGCCTGGGTCTATTTTGAACAATACCTTTCCGGAAACGGCGCTCTTGGGCGGAATGGAAGAAAAAGCGCCTTGGGATTCAAACGGTTTTATGACTTTTCCGTTCGCTTCGAGGTCAATCAGTTCAAAAAAGTTTTGCGGCTGGAGGGCGCTGTAAGCGCTCGCTTCGCTCGTGAAAGCGCGGATGTTGATGTTTACGGAACCGTCCTCGGTTTTTGATATCGATTCAACCGTTACCGTTATCTTTGTCTGCGGTTCGAGGAGGGGACTCGAAGGGGTATCGAAAATTATGGCGGTCGGAATGACCGATATTTTCTGCTCCGGCGCTCCGGCTGGCTCGCCGTTTGTATTAGTCGATGTTGCTTCTCCCACCACCTCTTTGCCTCCTTTCTTCGATATTTCGAGCGCAAGTTCCAGGTTTTTCAAATCGTTTTGGAGACCGCTCACTTTGTCAAAAACGGCGTAGAAACCGGCAAGAACAATTATTATGGCCATGACAAGCGCCGCGTTTCTCTTTGTCATGATGGTAATTATATCATAGAATTAGAAAATGGATCCCGTTAGAAGTCCAAGGCACTAAAAATTCCAATGAAATTTTTATGCTCGGCACTAGCGAGGATAACCCCAAAATCACTATTCACCAATATGACAAGGTCAACATCAAATAAAACAGACTTCTAACGGGATGGATTTTCGATTCGATTTGTTTCTCTACGTCGTCATAGTTATTTCGGCGGTTTTTCACGAGTACGCTCACGCTCTCGTTGCTTATCGTTTGGGAGATACGACCGCAAAAGACGCCGGGCGGCTTACCTTAAATCCTTTTGTTCACCTTGACCTTGTTGGGACGGTTCTTGTGCCGCTTTTCCTGCTCCTTACCTCCGGAATTTTTATCGGTTGGGCAAAGCCCGTGCCTTACAATCCTTTCGCTCTCCGCGACAAGCGTTACGGTTCCCTGAAGGTCGGCGTCGCCGGTCCTCTTTCGAATCTTATTATTGCCGTTGTTTTAGGCATCATCATCAGGCTGGCCGGTTCTTTTGGTCTTATTGGGGGAGCCGTTTCGCCGATGTTCCTCCAGTTCTTAGGCCTCATTGTTTACGTAAATATATTTTTGGCCGTTTTTAATCTTCTGCCGTTTCCGCCGCTCGACGGTTCGAAGATTTTTGCCGATTTGTTTCCCCGCTTTTCCCGCAATTTCATGCAACTCGGGTTTTTGGGAATATTCCTCGCCCTTTTTCTCGCCTTCTTTATTCTCTCACCAATCGCCGATTTCCTCTTTCGGATTATCGTCGGTAACGGACTCGCTCTTTGACTTTTTTTGCAGGTAATGTATCCTAAATCGCGACTTTCAAAGTTATGCCGACGATAGGGCAATTAATGAAAAAAGGAAGGAAAAGACCGGTGAAGAAGTCAAAGACACCGGCCTTGAGTTTTTATTTCAACTTGCTGAAGAACAGGCCTGTTGATTCGCCTTCGCCTTTCAAGCGGGGAGTTTGTCTCAAGGTTTTTACGACTACGCCGAAGAAACCGAACTCGGCTCTCCGGAAAGTGGCGAGGGTCCGGCTTACGAACGGCATGGAAGTTACCGCTTACATTCCGGGCGAAGGCCACAATCTTCAGGAGCACTCTGTGGTTTTGCTCCGCGGCGGCCGGGTCAAGGACTTGCCGGGAGTTCGTTATCATATCGTAAGAGGCGTTTTAGACACGACAGGAGTTGAGGGCAGGAAACAACAGCGGTCAAAGTACGGCGCGAAGCGCCCCAAGGCCAAGTAGTATGCGTAAAAGAAGTTCTTACAAGAAACACGAACATAAAACGGATTATGTTTACGGCCGAGTGGATGTGACCCGGTTTATTAACTACATCATGAGCGCCGGCAAAAAAGTGGCTGCCGAAAAAGTTTTTTACGGCGCCCTTGAATCAATAAAAGAAAAAACGAAGAAAGACCCTCTTCCGGTTTTTGAAGAAGCGATTAAAAACGCTTCGCCTCTGGTTGAGGTTCGTTCCCGCCGGGTCGGCGGCGCCAACTATCAGATTCCTCAGGATATCGAACCGAGCCGGCAGTTTTTCCTCGCTACTCATTGGCTTATCAACGCCGCCCGGAAACGGAAGGGCAAGCCGATGGCCGAAAAACTCGCCGAAGAACTCATTTCCGCTTCGAAAAACGAAGGCGAAGCAATCAAAAAGAAACAGGACACCCACCGGATGGCCGAAGCCAACCGTGCCTTCGCCAGTTTCCTGAGAAAGAAAAGATAGAATATGGCCAGACAGTACCTAATAGAAAAAGTCCGAGATATCGGGATTATTGCCCATATCGACGCCGGTAAGACTACCGTCTCCGAACGGATTCTTTTTTACACCGGCGTTTCCCACAAAATCGGCGAGGTTCATACCGGGGATACGGTAATGGACTGGATGGAACAGGAACGGGAACGGGGAATCACCATTACCTCGGCCGCTACCACTTGTTTTTGGACGCCGACTTATCGCCGGGGCGACAAAAATTTTGAGCATCAGATAAACCTAATCGACACGCCCGGCCACATCGATTTTACGGTTGAGGTCAAGCGCTCGCTCCGGGTTTTGGACGGCGCAGTTGTCGTTTTCGACGGCGTCTCGGGCGTTGAACCGCAGTCGGAAACGAACTGGCACTATGCCGACGAATACAAGGTACCCCGCATTTGTTTCATAAACAAACTCGACCGGGCAGGAGCGAGTTTCGAAAAGAGTTTCCAGTCGATAATCGACCGGCTTACTCCGAACGCCGTTCGTCTCCAAATCCCAATCGGTCTGGAGGACAATTTTGAGGGCGTGATCGATCTTTTGACGAAAAAATCATTCCGTTTCGAAGGCGAGAAGGGAGAAAAAGTAATTGAGAGAGAAATTCCCGATTCCTTGAAAGAAGAAGTGGGGAAAAAGCGCCACGAGTTGATAGAAAAAATAGTCGAGCACGACGATGAGGCAATGAAAATCTATCTCGACGGCAAGGAGCCGGATTTGGAGCTTTTGAAAAAAGTTCTCCGCCACGCGACGATTGAGAACACCTTGGTGCCGGTTCTTTGCGGGTCGGCGCTCAAAAATAAAGGCGTTCAGCTTGTTTTGGATGCGGTTGTCGATTATCTTCCGTCGCCGGATGACTTGCCGCCGATAAAGGGCATAGATTCCAAGACTCACGAAGATGTGGAGCGGTACCCCAAAGACGACGAGCCGCTTTCGGCTTTAGCTTTCAAAATTGCCACCGACCCTTATGTTGGCACCCTCACGTTTTTCAGAGTTTACTCCGGCACCATGAAGCGCGGCACCTATATTTTGAACGCGACCAAAGATTCCCAGGAAAGAATCGGGCGGATGTTGCGCTTGCACGCCAACCATCGGGAAGAAATCGAGGAAATTTATGCCGGCGATATCGGCGCCCTCGTCGGTTTAAAAGACACCACAACCGGCGACACCTTAACCGACCCCGACCATCCGATTATTCTGGAGAAAATTGTTTTCCCCGAACCGGTAATTTCCGTTCGGATTGAGCCGAAAACCAAAGCCGACCAGGAAAAAATGGGCATTGCCCTCCACCGTCTTCAGGAAGAAGACCCGACTTTCAAAGTCGGAGGAGACATCGAGACCGGCGAAACGATTATTTCGGGCATGGGCGAACTTCATTTGGAAATAATCGTCGACCGGATGAAACGGGAATTCAAAGTGGAGGCGAACGTCGGCCGGCCGCAGGTCGCTTATCGGGAAACGATAAAGGCAACGGCGGAGGCGGAAGGAAAATATATCAGGCAGTCGGGCGGCCGCGGCCAGTACGGTCACGTGCGGCTTAGGCTCGAACCGATGGAAAAAGGAAAGGGCTTTGAGTTCGTCGACGCGATAAGAGGCGGTATTATTCCCCAGGAATTTATTCCGGCCGTCGAAAAAGGAGTTCGGGAAGCGCTCGGAAAAGGCGTGGTTGCCGGTTATCCGGTGACCGACGTTAAAGCCACCCTCTACGACGGTTCTTTCCACGAAGTGGACTCGTCGGAAATCGCTTTCAAAATTGCCGCTGCCATGGCTTTTCAGGAAGCGGCAAGACGCGCCAAGCCGATTTTGCTCGAGCCGATTATGAAAATTCAGGTAATCGTGCCGCCGGACTTTTTGGGCGAGACGACCGGAGATGTAAGTTCGAAACGGGGCAAGATAAAATCGATGGGCGAGCGGGGGAATATCCGGCTCATCGACGCTTTCGTGCCGCTCTCGGAAATGTTCGGCTATTCGACGACTCTTCGTTCGATGACCCAGGGCCGGGGTTCGTTCAACATGGAATTTTCCCATTACGAAGAGGTGCCTCAAAGCGTGGCCCAAGCCATAATCGAAGGGAGAAAGAAATAAAATGGGGATAAATTGGTCCCTTGACAGGTTCCAAGATTTAGATAAGATTAATTTTGCGTTGCAAACATAATAGGTCGAAAAAAAATATTATAAAAACATGGCAGAAAAAGAGAAATTCGAACGGACGAAGCCTCACGTAAACGTCGGCACCATTGGCCACGTTGACCACGGCAAAACGACGCTTACGGCGGCTATTACTCACGTTCTTCACCTCAAGGGCCTTACCAAGAAGGCCGAAACGGTTGACCAGATCGATAACGCTCCGGAAGAGAAAAAGAGAGGAATCACCATTGCTCTCCACCACAGCGAGTACGAGTCGGAGAAAAGGCACTACGCGCACATTGACGCGCCGGGCCACGCCGACTACATCAAGAACATGATTACCGGTGCCGCTCAGATGGACGGCGCCGTTCTCGTGGTCTCCGCTGCGGACGGACCGATGCCTCAAACCCGGGAGCATATTCTTCTTGCCCGTCAGGTCGGCGTGCCGGCCATTGTCGTATTCCTGAATAAGATTGACATGGTTGACGATGCCGAACTCATTGACCTCGTTGAGTCCGAAATTCGGGAGCTTTTGAAGAAGTACGAATTCCCGGGAGATACAACCCCGATTATTCGCGGTTCGGCCTTGAAGGCGCTTGAAGTGAAATCCGCCGACGATGAAGCAGCCAAACCGATCCTCGATTTGGTGAAAGCTCTCGATGATTTCATTCCCGAACCGGTGCGGGAAACCGACAAACCTTTCCTGATGCCGGTTGAGGACGTTTTCTCAATCGAAGGACGGGGAACGGTTGTAACCGGCCGGGTTGAGCGCGGTACGGTGAAGGTGAATGAAGAAGTTGAGGTAGTCGGTCTGAAGCCGACCTCGAAAACGGTTGTGACCGGTATCGAAATGTTCCAGAAGACTCTCGATGAAGGAAGAGCCGGTGACAACATCGGCGTGCTTCTCCGGGGTCTAAAGAAAGAGGACGTCGAGCGCGGCCAGGTTATTTCGAAGCCCGGAAGCGTTACGCCTCACACCGAATTCGATGCCGAGGTTTACATTCTCTCCAAAGAAGAAGGCGGTCGACATACCCCTTTCTTCAAGGGTTACAAGCCGCAGTTCTATATAAGGACTACCGACGTGACCGGAGAAGTGTTTTTGCCGGAGGGCATTGAAATGGTTATGCCGGGAGACACGGTGAAATTTTCCGTGAAACTGATTTCACCCGTGGCTTTGGAAGAAAAACAGCGGTTTGCCATTCGGGAAGGAGGTAAAACCGTGGGCGCCGGCGTTGTGACGAAGATATCGAAATAATGTCAAAGAAAGAAGGACAGGCCATTGCCGAGAAGCTCCGCCTTCGGATTCGGGCATATGATGCGAAACTTATCGACACTTCGGCGAAGCAGATCGTTGAAGCCGTGCGTCGTCAAGGCGCCGAAGTAGTCGGTCCGATTCCGTTGCCCACCGAAGTGCGGCGTTACACGGTCAATCGCTCCACCTTCGTTCACAAAAAGTCCCGGGAGCAGTTTGAAATGAAGGTCCATAAGCGCTTGATTGATATCCTGAATCCCAGCCAAAAGATAGTTGAATCACTGACCGATTTAAACTTGCCGGGAGGGGTTGACGTTGAGATAAAGATGGGCTAAGATTTACCCCGGGTTTAGCCGAAGACTAATGTTTTTACAAAACAACAGGGCTCGAACCCTGTTGTTTTGGTATCTATATATGTCCAATAAAATTTTGGCGGAAAAAGTTAAAATGACCCAAATTTGGAAAGGTGAACGGGTAATACCGGTCACGATTTTGAAATTCAAGGAAGATTCCGAATTTTTAAAGGAAGTAAAACCCGATGATAAGCTGCGGGTAAGCGGCTTGAGTAAGGGCAGGGGTTTTCAGGGCGTGGTCAAGCGTTACGGCTTCGCCGGCGGGCCGAAAAGCCACGGTCAAAAGGACCGGCTTCGGGCTCCGGGTTCAATCGGCGCAACCGCTCCTCAGCGGGTAATCAAGGGCCGCAAGATGGCCGGCCATATGGGTTTTAACCGGGTTACCGTAAAAAATCTGGTTGTGGCCGACGTGAAACCGGAAGAGAAAATTTTAATGGTGAGAGGTGCCGTTCCGGGCGCGAGGGGAACCGTAATAGAAATTAGAAAAGCATGAAGGCGGAAGTTTACAACAAAGAAAATAAGAAAGTCGATACGATTGAACTTTCCGACCGCGTTTTTGGCGCAAAGTGGAATCCGGCTTTAGTTCACCAGGTTTTGGTTTCGGAATCCGCCAATCGAAGGAAGCCGTATGCTTCGACAAAAGACCGCAGCGAAGTGCGGGGCGGTGGCCGCAAACCCTGGGCCCAAAAGGGGTTGGGCAGGGCAAGACACGGTTCGATTCGGTCTCCGATATGGGTCGGGGGCGGCGTTACCCACGGTCCGAGGCCGGAAAAAGATTACGGAAAGAAAATCAACAAGAAAATGAAGCGGACGGCGATTTATTCCGTTTTGTCGAAGAAAA
>JAZDPW010000020.1:0-2106 GCA_043797305.1 Candidatus Jorgensenbacteria bacterium
TTACAAAAAACCATACAATTTCTTGTCCCATAAAGGGCAAGGAGGAAAAAGTTATGCCTACACTTCAAGAGATTTTGGGAAACAAGGGTGTGACCCTTGTTTTGACAAAAAGTAATGGCGAGAAGCCGGAATCAGTTCAGCTGGCGGCCAAGGCGGAAGTCGCGCCGGCGGTTGCAGTTCCGGCTACTTCGTATTCTTTCAAGCGGCCGAAAATCAACATGATCGTTTCGTCCGCTCCGCCGGCGGAAATTCGTGTGGCGGTGAAAAAGGACATCGCCGAATTCAGAAACGAGGCCGAGACGATGATCCCGGATTTCGTGAAGCGGATCGTCGAAGCGGCTCGCACGCCCGAAACCGACGAGTTTTTTCAGAGGTTGCAAGATGACCGTCGGAAACTGGAGGCCGAGATTGAACGCCTTTTGGCGCTTGATCCGGAGTACCGAAATGTAGTTGTCGTGACTTACGTGCTTTCGTTGGCACAAAACGCAATCGAGAGCGAGGCTAAATCCGTTTTTACTCGCTTGGTCCAAATTGGATTCATTGCCCGGACGCACCGGACACTGGATACAACAGCTCCGGCTGGACATGTCCGTTTTGTCGGGGCAGAGTATGAACTCTGTCCACAATTCGCAAAATCGCCGGAAGCCCAGATGACGATCGGCGCTCTTCGCCGGCTGGTTTCCGCTAACTTCAAGGTTGGAAAAGAGCAGAAAGCTGACAAGCTTGCTCTTCTTTTTAACGAAGTTGCAAAAAAACCCATGTCGGTTACCGACTTGAAAAATGACGAGAAGGACGGTCGAATTCTGTTCTACATTCCGGCGAGGCCAACAGAGAGGAAGAAATATCCTTCCGGGCATGTGGCGTTTGAGGTGGTATTCGGGAAAATTAAGATTCTCGGTGCCGTTGGCGGTCTGGAAACGACTGCCAATCAGATCAAGGATGCCGGGATTTTCCTCCGCGCCGACATGATTTACGGCGGCGACCTCGATTCCCTTCACATTCAGGCAGAGAATGTCTGGATGTTGAAAACTCTCCGTGCTTGGCTGATCATGGGGATCCAGAAGGTCGAGGAGGAAGAACAGAAGGAACAGGCGCGGGCTGAGCGCGAGGCAAAAATTAACGCCGAGCGTCAGACACTGGTTGCCAAAGCCACGGTCTCAATCGACAAAATTCTCGGCCGGGGGAATGTGGGAACTGCCCACTTAAACTGGTCGGAGCTTTCCCCCGTGGATTCCTTTATCTTGAAAGGAGAGGGCGGGGAAGAGGGACCGATTCCGGACCTGTTCTTCAACTTCAAACGGGACAGGAAGGGAATGGTCAGTGTTATCGAATATCCGGCGTGGCTTGAGGATGTTCTCGGTTCCTACACTGAGCCGAGAGACCCTGGTCCGAAGTATCAAAACCTCGGAACACTCGGTATTATGCTTCAGGCCGTGTATGGTAAGCTGGTGAAGTTGGGGCGAATTGACCCGAACCAGCCCAAGCCGGTCAAAAAGCAAACCGAGGTTGTTCAGCCTGAGGAACCGGTGGCGCCAGTCGTTGACGCGGTGCCCGAAGCCGAACAGTCCTAACCCAATGCCGCAAACGGTGCGAGTCGCAGAAACGCGATTCCCCGCTTGCGGTTTTTTCTTTTCAAAAATCCGCCTTTTCAGGCGGATTTTGTTAATTTTTTGATTTCGGTTTTCACTCGGCGGCGGTTGTATGATTTTTTGCTGGCGTGGAAGCGGGAGGGTTTGAGTTTGAGCGGGCCACCCATCGCGACCGCTGATTTTTTTGAAATTTTTTGAGTATTTTTACTTCCCTTCATGCGTGAAATTGTTAGCGAACGAAGTGAGGTTAGAATTTCCGCACCCCGCCCTCTAGGCAATTCTTTTTCTCAATGCTCGCCAAGCGCTACCGTAGTATTTTAGTTTTATTTCACGATTGCGAGCAGCTTTATCAGTGATGTATGCTTCGTAATAAACAAGATTGCAAAAATATTGTTTTTTGTGCTCGGCAAGTCTTCTTTTTAGATCATTTGTATATCCTATATAAAACTCGCCATCCTTTCTTTTCAGAATATACATAAAATGCATAGAGGGCGGGGTTCAGTATTGTTATCCGCTC